>NZ_KV407481.1:0-481882 GCF_001620885.1 Klebsiella sp. D5A | reverse complement strand
TGACGCGGGGTGGAGCAGCCTGGTAGCTCGTCGGGCTCATAACCCGAAGGTCGTCGGTTCAAATCCGGCCCCCGCAACCAATCAAATTTGACAAAGTAAAGCAGTACGGTGACGCGGGGTGGAGCAGCCTGGTAGCTCGTCGGGCTCATAACCCGAAGGTCGTCGGTTCAAATCCGGCCCCCGCAACCAACATCATAAACACCCTCAAGGGTGTTTTTTTGTTTCTGCCGCCGGCAAACCTCTGCCGAAAACGGGAACGGCCGTTGCCGCTCCCATCTCCTGCTTACCCCTTCGGTAACACAATATTGCTTGCCGCCAGCATGCCCATGCGATGGTACATCGCGCAGGCTGCCTCGACGATCGGCATCGCCAGCGCCGCGCCGCTGCCTTCTCCCAGACGCATACCCATATTGAGATACGGTTCGAGGCCCAGATGCGCCAGCGCGATACGCGCCCCCTTCTCCGCCGAATAGTGGGACGGGATCAGATACGGTTTTACCTCCGGCGCTATCTGGCACGCCGCCAGCGCTGCGGCGTAGGAAAGAAAGCCATCCAGCACCACCGGCAGCCCGCAGGACGCCGCCCCCAGCATCACCCCCGCCATCCCCAGCAGATCGAAACCACCGACTTTGCTCAGCACATCGAGACCATCATTCGGGTCGGGCTGATTGACGGCGATAGCCCGCCGCACCACCTCCACCTTGTTGCCAACCTTCGCCAACGGCAGATTGGCGCCAACCCCAACCACCTCCTGCGCATCACTGCCGGTCAGAACGCTGACCATCGCCGCCGCCGGCGTGGTATTGGCCATCCCCAGCTCGCCGACACCAAACAGAGTAACGCCCTCCCGGGCCAGCGCGCGGGTGTAGCGCATCACCTCCAGCAGCAATTCCTGCCCCTGCTCACGGGTCATGGCCGGGCCGCGGGCAATATTGCCGCAGCCCCGCGCCACCCGCATATTCACCACCCCGGGGAGCGGTTCGCTATCGATACCGACATCAATTACATACACTTGCGCCCCGGCCTGGGCGGCGAGCACGCAGACGCCGGTGGTGCCGCGGGTCATATTTGCCGCCTGGATGGCGGTGACCGCCTTCGGCGAAATCGCCACCCCTTCGTCCCACACCCCATGGTCGGCGCACATCACCAGCAGCGCCTTTTTCGCCACCTGCGGCTGGCCGCCCAGGCCGGGCATTCCCGCCAGCTGCACCGCCAGCGCCTCCAGACGGCCGAGGCTGCCGGGGGGCTTAAGCAAGCCGTCGATATGGTGTTGTGCCCGCGCCATGGCGTCAGCGTCCGGCGCGGGGATCGCCCGCAGAACCGTGTTTAAATTTTCCATACAGAATCCCTGCCAGGGCTGGCCCGGTCAGCCAGCGATTGAGTTATTTGATTTTGACGCCGATGCCGGAGACCACCAGCCAGACCGCATCCGCCGCGGCCGCCAGGCGCTGATTGACCCGCCCGGCGATATCGCGAAAATGCCGCGCCAGGCGGTTCTCCGGCACAATGCCCATCCCCACCTCGTTGGTCACCAGCACGACGTGCGCCGGGCAGCGCTGACAGGCGGCAATCAGCACGCCCATTTCGTCATCAATAGCCCGCTCCATGGCGGCGTAATCCCAGCCGTCGGGGTCGCTGTCGCCGCCGAGCGCGAACAGCAGGTTGGTGACCATGGTGGTGATACACTCCAGCAGAATCGCCTCCGCTGGGGCGATATCCGGAGTGATCAGTTCATCAAGCTGCTGCCAGCGCTCGGCGGTGCGCCAGTGGGCGGGCCTGCCGTCGCGATGGTGCTGGATCCTTGCGGCCATCTCGTCGTCAAAGATTTGCGAGGTGGCGATATATAACCCCTGCGGCGCATCGGCAATCAGCGCCTCGGCATGGCGGCTTTTGCCGCTACGCGCGCCGCCGGTAACCAGAGTCAGCATAGGGGCTCCTGATGTTGGCGCATGATGGCGTAAATTTTATCGATGGCGATATGTTCGCGCATGGCGTCCGCCAGCCGATCAAACTGCCGGGTTTTATAGCGGGCATACTCCAGGGCGCTATCCAGCGGCGCCAGCCCTTTGCGCTGGCGCAGGCCGTTGAGCAGCGCCCGGGTAAAGGCATCGCTGTCGAACAGGCCATGGAGATAGGTGCCGAACGCCAGGCCGTCGTCGCTTATCGCCCCGTCCTCTACTGACTGTCCCGCTTTATGCAGCTGCAGCAGCGGCGGGCTGCCGGCCTCGCGGCGCGTCTCACCCATATGAATTTCGTAGCCACTGACATGCAGACCTGCCGCGTCGGCTAACCATTCCGGGAGGTTAGTTCCCAGGGTCGCCTGCACCTGGGTGGTGGTTTTATGCTGGCCGAAGTGGGTCACGGTCTTCAGCACCCCCAGTCCGGGCTGGGTGCCAAGGCCAGACTCCACCTCATCGATAATGGTTTCGCCCAGCATCTGATAGCCGCCGCAGATCCCTAGCAGCGGCACCTTGCGCTGCCGGGCCTGCTCGACTGCATGCGCCATGCCGCTCTCGCGCAGCCAGCACAGATCGCCGAGGGTATTTTTACTGCCCGGGAGAATGACCAGGTCGGCGTCGGCCAGCGCCTGCGGGTCGCGGACATAGCGCACCCGGACGTCTGGCTGCGCCGCCAGGGCGTTAAAGTCGGTAAAATTGGCGATATGCGGCAGGTGAACCACGGCGATGTCGATGTCGCGCCGGTCGGTGCGACGGTATTTCCCGGCCTGCAGCGCGACGCCGTCCTCATCCTCGAGATCCACGTCAAGCCACGGCATAACGCCCAGCACCGGCACCCCGGTCAACGCCTCGATCTGCTCTATCCCGGAGCGCAGGAGCGCCACATCGCCGCGGAATTTATTGATGATCACCCCTTTCACCCGCGCCCGCTCCTGAGGCTGCAGTAGCGCCAGCGTACCGTAAATCGCGGCAAACACCCCGCCGCGGTCGATATCGGCCACCAGGATCACCGGACATTGCGCCATCTCGGCCATGCCCATATTGACGATATCGCGGTCGCGCAGGTTAATCTCCGCCGGACTGCCGGCCCCTTCCAGCACCAGCGCCTCATACTCTCCGGCCAGGCTCTGGTAGACCGCGAGGATCTGCTCGCGCAGGCGCGGCTTGTACTGGTGATAGCTCACCGCGTCCATGCTGGTCGCCACCTGCCCCATCAGGACCACCTGCGCCTGACGGTCGCTGGTGGGCTTGAGCAAAATCGGGTTCATGCGGACATCCGGCGCGATCCCTGCCGCTTCGGCCTGGAAAATCTGCGCCCGGCCCATCTCTTTGCCATCCGGCGTAATGCCGGAGTTCAGCGCCATATTCTGTGATTTAAACGGCGCGGTACGCAGCCCATCCTGATGAAAAATACGGCACAGTCCCGCCACCAGTACGCTTTTCCCCACGTCGGAAGCCGTGCCCTGTAACATCACTGCCAGCGTCATGACGCCTCCTTTATCGCGCCTATCGCGTTGTTGTGCATCCGCTGAAAAAACTCCGCTTCGGTTTTACACAGCGGCAATCCCAGTTCGCTATGAAGTTTCACCAGCCACGGCTGCGTCAATCCCGCCTGGGCCATGATCGCCGCGCAGGCAAATACCTCGCCGGGATCCCCCGCGGCCAGCACTTCGCCGTGACGCAGAACGTAAACGGCGTCGCTCACCTCATAGATCAGATCGATATCGTGGCTGGAGATCACCACGCGCCGCCCCTGCCCGACAATGCGCCGGATGATGGCGATCATCTGCGCCCGCCCCCGGGGATCGAGGCCCGCGGTGGGCTCGTCAAGCAGCAGGTAGCGCGCCTGCAGCACCAGCGCCCCGGCGATCGCCACCCGTTTTTTCTGCCCATGGCTGAGACACTGGATCGGCTGCTGGCGAAACCCCTGAGCATCAACGAGGGTCAACGCTTCATCCACCCGGCGGGCGATCTCCTCTTCCGCCACCCCGAGATTACGCAGGCTAAAAGCGATATCGCTGTCGATATCGGTATAGAAGATCTGCTGATCCGGATCCTGAAACACCGTCGCCACCTGCTGGCGCAGCGCCAGCAGACCGCGCTTGCTGTAATTCAGCGCCTCTCCCTGCCACAGCACCGCCCCCTGCTGCGGGCGCAGCAGGCCGCTCAGGTTCATAAACAGCGTCGACTTTCCGCAGCCGTTGGCCCCCACCAGGCCGGTCACCGCATGGCGGGAAAAATCCAGCGTCAGCCCTTTAAGTACCGGCTCATCCTGATAGCGAAACCAGAGATCGGTTGTGGCAAGCATACTTATCCTTAGAGGTGAAAATCACCCTGGTACAATTTGATATCCAGCGCGGTGCTCATCTGCTGATAGCGCAGGAGGACGCGAGTGAACAGCAGTCCCACCAGCATCGCCAGCGAGCGATAGCCCTGCGGCACGCTACCATAGCCAAAACGTAGGGTTTGCGCGCGGTGAATCGCCATCGCCTCGTCTAACAGAATAAAAATGAAGCGCCAGGTCAGCAGGATCTGCTCCGTCAACAGTCGCGGTACGCGACCGCGCTTGAGCAAGATAATCAGCTGTGGGAAAGGCAGATTAAGCACCAGCCAGAGCGTGGCCGCCATCGCCGCCAGGCTGCGCCAGAAGGTCTCCCCGGCCACGGCCAGCCCCTGGGCGGAAATCCCTATCGAGAAAGCGCCCAGCCGAAAGCTCGCTAACAGCATCTGCGGGTCGCGGCTGATGCTGAACAGAATGGTCAGCACGCCGACCAGCAAAAAGCCAAAGGGTAGCGCCATCCAGCGGCACCAGCGCCAGAATGAGACCCGCAGCAGCCAGCAGGTCAGCGCGGCGGTCAGCGCCAGCGTCAGCGCCTGGCCCCACGCCGGCAGCGTAAAGGCCAGCACCATCAGCAGCAGCCAGAGCAGAAACTTACGCTCTGGCGCCACGTGCAACCAGCGGCTCTGGTAGCTGAGTCGGTCAAACCCGGTCATCACGGCGCTGCCTGCCCCTCGCATAGCCGAGAATGTAAAAAATCACCGCCGCGCCCAGCGAGCCCTGCAGGGTAAACAGCAGGCTCTCAATCTCGCCGCTCGCCGGTTCGTACAGCGGCTGGAACCAGGGTTGATAATCCGGCGCCACCACCTGGATCTGGCTCTCCGCTTCACCGTCCGAGCCGCCAAACTCACCGCCGTGGTTAATAAAAAAGGGCAGGATCATCAGGGTGACCACCATCGCCAACAGGATCAGGGTCTTTTTCATATTAATGTCCCTCCGCGACGATCAGCCGCCGTTTGGTCAGCTGATCGTAGATCATCACAGTTAGCAATCCTTCCGCGATGGCGATCGGGATCTGCGTCAGGCAGAAGATCCCCATAAACTTCAGGATCGATCCACCTGCCCCGGTGGCCGGATCGGGAAAGGCCACCCCGAGCTGGACGGAGGTGACAAAGTAGGTCATCAGATCCGCCAGCATGGCGCAGAGAAAGACCCCGACATCGCGACGGATCCCCGCCCGGCAGGCCAGCTTCCACACCAGATAGCCGACCATCGGGCCGATTACCGCCATCGACATCCCGTTGGCGCCAAGAGTGGTCAGGCCGCCATGCGCCAGCAGCAGCGCCTGGAACAGCAGAACGATCGCCCCCAGCACCGCCACCACACCCGGCCCGAAGAGGATCACCGCCAGACCAACGCCGGTCGGGTGCGAGCAACTGCCGGTCACCGACGGGATCTTCAGCGCCGAAAGAACAAAAATAAACGCCCCGCAGAGGGCCAGCAGCACCTTCTGATTGCTCTCCTCCTGGACGATACGCCGCAGGCGCACCAGGCCGTACCACAGGCAGGGTAAAAACAGCAGCCACCACGCCAGCGCCCACATCGGCGGTAAAAAACCCTCCATGATATGCATGGCGAACGCCTCCTGCGGGACGATGATCAGCAGAACAGCCGCTGCCAGCCCCCCGTACGAAAGCTGCTTCAGCGATTTCACCTGATTCATTACGCCTCCTCCCACTGTTTGTTAACCAGGATGGTCGAGAAATAGGGCAGCGGCTGGTCATCGCTGACCTCGCGCAGACGGCGCCAGCACTGCTCGCCCGGCAGGGTGGCCTCTGACATCATCAGCGCCGCATCCAGCAGCCCCGCCTGCGCCAGCAACGCCTTAATGCGGGCGAAGCGGCCGTAGACTTTCATCAGCACCAGACTGTCATGCTGGCGCAGCGCCGCGGCAATGTCCGCTTCCGGCGCGGTACAGGAGATCACCGCCAGCGACTGCTGCTCCATAGCCAGCGGGGTTTTCGCCCGCGCGGCAATGGCGGCGAAGGAGGTAACGCCAGGGACAATCTCCAGCCAGTCCGGGCAGCCAATCCGCTGCAGCAGAAAGACCCAGGTGCTGAACAACATGGCGTCGCCGAGGGTGATAAATCCGACCTGCCTGCCCGCCGCCACCTCCTGGGCCAGCGCCGCGGCAACGTCGTTCCACACCGCCTCTTTTTCCGCGCTGTCGGCGCTCATCGGAAAATGGCAGCAGCGGACCTCCGTGTGTGCGCCAAGGTACTCGCGCACGATGGAGAGCGCGAGGCTGTCGCCGCCTTTGCGGCCGGCTGGCGCATACAGCACATCCAGCTGGCCGAGGATCCGCGCCGCACGCACGGTGATCAGATCGGCCGCCCCCGGCCCGGTGCTCAGGGCGTAGAGTTTGCCGCTCATGCTGCTTTCTCCATCGCGTTATTCAGCGCCTGCTGCAGATGGGCGACAAACATCGCCCGCACCGCCGGATTTTCCCCTAACCCGTTCAGCCACGGCGTGGCGGGGATGCCGGCGGCATTGAAGCGGGTTTTCCACGAATCGTCTTCGTCGGAGGCCATATCATTAATGGCATGATCGCCGGCCACCAGCATCAGGGGCATCAGATGCACGCCGGTCACGCCCTGGCGGGAGAGTTCGTTAATGACGATGTCCACTTCGGGATAGCTTTCCACCGCCCCCACCCGCGCCGGAAAACCCTGCACCGCCATCATATGATCCAGACAAGCGTAGGCCGCGAAGGCGTGGTGGCTGGCGCCGTGCCCCATAAACACCACTCGCTCCGTCGCCGCCAGCGGCGGCATCTGCTGGCGCAGGGCCTGCATCAGCTGAACATAATCGCCATGACCGCTCAGCAGCGGCACGCCCAGCGTCAGGCGCTGAAAGCGCGGGCGCAGGCTCTGCACTTCGCGAACGATCTTCTCGTACTCGTCGCCGTTGATAATGTGCAGGGACTGGATCGCCACATCCTGGTACCCCTGCTCAGCCAGCTTTTGCAGGGCCTGCAGCGGGGTATCGATATGGATACCGTCGCGCTGCCGCAGTTTGCGAATAATCATCCCCGAGGTGAAGGCGCGGAACAGCGTGCGATCCGGACAGCTGGCGGCAAGATCGCGCTCGCAGGCGGTAATGTTCTTCTCGCGGGTGTCGTGATAGCTGGTGCCGAAGCTCACCACCAGAAGTGCTTTTTTCATATCCTGTTCCTCAAGTCGCCGACAGCCAGCGCGTCAGCCGCGTAGCGAAATCGGCCTGGCTTTCCAGTAATTCATCGCCCTTCACCAGCGGCGCCGGGCGGGTAATGACGATGCAGGGGATCCCCGCATCAAGACAGGGTTGTACTTTTTCCTGATAGCCCCCTTCCGCGCCCGAGGCTTTCGTGACCACAACATCAGCCCGGCACTGGCGATAAAAGGCGGCGTTAAATTCGGCGCTGAACGGCCCGCAGAGGGCAAAGATTTCCCCGACGCCAAACCCCAGATCGCTACAGTCCTGAACCACCTCCGGCACCGGCAGCACCCGGGCGAGCAACGTTTTCTCCGCCAGTCCCGCCCGCCAGGCCGCCAGATCTTTGCTGCCGGTGGTCAGCAGGATCCGCTCCCCGAGGCGACGGGCCAGCGCGCAGGCCTCGTTCAGATCGCCGACCACGTGAAGTAGCGGATGGCGCAGATCGCTCAGCTGCTCCGGCCTTTGATAGCGGCTGAGCAGGACCCCGACGCTGGCGCAGGCGCGCACAATATTCTGGCTGACCACTTCGGCGTAGGGGTGAGAGGCGTCAATCACCCAGCGGGTGCGCTGCGCCCTGAGCCACTCCGCCATCTGCTGCCACTCCATGCGCCCGCAGCGTATCCGCCCGCGGATATCGCCGGCCAGCCGCTCGCCGGTGGGGGTCGCCACCGACAGGGTGTAGCGCACGCCGGCGGCGTCCAGCTGCTGGCAGATCGCCCGCGCATCGCTGGTGCCCCCGATAACCAGCACGTCGCCGTGGTTCACAGCGCGTAGCCTCGCGGGGTGATCATCAGACCGTTGTCGATGTAAGTCGCTTTGTTGCCGACGATGACCAGACTGGTCATATCCACCGGGGCAAAATCCATCTCTCCGAGGGTGGTCAGCCATTTCTCCTGCTTTTTGCGCCCGGCGGATTTGACTACGCCGACCGGCGTGTCCGGGCTTTTGCTGGCCGCCAGCAACGCAAAGGCGCGCGCCAGATGCCCTTCGCGGCCGCGGCTGCGGGGGTTGTAAAAACAGATAACGAAGTCTGCTTCCCCTGCGGCGACAATGCGTTTTTCAATCACCGGCCACGGCGTCAGCAGATCGCTGAGGCTGATATGGCAGAAATCATGCATCAGCGGCGCGCCGAGCAGCGAGGCGGCGGCGATACTCGCCGTCATCCCTGGGATCAGACGGACCTCAATGTCCAGCTGCTGCTTATTGACCAGCTCCAGCACCAGCCCCGCCATGCCGTAGATGCCGGCGTCGCCGCTGCTGATCAGCGCAACGTTGTTCCCGGCCTGCGCCAGCTCAATGGCGGCCTGGCAGCGTTCAATCTCTTTGCACATGCCGGTTTTGATCACCTGCTTGTCACCGGTAAAGGCTTTTACCAGGTGGGTGTAGGTCTTGTAGCCCACCACAATCTCTGCCGCCTGCAGGGCCTCCACGGCTTCCATGGTCATCATTGCCTGCGAGCCAGGGCCAATTCCGATTACGCTTAACATCAGTGTGTTACTCCCAAAGTAATGGTCACGCCCTGCTCGCGCAGGGTTTCGCCGGACAGGTTTCCCTGACTCAGCAGCCAGGCCACCGGACCGGAGACGCTGCCGACGCCGACCGTCTCCCGGACAAAAGACGAGGCCGGAAAGCGGTGCTCGTGCTCGCGCAGCGCCTCGGCGCTGAAGGTTTCGAACGGCACCCGGCAGCGGTGAGCCAACTGGCGCAACCCCGGCTCGTTTGCCTTCAGGCTCACGCTGCCGATCGCTTTCAGCGCCAGCGGGTCAAGACGCTGAGCGGCAAGCTGGCGATCCAGCAGCGTACAGAGCAAGGAACAGGGGGTGTCGCGCCGACAGCCGATCCCCGCCACCACCCGCTGGGGCACCAGCTTCCAGTGAGGTACCGGCAGCGGCGGCAGCGACCGGCGCAGGGTGACGCAGATCAGCGCGTCGAGCGCCGGCAAGCGCGCCAGGTCGCTTACCGGGATAAAGCCGCGTTGGTCGCACCGGCTTAGCGCCTCGGTAAATTCAGCGTCGCACCACAGCCCCACCCGCATACCGCTCACCAGCATCTGGTTGACGGTTTTCACCGCCGCGCGAAAATCGGTCATCCGGGCGTTCAGCTGGAAGGCCAGCGTGTCAAGGGCGGCCAGCTCGTTGACATCGGTGGCGGTGGTGATCACCGGGTCGGCGTCGAGCATCCCGGCCAGATAGCGGGTCAGCGCATTCGCCCCCCCGGCATGGCCGGAGAGCAGGCTGATGACGTGCCGGGCGCGCTCATCAATCACCACCACCGCCGGGTCGCTGAACTTGTCATTCACCAGCGGGGCCAGCACCCGCACGGCAATCCCGGTGGCGCCGATAAAAATCAGCGCCGAGAAACTGCTGAATGCCTCGCGGGCTGCGCTGGCAAAGCCGCCGTTGAAGGGGATAAACCCCTCTTCCTGCAGCGCTTCGCTGGTGTAGCAGGTGAGCGGCAGCATGGCCGCCAGCCGTTTTGCCAGCCGCACGCCGCCGGGCGTCAGGCAAAACAGGGCAATGGATTCAGGCTTTACGGTATTCATGGCTAAAATCCGCTGCGTACAGTTTTGAGTAGTGATACTCATCGCCGAGGAAGGGACCGACCAGGATCAGCGCCGTTTTGCGGATCCCGGCGTCGCGTACTTTGTCGCCGATGTCCGCGAGGGTACCGCGGACGGTCTGGCTTTCCGGCCAGGTGGCCTTGTAGATCACCGCGACCGGGGTGGTCGCGGGGTAGCCGCCCTCCACCAGCCGCTCCGCCACCCGGTGAATACGTTGCACCGACAGGTAAATCGCCATCGAAGTTTGATGGCTGGCAAAGGCCTCCAGCTGTTCGCGCGCAGGAACCGGCGTGCGCCCTTCCAGACGGGTAATAATCAGACTTTGCGATACCTCAGGCACCGTGTACTCCACCCCCAGCTCGGCCGCCGCGCCGAGGAAAGCGCTGACGCCCGGCACCACCTGCCAGCGGATCCCGCGGCGGGTCAACTCTTCGCCCTGCTCGCGCACCGAGCCGTACAGCGAAACATCGCCCGTCTGCAGACGCACCACCGTTTTTCCCGCCTTCACCCCCGCCTCCATCAGGTCGAGGATCTGCTCCAGATGCAGCGCGGCGCTGTCGTGGCACTCCGCCTGTGGCGGACAGTAGGCCAGCAGCTCGGTGTTGATCAGCGACCCGGCGTAGATCACCACCTGCGCCTGCTGCAGCAGACGGTAGCCTTTGAGAGTAATCAGTTCGCGATCGCCAGGACCGGCGCCGACGAACCACACGCAATGGGGATCAAAAGTCTCAGCCATGGTTTTCTTCCTTCTGACAGGCGATGACAAAAACGGGATTATGGGGTTTGAAATAGTGGCCGCTGCCCAGCGTGGCCAGAGTGGAGACCGCCAGCTGCTGGCAGTCCACCTCGTGGATGCCGCACTGCTGCAGGTGCCCCAGGGCGCTATGAAGGTTTTCCTGCAAAATAAAAGTCATCACCAGCCGGCCGCCGGGATGCAGCTGCGCCAGCGACCAGTCGATCAGCGCCGTCAGGTGGCCGCCGCTGCCCCCCATAAAGATCGCGTCGGCTTTGTCGGCGACCGCCAGCGGCGCAACGCCCGCCACGATAGCGATGTTGTCGCAGCCAAAGCGCTGCCGGTTCTCCGCCAGCAGGCGCAGCGCGTCGGCCTGACGCTCAATCGCCGTCACCCGTAGCGCCGGGTTCTGCAGGGCGGCCTCAATGCTGACGCTGCCGGTGCCCGCGCCGATATCAATCAGGTGGCGCGCCCGGTGCAGCTCCAGCTTCGCCAGCGCCAGTGCGCGCACGGCCTCTTTGGTCATCGGCACCTGGGCGCCGCGCAAAAACAGCTCATCTTTCATCGAGGATCACCACCGCATTCATCTCATATTCGTCCTCCACGGCGCTGACCGGCAGCCAGTGGATCCGCTCGTTTTCCATCGCCAGATTTTCGCCGATCACCATCCAGCGGTGGCCTTTGCCGCGGGCCGTCAGCTGGGCGGCAATCTCCCGCGGACCACAGCGGCCGTCGGTCACCATGGCGACTTTCCGGTGGGCGGCCAGCGCATCGAAGCTCACCGCCCGGCCATGGCTGCTGGTCAGCCACATGTCGTTCATGTCGATGCCCGCCCGGGCGCAGAGGTACTGCACCGCGCTGATGCCGGGGATCACCTGCACCCGTTCCCGGCCAAAGTGGGCAATCAGCCGGGTGCCAATGCCATAGAACAGCGGATCGCCGGAGGCCAGCACCACGACGTGGCGCCCGGCGCGGGCCTCGATCCACGCCAGCAGTGCCGGAATATCAGCCCCCAGCGCAAAGCGCTCGCCGGCGAAGGCGGGAAACTGCCGGAGATGGCGGCTGCCGCCCACCAGCGCCTCGGCGGCGGCGATCGCCTCGCGCGCGGCCGGGGTCAGCCACTGCAGCCCCGCCGGGCCCATCCCCACGACCGTCAACATGCCAGCTCCCGGGCAATCGCCTCCAGCGGACGGCTGCTGCCCAGAACCTGGTTATCAAAAGAAAACAGAACCGCGTCGCAGGTGGGCGGGTGCTGAGTGAAGCGCAGCATCTCAAGAACACGCTGGCAGATTCGCTCAGCCAGATGGTTATAGAGGCGCTGGTATCCCCAGGCGTCGATATGCTCCATTGCCGCTTCGGTGGTGTCGCACTCGCTGACCAGCGTCAGCAACGGCAGCGGCGCGCCAAGCAGCGCCAGATGAGCGACGAGGGTTTCCATCCGCGCATCGGCGATATGGCTGTGGGTATGAAAGATCCCGGCGGCGATTTTGATCAGTTTGCCGGGGTGGCCGATGAGCACAATCTGGCGGAAACCAAGCCGGACCGCCTCTTCAATCATGTAGCCGACGAAGTTGCTCATGGTGACGACTATCTGCGGGTCGATGCCCATCTGTTCGCGGACAAAGCGCTCACCGTGGTTGCCCGGCACCAGCACTACGCGATCCAGCCCGGCGGCGCGTTTTATCTCCAGCTCGAGGGAGAGCGAGCGCTTCCAGCTCTCTTCCGACATCGGGGTGACGATCCCGGTGGTGCCGATAATCGAGATCCCGCCGAGGATCCCCAGCCGCGCGTTATAGGTTTTTTGCGCGCGAAGTACGCCTTCCGGAGCAAAGATTTCCACCTGCGCGCCGCGGGAAGGGCCAATCGCTTCGCGCACGGCGGTCTCGATGGTGTGCCGCGGAGTACGGTTTATCGCCGGGCTGCCTGTCGGCAGGCCGATCCCTTTGCGGGTCACCGTGCCGATGCCCTCGCCGCCCAACAGGCTAATCTCTCCGCTGTCATTGAGGATCACCCGGGCAAAAATCAGCATGCCGTGGGTGGCATCGACATCATCGCCGCCGTCTTTACGGATCGCGGCGACCGCCTGCTGCCCTTCGACGTGCGGGGACTCAACGTTCAGGCACAGGGTGACGCCGGAGGGGGTGACGATCGAGACCTGGTGGATCAGATGCTGGCGCATCACCATCAGCGCCGCCACTTTTGCCGCCGCCGTGGCGCAGGAGCCGGTGGTGTAGCCCTTGCGCAGCGCTTTGCCGTGATGCCATACCGGGGCGTCAAAGGTCTGATCGCTCATTGCGCCTCCCGCAGGTGGTAAAGCAGAGCGTTCACAATCGCTGCCGCCACGTTGCTTCCCCCCTTGCGGCCGAGCGCGGCGATGGCCGGCAGGCCGCTCTCGCTGAGCGCCGCTTTCGACTCCGCCGCGCCGACGAACCCGACCGGCACCCCCACCACGCCGCCGATGGCCGTCTCGCGATGTTCCAGCAGGCGAAACAGCGCGGTTGGCGCATTGCCGAAGACGAACACTTTCTCCCCGGGCTCCTGCACCGCAATATCCACCGCCGCCATCGAGCGGGTCATCCCCCGGCTTTGCGCCTCGCGCACCACCCGTGGGTCGCTGATATAGCAGCGGCATTCGCCGCCAAAGCGGGCCAGCAGGTTTTTGTTGATCCCGGACAACGCCATGGTGGTATCGGTATACAGCGTGCAGGGCCGGCTCAACGCCTCGCTCAGCGCGATCAGGGCATCCGGAGAAAACCACAGAATATCCAGCCAGTCGAAGTCAGCGGTGGTGTGGATCACCCGCTTGATAATCGCCTCGTGCAGCGGGCTGGCGAAACGGTAGTCCGGTCGCGTTTCGGCGATGATCTCGCTGATGATGTCGAAGCTTTTCGCCTCGATCGCCTGCGGTTGTTGGATGTACTGCATCAGGTTCTCCTCAGGCCGCGCCGACCAGCCAGTAGCGCACGCCGATAAATAGCGCCAGCGCCAGGCTTGACGCCACCCACATTAATCGAATGGTTCGGGAAATATCGTCCACCGCGATGTCGCGGACGGCGTCGCCTATCCAGGGCTTTTCAACGCGCTGGCCGAAGTAATCGTTCGGGCCGCCAAGGCGGATCCCCAGCGCGCCGGCGACGGTCGCTTCCGGCCAGGCGCAGTTAGGACTGCTGTGCTGATAACGATCGCGCCAGCCCGTACGCAGCGCCCGGGCGCCATCTTCCCGGCATAGCACTGCGGCAAGGCTGAGCAGCAGCCAGCTCAGCCGGGCGGGAAGGAAGTTGGCTACATCATCAAGACGGGCGCTGACCATGCCGATCGCCCGGTATTTTTCGTGTTTATAGCCGACCATGGAATCGAGGGTGTTGACCGCTTTATAGGCCATGGCCAGCGGCGCGCCGCCCAGCAGCAGGAAAAAGAGCGGCGCGATAATGCCATCCACCGTGTTTTCCGCCACGGTCTCCACCACCGCACGGTTGATCTGCGCTGGCTGGAGCTGAGAGGTGTCGCGCCCGACAATCCAGGAGAGCTTATGCCGGCTTTCGGCGAGATCCCCGGCCTGCAGCGGCCGGGCCACCGCCATCGCCGACTGTGCCAGACAGCGTCCCGCCAGCACGGTGAAGATCATCCACACCTCCACCAGCCATCCCAGCCAGGGATGGAGCCCGTGCGCCAGCGCCAGTGCGCCCCAGGCCACGCCCCATGTCAGGCCGGTCACCACCAGCCACATTACCCCGCCGCCGATGCGCAGCGCCCGGTCGCTATGGCAGACGCGCCGCACCACACGCTGGCTGACGGTGATCAGGCGACCTATCCAGCGCACCGGATGCGGCCAGTGCGGCGGATCGCCAATGAGCACATCAAGTATCCAGGCCACACACCAGGCGAGAAGAGTCATTGCGCCCTCCTTGCCGCTCGCAGCCAGTGGTTGAGCATGGTGGGGCGCTGGGCAAAGTGGACATGGAGATAGCTGGCAAAGGCGCTGCCGGACTGCCATCCTCCCGGCCACTGCTGGAGCGTCTTACCGTCTCGCTGTTTACGGCAGGCCAGTACGGCAGGGGTGGCGGGCGAAAAATCGGAGTAATGAAATTCATGGCCGCGCAGCCACTCGCCAGGAGCGGCCAGCAGCGTCTGCTGCTGCGCCTGCGCTTCGCAGTAGCCGAACCGGGTCAGACGCGTCCCCATTCGGCTGTGTCCAGGAATAATATCCGCCATGGCGTAGCGCTCGCCGCCGGTGACTTCCAGGGTCGTGCCCAGATACATCAGGCCGCCGCACTCGGCGTAGATCGCCACCCCGCGCCGGTGCGCCGCGCGAAGCTGCGCCAGCATCTCATGGTTGGCGGACAGCCCGGCCGCATGCAGCTCCGGGTAGCCGCCGCCGAGCCAGATCATCTGGCAGGCCGGCAGCTGGCGATCGCGCAGCGGGCTAAAGCGCACCATCTTCACGCCGCAGCGCGCCAGCAGCGCCAGGTTATCGGGGTAATAAAAATTGAAGGCCTCATCGTCGGCGAGGGCCAGCGTCAGTCCTTCGCCGGCGTCGGCGGCAAGCTGTTCCCCCCACTCGCCGGCCGGCATGGCGGCCAGTTCGCTGAGGGCCAGTAGCCGGTCTATGTCGAGGGTGCGCCCCAGCAGGCTGGCAAAATCCCGCCATGCCTGCTGATTGACCACCGACTCGCGGGCGGTCACCAGCCCCAGATGCCGTTCGGGCAGCGCCACGCCTTCCACGCGCGGCACATAGCCGAGCACTGGCACCTGACAGTAGCGCTCAATGGCGCTTTTCAGCAGCTGGAAGTGCGCGTCGCTGTTAACCCGATTGACGATAACGCCAGCGATGTTGAGGGCCGGATCAAAGTGTTGAAAGCCCATCACCGTGGCGGCGATGGAAGTCGACACCGCTTTGCCATCCACCAGCAAAATCACCGGGCAGCCAAGCTGTTTAGCCATCGCCGCGCTGCTGCAGTAGTTGGGGTCGATGCCGTAGCCGTCATACAGGCCCATCACCCCTTCGATAACCGCGATGTCGGCCTGCTGCAGTTGTTCGGCAAACAGCGCGTTGAGTATCGGGGCGGGAAGCATAAAGCTGTCGAGATTGCGGGAGGCGACGCCGCTGATGGCGGTGTGCCAGGCGGTGTCCAGGTAGTCTGGCCCCACTTTACACGGTTGCACCCGCAAACCGCGCTGTTGGAGCAAGCTGAGCAGGCCAAGCGTAACGGTGGTTTTGCCACAACCGCTGTCGGTACCCGCAAGAATAAACGCACGCCTGGTTGCCATACCCTGTCCTGTTCAGGTGGTCGGGGTATAGCTGCGCGCATGCCTGGTCCTGCGACCACGCACCGCTAAGCCACCCACTTCCCACCGAAGTTGTTGGTCAGTTACCGGCAGGCAGGTCTTCTGGCTTAGCCTCGTTCTCGCCCGCCCTTCCCAATCTTTCGATCAGTGGTTTTTGCGGGGTCGTCAGCATCACAGCAGCGGGGGCTGCGGGGGATTTACACCCCCTTCCCTGACACCAAACTGGTGTCGAACCTGTCGGTTGTATTCGCCGATGCGCCATGCATCCGCGGTTAATGTTTCAAGCTTACTTTTACCGCCTCATCGCCTGCAAAATGACGTCAGCGAGGTGAAGCGGTGTTGTGATATTCATCAGTCTCGTATTAACGGACACTCTATCCCATCACAAAAATAAAAACTGGTGTAGTTTATCCCTCGAATATCACTATTTTGTTGCGCTATGACAATTTATTGCTCTACTGTCGTTTTTTTCATTTTATAATGATGAAGATACTCCGGGATATCAAAAATCGGCAATAGCAAAATATTGTCATTTAAAAAGACTCAGTTTGTGATCCGGCATTAATTTGCTGACGAAATGCCTGCGGCGTTACCTGATAGGTCTGGCGAAACACTTTGCAAAAATAGCTGGTTTGCGAAAAACCTAAATTCCGCGCGATGCTGGCAATGCTCCAGTCGCTGTGGCATAGCAGCTCTTTTGCGCTCGCCATCCGCTGCTGATTGACCCAGGCGTTAAAGCCGATCCCCTGATACTTTTTAAACAGTTTGCTGAAGTAGTACGGGCTGAGATAGACGTGCGCCGCCACGTCCTCCAGACGCAGCTCATCGGAGAGATGCGCGTCGATATAGCGCAGCGCCTTCTTCATTTTGCCATCGTGCGGCGAGGCCGCCCGGCAGGCCTGCGCCGGGTCGTTCTGCGGCGGGTTATCTTTGATAACCACAAAGTTGAGCTGTTTTTTCAGGCAATTCTCGACGATCAGCTTCAGCAGATCCGCCGAAGCGATAACCCGCGAATAGTCCATCTCAGGCACATCGCGAAACGCCTGGACCAGCGCCGGATCGTCCTGCCAGCGGTCATCCACGTTCAGAATATCAACCAGTTCAATATCATTGCTCAGACGCACCTGGCCGCACAGCACGAAGCCAACGAGGTGGCCGGCGATCACCAGCGGGATGGAAAAATCGGTTAACCCCGCGTGACAGCGGTAGATACACAGCTGGTCATTTTTCGAGGCTTCCAGCCCGCCGCAGCGGTCGCTCATGCGACAGCGTCCGCTGTGCTCCGGGTGCTGACGCATGAGTTGGCAAAACGGCGTGAAATTAAACAGTTCAGAAATCTCATCACCGTGAATATTGACGACCACAACCGCCAGACTGGTGGCTTGCGCAAAATCCTGTGCGATTTTATTGATGAGTTCTGAGTTCAGGGTACTCGCAGAAATCATGATAAAACCCCTCAGTTAATTTTTTGTTATAAATAAAACATATTATTCATATTTCCCTTTTTTAGCATCAGATCCCGTCGACGATAAAAAAGTGCATTGACAATAACAAAAGTCTCCCAACCCGGGGAGACTTTTTGAGCGGTTCGTGATATCGGTTCATGAAATAGTTTTGCTATTTCAGTAATACATTTTTCACTGGATGCTAACGCGTATTTTTCTCCTCAACGCAGGTATGACAGGGAAGATTATTAGCGATGAGAAAACGATAAATTGCGGCGCCGAGGCAGGCGCCCAGCAATGGCGCGATGATGGGCACGATAAAATAGGGAATATCCCTTCCGCCAGTCATCGCGATGTCGCCCCACCCGGCGAGCCAGGCAAATAGTTTCGGGCCAAAATCGCGCGCCGGGTTCATCGCAAAACCGGTAAGCGGCCCGGTCGAGGCGCCGATCACCGCTACCAGAATGCCAATCAACAGCGGCGCCAGCGGGCCCTTGGGTACGCCATTGCCATCATCGGTGAGCGCCATGATCATCCCCATCAACATCGAGGTGATCACCACCTCCACCAGCGCCGCATGCCAGATGCTGAGCTCAGGCGCCGGGTAGGTACTGAAGATACTGGCCAGCTGCAGGCTTTCCAGGCTGCCACGCACCATATGATGTACCGTTTCAAATTGCGTAAACAGGGTGCTGTAAAGTATCCAGGCCAACACGGCGCCGCCAAACGCGCCGGCGACCTGGGCCACGATATAGGGCAACACTTTTCTGCCCGGGAAGCAGGCAAACAGCCACAGGGCGACGGTGACGGCGGGGTTCAGATGCCCCCCCGAAATGCCGGCCGTCAGGTACACCGCCAGAGAAATACCCAGTCCCCAGATAATACAGATCTCCCACAGCCCCAGGCTGGCGCCAGCCAGCTTCAGAGCGCTCAGGCAGCAGATACCAAAAAACAGAAATAGCCCGGTGCCTAAAAACTCGGCGATACATTGCGCGCGTAAAGAACCATTCATTGTGACACCTCTTGACGTAGTTCGTGTCCAGGCCAGCCAACCATCCGCTGGCTCGTTGGGTACGGCGAGGCCCACTATAGAAACCGGCGGCAGCAAAGTGTTGGCATCCTGCGGAAAACGGGCGGCGTAAAGTCGCTGAAGAAGAGCAATTTATTGCTATTTGCTCGCGAATCCATGCAGCAATGGCGGGCGTTCAGGGGATATTTTTATTTCCAACTCAATAATAAAAAATTGCAAAAGCGCAGTGCTTATTTTCCAACAAATATCACACCACGCAAAATATCGCATAGCAAAAACAATTTAAAAAATCACGCCCAAAAATGTAAATACGGAACAGCACCCGCAAGATAATCACATTAATAAGTAAAATAAAAACCAATAAAAACAACAATATAAAATAAATCATGACTATTTATTATTATATAAAAACCACTATTTTTTCGTTCTACACCATCAACTCAGCCATTCTTTTTCGCCGCCCCGCCATATAGTTCCCTCACTGGAACATACCCTGCGAGGTCTTTATGCAACAAGAAGCATTAGGAATGGTAGAAACCAAAGGCTTAACCGCAGCCATAGAGGCCGCTGACGCAATGGTTAAGTCGGCCAATGTTTTATTAGTTGGCTATGAAAGGATCGGTTCAGGCCTGGTGACCGTCATCGTGCGTGGCGACGTGGGAGCCGTAAAAGCCGCCACCGACGCCGGTGCCGCCGCAGCCCGCCACGTGGGCGAGGTGAAAGCCGTACACGTCATTCCCCGCCCCCATACCGATGTTGAAAAAATCTTACCGAAGGGGAATAGCCAGTGAGCAGCAATGAGCTGGTTGAACAGATCATGGCGCAAGTCATAGCCCGTGTGGCGACGCCAGAGCAGCAGGCGCTTCCCGATACCCCCCATCCCACAGGAGAAACGGCTATGGCAGAGAAAAGCTGCAGCTTAACGGAATTTGTCGGGACCGCCATTGGCGACACCCTCGGGCTGGTCATCGCCAACGTGGATGCCGCATTGCTGGAAGCCATGAAGCTTGAAAAACGCTATCGCTCTATCGGCATCCTCGGTGCGCGCACCGGCGCCGGGCCGCACATTATGGCCGCCGATGAAGCGGTCAAAGCCACCAACACCGAAGTGGTCAGCATTGAGCTTCCTCGCGACACCAAAGGCGGCGCCGGCCATGGCTCGCTGATTGTGCTGGGCGGGAACGATGTTTCCGACGTCAAACGCGGGATTGAGGTCGCGCTGAAAGAGCTGGACCGTACTTTCGGCGATGTCTACGGCAACGAGGCGGGTCATATCGAGCTGCAGTATACCGCGCGCGCCAGCTACGCCCTGGAAAAAGCCTTCGGCGCTCCGCTGGGCCGCGCCTGCGGGATTATCGTCGGCGCGCCGGCGTCCGTTGGCGTGCTGATGGCCGATACCGCGCTGAAATCAGCCAACGTCGACGTGGTGGCTTACAGCTCACCGGCCCACGGCACCAGCTTCAGCAACGAAGCCATCCTGGTGATTTCCGGCGACTCCGGCGCGGTGCGCCAGGCGGTGATCTCCGCCCGGGAGATCGGCAAAACCGTACTGGGGACGCTGGGCGCCGAACCGAAAAACGATCGCCCCTCCTACATTTAATACCCGCGAGGCTGATTCATGAGATCGAAAAGATTTGAAGCACTGGCGAAACGCCCTGTGAATCAGGATGGTTTCGTTAAGGAGTGGATCGAAGAGGGCTTTATCGCGATGGAAAGCCCTAACGATCCCAAACCCTCTATCCGCATCGTCAACGGCGCGGTGACCGAACTCGACGGCAAACCGGTTGAGCAGTTCGACCTGATTGACCACTTTATCGCGCGCTACGGCATTAATCTCGCCCGGGCCGAAGAAGTGATGGCCATGGATTCGGTTAAGCTCGCCAACATGCTCTGCGACCCGAACGTTAAACGCAGCGACATCGTGCCGCTCACTACCGCGATGACCCCGGCGAAAATCGTCGAAGTGGTGTCGCATATGAACGTGGTCGAGATGATGATGGCGATGCAAAAAATGCGCGCCCGCCGCACGCCGTCCCAGCAGGCGCATGTCACTAATATCAAAGATAATCCGGTACAGATTGCCGCCGACGCCGCTGAAGGCGCATGGCGCGGCTTTGACGAGCAGGAGACCACCGTCGCCGTGGCGCGCTACGCGCCGTTCAACGCCATCGCCCTGCTGGTCGGTTCACAGGTGGGCCGCCCCGGCGTCCTCACCCAGTGTTCCCTGGAAGAAGCCACCGAGCTGAAACTGGGCATGCTGGGCCATACCTGCTATGCCGAAACCATTTCGGTCTACGGTACGGAACCGGTGTTTACCGATGGCGATGACACCCCATGGTCGAAAGGCTTCCTCGCCTCCTCCTACGCCTCGCGCGGCCTGAAAATGCGCTTTACCTCCGGCTCCGGCTCTGAAGTGCAGATGGGTTATGCCGAAGGCAAATCGATGCTGTATCTCGAAGCGCGCTGCATCTACATCACCAAAGCCGCCGGGGTGCAAGGCCTGCAGAATGGCTCCGTCAGCTGTATCGGCGTGCCGTCCGCCGTACCGTCGGGTATCCGCGCCGTACTGGCGGAAAACCTGATTTGCTCAGCGCTGGATCTGGAGTGCGCCTCAAGTAACGATCAAACCTTTACCCACTCGGATATGCGGCGTACCGCGCGCCTGCTGATGCAGTTCCTGCCAGGCACCGACTTTATCTCCTCCGGTTACTCGGCGGTGCCGAACTACGACAACATGTTCGCCGGTTCCAACGAAGATGCCGAAGACTTCGACGACTACAACGTGATCCAGCGCGATCTGAAGGTCGATGGCGGCCTGCGGCCGGTGCGTGAAGAGGACGTGATTGCCATTCGTAATAAAGCCGCCCGCGCGCTGCAAGCGGTATTTGCCGGCATGGGTTTGCCGCCAATTACGGATGAAGAGGTGGAGGCCGCCACTTACGCCCACGGTTCAAAAGATATGCCTGAGCGCAACATCGTTGAGGACATCAAGTTTGCCCAGGAGATCATCAACAAGAACCGCAACGGCCTGGAGGTGGTGAAAGCCCTGGCGAAAGGCGGCTTCCCCGATGTCGCCCAGGACATGCTCAATATTCAGAAAGCCAAGCTCACCGGCGACTACCTGCACACCTCCGCCATCATCGTCGGCGAAGGCCAGGTGCTCTCGGCCGTGAATGACGTGAACGATTATGCCGGTCCGGCAACAGGCTACCGCCTGCAAGGCGAGCGCTGGGAAGAGATTAAAAATATCCCGGGCGCGCTCGATCCCAATGAACTTGGCTAAGGGGTGAAAAATGGAAATTAACGAAACGCTGCTGCGCCAGATTATCGAAGAGGTGCTGTCGGAGATGAAATCAGGCGCAGATAAGCCGGTCTCCTTTAGCGCGCCTGCCGCTTCCGTCGCGTCGGCCGCTGTTGCGCCTGTGTCCAGCGACAGCTTCCTGACGGAAATCGGCGAAGCCAAACCCGGCACGCAGCAGGATGAAGTCATCATTGCCGTCGGGCCCGCCTTTGGCCTGGCGCAAACCGCCAATATCGTCGGCATTCCGCATAAAAATATCCTGCGCGAAGTGATCGCCGGCATTGAGGAAGAAGGCATCAAAGCCCGGGTGATCCGCTGCTTTAAATCTTCTGACGTCGCCTTCGTGGCGGTGGAAGGCAACCGCCTGAGCGGCTCCGGCATCTCGATCGGTATTCAGTCGAAAGGCACCACTGTCATCCACCAGCGGGGCCTGCCGCCGCTTTCCAATCTGGAACTCTTCCCGCAGGCGCCGCTGCTGACCCTGGAAACCTACCGCCAGATTGGCAAAAACGCCGCACGCTACGCCAAACGCGAGTCGCCGCAGCCGGTGCCGACGCTCAACGATCAGATGGCTCGTCCCAAATACCAGGCGAAGTCGGCCATTTTGCACATTAAAGAGACCAAATACGTAGTGACCGGCAAAAACCCGCAGGAACTGCGCATGGCGCTTTAACAAAGGATATCCCGATGAATACCGACGCAATTGAATCCATGGTACGCGACGTGCTGAGCCGGATGAACAGCCTACAGGACGGGGCAACGCCCGCGCCAGCCGCGCCGACAAACGACACCGCTCGCCAGCCTAAAGTCAGCGACTACCCGTTAGCCACCCGCCATCCGGAGTGGGTCAAAACAGCTACCAATAAAACGCTCGATGACCTGACGCTGGAGAACGTATTAAGCGATCGCGTTACGGCACAGGACATGCGCATCACCCCGGAAACGCTGCGCATGCAGGCGGCGATCGCCCAGGATGCCGGACGCGATCGGCTGGCGATGAACTTTGAGCGGGCCGCCGAGCTCACCGCGGTTCCCGACGACCGGATCCTTGAGATCTACAACGCCCTGCGCCCATACCGTTCCACCCAGGCGGAGCTACTGGCGATCGCTGATGACCTCGAGCATCGCTACCAGGCCCGGCTCTGTGCCGCCTTTGTTCGGGAAGCGGCCGGGCTGTACGTCGAGCGTAAAAAACTGAAAGGCGACGATTAACAGGGGGCAAGCATGTGCTATATCGCTGGCATTGATATTGGCAACTCATCGACAGAGGTCGCCCTGGCGACGGTCGATGACGCAGGTGTGCTGAACATCCGCCACAGCGCGCTGGCTGAAACCACCGGTATTAAAGGCACATTACGTAATGTGTTCGGTATTCAGGAGGCGCTAACACAGGCGGCAAAAGCGGCAGGCATTCAGGTCAGCGATATCTCGCTTATTCGCATTAACGAAGCCACGCCGGTCATTGGCGATGTGGCGATGGAGACCATCACGGAAACCATCATCACCGAGTCCACCATGATCGGCCACAACCCGAAGACACCCGGCGGCGTCGGACTGGGGGTCGGCATCACCATCACACCGGAGGCGCTGCTGTCCTGCGCTGCGGACACCCCCTATATTCTGGTGGTCTCCTCAGCCTTTGACTTTGCCGATGTCGCTGCGATGGTCAATGCGGCGACGGCAGCGGGCTATCAGATTTCCGGCATTATTTTGCAGCAGGATGACGGCGTGCTGGTCAATAACCGGCTACAGCAACCGCTGCCGGTGATCGATGAAGTTCAGCATATCGACCGTATTCCACTTGGCATGCTGGCGGCGGTCGAGGTCGCTTTACCCGGCAAGATCATCGAAACGCTCTCCAACCCCTACGGTATTGCCACCGTTTTCGATCTCAACGCCGAAGAGACCAAAAATATCGTGCCAATGGCGCGGGCGCTGATTGGCAATCGTTCGGCCGTAGTGGTGAAAACCCCCTCCGGCGACGTCAAGGCACGGACTATTCCGGCGGGGAATCTGCTGCTCATCGCTCAGGGGCGCAGCGTACAGGTTGATGTGGCCGCCGGGGCGGAAGCCATCATGAAGGCGGTTGACGGCTGCGGCAAACTGGACAACGTCGCGGGAGAAGCGGGCACCAATATCGGCGGCATGCTTGAGCACGTGCGCCAGACCATGGCGGAGCTTACCAATAAGCCAGCTCAGGAGATCCGCATTCAGGATCTGCTGGCCGTTGATACGGCGGTGCCGGTCAGCGTGACCGGTGCCCTGGCGGGGGAGTTCTCGCTGGAGCAGGCGGTGGGTATCGCCTCGATGGTCAAGTCGGATCGCCTGCAGATGGCCCTGATCGCCCGTGAAATTGAGCACAAACTGCAGATTGCGGTTCAGGTGGGTGGCGCTGAGGCGGAAGCGGCCATTCTCGGGGCGCTCACCACTCCCGGCACCACGCGCCCGCTGGCGATCCTCGATCTGGGCGCCGGGTCGACCGACGCCTCCATTATCAATGCGCAAGGAGAGATCAGCGCCACTCACCTGGCCGGCGCCGGCGATATGGTCACGATGATCATCGCCCGCGAGCTGGGGCTTGAGGACCGCTACCTGGCGGAAGAGATCAAAAAATACCCGCTGGCGAAAGTCGAAAGCCTGTTTCATCTGCGTCATGAAGACGGCAGCGTCCAGTTTTTTCCGTCGGCCTTACCACCGGCGGTATTTGCCCGCGTCTGCGTGGTGAAACCGGATGAACTGGTTCCCCTGCCCGGCGATCTGCCGCTGGAGAAAGTGCGCGCCATTCGCCGTAGCGCCAAATCACGCGTCTTTGTCACCAACGCCCTGCGGGCGTTACGTCAGGTGAGCCCTACCGGCAACATTCGCGACATTCCCTTCGTGGTGCTGGTGGGCGGCTCGTCCCTCGATTTCGAGATCCCCCAGCTGGTCACCGACGCGCTGGCGCACTACCGGCTGGTTGCCGGGCGCGGCAACATCCGCGGCAGTGAAGGCCCGCGCAATGCGGTCGCCAGCGGATTACTCCTCTCCTGGCAAAAAGGAGGCACGCATGGAGAGTAGCGTAGTCGCCCCCGCCATTGTCATTGCCGTCACTGACGAATGCAGCGAACAGTGGCGCGATGTCCTGCTGGGCATTGAAGAGGAAGGCATTCCTTTCGTTCTGCAACCGCGGACCGGCGGCGATCTTGTCCATCACGCCTGGCAGGCGGCGCAGCGTTCGCCGCTGCTGGTGGGCATCGCCTGCGACCGGGAACGACTCATCGTGCACTACAAAAATTTACCCGCATCAACTCCGCTGTTTTCGCTGAGGTATCACCAGGACAGGCTGGCCCGGCGAAACACTGGCAACAATGCGGCTCGTCTCGTCAAAGGGATCCCATTTCGGGATCGCAATGCTTAATCCACAGGAGAACACAGTATGAATAACGCACTAGGACTGGTTGAAACGAAAGGCCTGGTTGGCGCCATTGAAGCCGCTGATGCAATGGTGAAATCCGCCAACGTGCAGTTGATTGGTTACGAAAAAATTGGCTCCGGGCTGATTACCGTGATGGTCCGCGGAGACGTCGGCGCGGTCAAAGCCGCCGTTGACGCCGGGAGCGCGGCGGCCAGCGTGGTCGGCGAGGTCAAGTCCAGCCATGTGATCCCACGCCCGCACAGCGATGTTGAGGCCATTCTGCCGAAATCCGTCTGACCTGGAAACAAGGAGCACCGCGTGAAGCAATCACTGGGATTACTTGAGGTCAGCGGCCTGGCTCTGGCCATCACCTGCGCCGACGCCATGGCGAAAGCGGCCGCCATCACGCTGCTCGCCCTGGAAAAGACCAACGGCTCCGGCTGGATGGTGGTGAAGATCGCCGGTGATGTGGCCTCTGTCCAGGCGGCGGTGATGACCGGGGCCGAGCTCGCCGAACGGCAGCAGGGGCTGGTGGCGCAGAAGGTTATCGCCAGGCCCGGCGCAGGCCTGCTGCCAGCCCGCGTCGAAGCGCCTTCACCAGCACCTGACGCTGCTCTGGAAGAGGAGAACGCCACCGTAATGGATGAGCGCAGAGATCCCGCAGACACCCTCCCCCGCCCTGCGGAGCAGGTGACCTGCAACCTGTGCCTGGACCCGCACTGTCCCCGGCAAAAAGGCGAACCTCGCTCGCAGTGCCTGCACGCCGGTAAACGAGGTGACGCGTAATGGATAAACAACAGCTGGCTTCAACAGTCAACAAAGTGCTGGATGAGATGCGCCAGCGTCCCATCCCAATCGGTATCTCCAGTCGCCATATCCATTTAGCGGCGGAGGACTATGCCAGGCTCTTTCCCGCTCAGCCCATCCAGCCGAAAAAAGCGCTGCTGCAGCCCGGGCAGTATGCCGCAGAGCAGACGGTGACCCTGGTTGGCCCCAAAGGACGATTAAATAACGTGCGCCTGCTCGGCCCTTTGCGCCAGACCAGCCAGGTGGAAATCTCACGCACCGACGCCCGGACCCTTGGTATCGCCGCGCCGCTGCGCATGTCCGGCAATCTGCAGGACACGCCGGGGATCCGCCTGATAAGCCCCTTTGCCGAACTGGAGCTGAGCAGCGGGACGATCGTCGCCCAACGACATATTCATATGTCCCCGCTCGATGCCCTGATCCTGCGCGTCGCCCATGGCGATAGCGTCGCGGTGGCGATCGAAGGCAGCGACAGGCGGCTTATCTTCGACAATGTAGCGGTCCGCGTAGCCCCGGATATGCGTCTTGAGATGCACATCGATACTGACGAAGCCAATGCGGCAGGCGCTGACGCTGCGCAGGCCTGGGCTACGCTGGTGACGAAGCCATGAACCACGCGATGCTGCAGCGTATCGTCGAAGAGGTCGCCGCCCGTCTGCGCCGTCGCGCCCTGAGCACGGCCACGCTCAGCGTGGCCCAGCTCGGCGAAGCGGATATCCAAAGCCTGCTGTGCCAGCACGCTTCGCTGCGCATCGTGCAGGTGGATTTACCGCTGCTGGAGCAGCTTACCGGCCAGCGCGCGCTGACGGCCGCCGGTTGCGCGTTGCATGAGGCGATGGCCTGGGGCGTTCGGGTACAGTTAACGCTGCTTCCCGCCCTGCTCCCCGCGCTGGCGGTAAAAAAACTCGCCCGTTTGCCGCTGACGTTCAGCGACCCGCCTGGCCAGCCCATCAGGCTTCACGCCGCGTCGGTGCTCACCTACGCCGATGTAGCCCGCCTCCACGGAGGTTATCTGGTGCTGCGCCGCCGCCCCATTATCACCGCCCTCGCCCGCGAAGCGGCCGTCGCGCGGCATGTTCAATTGATTACGCAGGAATGAACTATGCATCTGGCACGCGTGACCGGCGCCGTCGTCTCGACGCAAAAATCGCCCTCTCTGAACGGCAAAAAACTGCTGCTGGTGCGCCGGGTAAGCACAGACGACGAACATCCATTTCCGCCCGCGAGCGGCGATGAAGTGGCGGTAGATTCGGTTGGCGCTGGCGTCGGCGAACTGGTGCTGCTCTGCAGCGGCTCGAGCGCACGCCACGTCTTTAGCGGCCCGAATGAGGCCATCGATCTTGCCGTTGTGGGCATTGTTGACTCACTTTCACGCTAAGGGGGCGCCTGTGGCTATCTATACCCGAACCGGCGATGCCGGCAGTACATCACTCTTTACCGGCCAGCGGGTCAGCAAGACGCATCCGCGCGTCGAAGCCTACGGCACCCTGGATGAACTGAACGCGGTGCTGAGCCTGTGCGTCTGCGCCGTCGCTGAAGAGGAACATCGCGTCCTGCTCGAAGCCCTGCAGCAACATATTTTCTGGTTCAGCGCGGAGCTCGCCAGCGACAGCGAACAGCCATCACCGGGTAAGCGCTATATCAGCAGCGAAGAGATTGCCCTGCTGGAGCAGACCATCGATCGCGAGATGGCCCGCGTGCCGGCGCTGCACCAGTTTGTGTTGCCCGGACGGTGCGAAGCCGCCAGTCGTCTGCACCTGGCCCGCACCGTTTCCCGTCGGGCGGAGCGCCGGCTGGTCGAGCTGGCGGCAGAGGCCACTATCCGTCAGATACTGCTGCGTTATCTGAACCGCTTATCTGACTGTCTGTATGCCCTGGCGCGCAGCGAGGATCATGCCGATCACCAGCGCCGCCTCGTCGCGGAGATCGCGGCCCGCTACCTGGCCGCCAGCGGGTCGCCTGCGTCCGACGCGCCCAAAGCCCAGGCCGGGGCACTCTCCTTTCACGAGCTGCATCAGCTTACCCGTCAGGCTATCGAACACGCCCGCCAGCTGCAGGTGCCGGTGGTGGTCAGCATCGTTGACGCACACGGTACCGAAACCGTGACCTGGCGAATGCCCGATGCGCTGCTGGTCAGCAGCGAGCTGGCGCCGAAAAAAGCCTGGACCGCCGTCGCCATGAAAACCGCCACCCACGAGCTCGCGACGACCGTACAGCCAGGCGCTGCGCTGTACGGTCTGGAGAGCCATCTGCAGGGCAAAGTCGTCACCTTTGGCGGCGGATATCCGCTGTGGCGCGATGGCCAGCTAATAGCCGGCCTCGGGATTAGCGGCGGCAGCATCGAGCAGGATATGGCTATTGCACAGGCTGCTATGGCGGCCATTAACGTGAGAACACATCAATGAATACAGCAGAACTGGAAACCCTTATCCGCACCATTCTCAGCGAAAAGCTCGCGCCCGCCCCCGTTTCTCAGGAACAGCAGGGCATTTTCCGCGACGTCGGCAGCGCCATCGACGCCGCCCATCAGGCTTTTCTCCGCTATCAGCAGTGTCCGCTAAAAACCCGCAGCGCCATTATCAGCGCGCTGCGGGAGACGCTGGCCCCCGAGCTGGCGACGCTGGCGGAGGAGAGCGCCACGGAAACCGGCATGGGCAACAAAGAAGATAAATATCTGAAAAATAAAGCTGCCCTTGAGAACACACCGGGCATTGAGGATCTCACTACCAGCGCCCTCACCGGCGATGGCGGGATGGTGCTGTTTGAGTACTCACCGTTCGGGGTTATTGGCGCCGTGGCGCCCAGCACCAACCCAACGGAAACCATTATCAACAACAGTATCAGCATGCTGGCGGCGGGTAACAGCGTCTATTTCAGCCCCCATCCCGGCGCGAAAAAGGTCTCGTTAACGCTTATCGCCAGGATCGAAGAGATCGCCTACCGCTGCAGCGGGATCCGTAACCTGGTGGTGACCGTTGCCGAGCCGACCTTTGAAGCCACCCAGCAAATGATGGCCCACCCGCTGATTGCCGTTCTGGCTATCACCGGCGGCCCTGGCATTGTGGCGATGGGCATGAAAAGCGGTAAAAAAGTGATCGGCGCTGGCGCCGGCAATCCGCCGTGCATCGTTGATGAAACGGCCGATCTCGTCAAAGCCGCCGAAGATATCATCAGCGGCGCCGCCTTCGATTACAACCTGCCCTGTATCGCCGAAAAAAACCTGATCGTCGTCGCCTCCGTCGCTGACCGCCTGATCCAGCAGATGCAGGATTTTGACGCGCTGCTGTTGAGCCCGCAGGAGACCGATACCCTGCGCGCCGTCTGCCTGCCCGACGGCGCGGCGAATAAAAAACTGGTCGGTAAAAGTCCGGCTGCGCTGCTGGCGGCCGCCGGTCTCGCCGTCCCTTCCCGCCCCCCTCGCCTGCTGATAGCCGAGGTGCAGGCGAACGACCCCTGGGTGACCTGCGAGCAACTGATGCCGGTGCTGCCGATCGTCCGGGTCGCCGATTTTGATAGCGCCCTGGCGCTGGCCCTGCGCGTTGAGGAGGGTCTGCACCACACCGCCATTATGCACTCGCAGAATGTCTCGCGGCTCAATCTGGCGGCACGCACGCTGCAGACCTCCATCTTTGTCAAAAATGGTCCGTCTTACGCGGGAATCGGCGTCGGCGGCGAAGGGTTTACCACCTTCACCATCGCCACGCCAACCGGGGAAGGCACCACCTCCGCGCGGACGTTCGCCCGCCTGCGGCGCTGCGTGTTGACCAACGGTTTTTCCATTCGCTAACCGGGGGCGCCATGCACACCTTTTCTTTGCAAACGCGCCTCTACAGCGGCCCGGGGAGCCTGGCCGCGCTGCAGCGCTTTAGCCATCAGCACATCTGGATCGTCTGCGACGGCTTCCTGGCGCGTTCGCCGCTGTTCGAGCGGCTGCGCGCCGCGCTGCCCGCCAGCAACCGCGTCAGCGTGTTCAGCGATATTACACCGGATCCGACCATTCACACCGTGGCGAAAGGGATAGCGCAGATGCAGGCCCTGCGTCCGCAGGTGGTGATCGGCTTCGGCGGCGGCTCGGCGATGGACGCCGCCAAGGCGATCGTCTGGTTCAGCCAGCAGGGCGGGCTGCCTGTCGACACCTGCGTGGCGATCCCCACCACCAGCGGTACCGGGTCGGAAGTGACCAGCGCCTGCGTCATCAGCGATCCGGAAAAAGGGATCAAATACCCGCTGTTCCATGAGGCACTCTGTCCCGATATGGCGATCCTTGACCCGTCGCTGGTGGTCAGCGTACCGCCCACCATCACGGCCCATACCGGACTGGACGTCCTGACCCACGCCCTTGAGGCATGGGTATCGCCGCAGGCCACCGATTTTACCGATGCACTGGCGGAAAAAGCCGCCAGGCTGGTATTTCGCGCCCTGCCCGTTGCGGTTCGCCAGGGCGACTGCGTCGCGACCCGCAGTAAAATGCACAATGCCTCAACCCTTGCCGGCATGGCCTTTAGCCAGGCTGGCCTCGGACTCAATCATGCTATCGCCCATCAGCTTGGCGGCCAGTTTCACCTCCCCCATGGCCTGGCCAACGCGCTGCTGCTGACCGCGGTGATCCGCTTCAACGCCGGCGAGCCGCGAGCGGCGAAGCGCTATGCGCGCCTGGCCAGGGCCTGCCAGTTCTGCCCGCCGGAAGCTGGCGAACAGGAGGCTCTCCAGGCGCTGCTTGCCGCGGTGGAAACACTGAAACAGCAGTGCGCCATTCCCACCCTCAAGGGCGTCTTGCAGGAAAAATATCCCCTTTTCTTATCGCGAATTCCCGCCATGGTGCCGGCCGCGCTGGCCGACGCCACCCTGCGCACCAACCCGCGTCCGGCCGATGGCGCGGCCATCGCGCAACTGCTGGAGAGCCTGCAATGAGTGAAGCGATAGTGCCACTACCAGACATTGACGCGGCGGAGATCCGCGAGCGCGTCCGGGCCGCCGGCGTGGTGGGCGCCGGTGGGGCGGGCTTTCCGACCCACATCAAACTGCAGGCCAGGGTGGATACCGTGCTGGTGAACGCCGCCGAATGCGAACCGATGCTGAAGGTTGATCAACAGCTGATGGCGCAGCAGGCTGACCGGCTGATTCGCGGCCTGGGTTACGCAATGACCGCCACCGGCGCCCGGGAAGGGATCATTGCCCTGAAGGCGAAATATACTCCGGCGATTGCGGCGTTAACCCCGCGACTCCCGGAATGGGCCCGGCTGCATATTCTGCCTGACGTCTATCCGGCCGGGGATGAGGTGCTTACTATCTGGCTGGCGACGGGGCGCCGCGTGCCGCCTGCCGCGCTGCCGGTCAGCGTCGGCGTAGTGGTCAATAACGTGCAGACGGTACTCAATATCGCCAGAGCCGTGGAGCAGGGCTATCCGGTGACTCGCCGGACGTTGACCGTCAATGGCGCCGTCGCCCGCCCGCTGACGCTGACTGTCCCGCTGGGCATGTCGTTGCGCGAGGTGCTGGATCTGGCCGGCGGCGCGACGGTTGCCGATCCGGGCTTTATCAACGGCGGTCCGATGATGGGCTCGCTTATGACCTCCCTGGAGACACCGGTCACCAAAACCACCGGCGGCCTGCTGGTGCTTCCGGGCAACCATCCGTTGATCCAGCGGCGGCGGCAGGATGAGCGCACCCTGCTCGCCATCGCCCGCACCGTCTGTGAGCAGTGCCGCTTATGCACGGATTTATGCCCCCGGCACCTGATCGGCCATGAGCTTTCTCCCCACCTGCTGGTGCGGGCGGTGAACTATCGCCAGGCGGCCACCCCGTCGCTGCTGCTCAGCGCCCTGACCTGCTCGGAGTGCAACGTTTGCGAGAGCGTCGCCTGCCCGGTGGGGATTTCCCCCATGCGCATCAACCGTCTGCTGAAACGTGAGCTGAGGGCGAAAAACCTGCGCTACGAGGGACCGCTACGTCCGGCGGACGAGATGGCGAAGCACCGCCTGGTGCCGGTCAAACGGCTCATCAGCAAACTGGGGCTTGATCCCTGGTATCAGGAGGCGCCGCTGACGGCGGTGGAGCCGGAGGTGGGCTGCGTCACCCTGCCGCTGCGCCAGCATATCGGCATCAGCGCCGTTCCCTGCGTCGCACCGGGAGAGCGAGTAACGCGCGGCCAGCTGCTGGCAGACATCCCTGCCGACGCCCTCGGTGCGCCGGTACACGCCAGTATTGACGGCCAGGTCTCCGCCATCACGGAGCAGGCCATTACGCTTGTAAGAGGTTAATCATGACCCAGGCTATCGGAATTTTAGAACTGACCAGCATCGCCAGGGGAATGGAGCTGGGCGACGTCATGCTGAAAAGCGCGAACGTACAGCTCCTGCTCTGCAGAACCCTTTGTCCCGGGAAATTCCTGCTGATGCTCGGCGGCGACGTCGGCGCCGTGCAACAGGCAATCGCCGCCGGCACGGCGCGCGCCGGGGAGATGGTGGTGGACAGCCTGGTGCTGGCCAACATTCACCCCAGCGTACTGCCGGCGATCAGCGGCCTCAACGTGGTCGAGCAGCGACAGGCGGCGGGGATCGTCGAAACCTGGAGCGTGGCAGCGTGCATCAGCGCCGCCGACCGCGCGGTGAAAGCCGCCAACGTCACCCTGGTTCGCGTTCATATGGCGTTTGGTATCGGCGGCAAATGCTACATGGTGGTGGCGGGTGATATCGCCGATGTCGACAACGCCGTCACGGTGGCCAGCGACAGCGCAGGCGAGAAAGGATTACTGGTTTACCGGGCAGTGATCCCGCGACCGCACGATGCGCTGTGGCAACAGCTGATGGAGGGATAATGGAATCGCAAACCCCTACCGAACGCATGATCCAGGAGTATGTCCCGGGTAAACAGGTCACTCTGGCGCATCTCATCGCCAATCCGGGCAAAGATCTGTTCAAAAAGCTGGGTCTGCCGGACGCGGTCTCCGCCATCGGCATTCTCACCATTACCCCCAGTGAGGCGTCAATCATCGCCTGCGACATCGCCACCAAGTCTGGCGCGGTGGAGATCGGCTTTCTCGATCGCTTCACCGGCGCGGTGGTGTTGACCGGCGATGTCTCCGCGGTGGAGTACGCGCTCAGGCAGGTCACACGCACCCTTGGTGAGCTGATGCGCTTCACCGCCTGTCCGATCACACGGACCTGAGCCCATGAAACGCCTGATGCTTATCGGACCCAGTCAGTGCGGCAAAACCTCGCTGACCCAGGTATTGCGTGGCGAAACGCTGCGTTATCAGAAAACGCAGGCCATCGTCTGGACGCCGGCCGCGATCGACACCCCGGGGGAATATCTGGAAAACCGCTGCCTGTACAGCGCGCTGCTCACCAGCGCCTGCGAGGCAGATGTCATCGCGCTGGTACTGAATGCCGATGCGCCCTGGTCACCTTTTTCTCCGGGGTTTACCGCCCCGATGAACCGCCCGGTTATCGGGGTGGTCACCAAAGCCGATTTGGCCGCCCCGCCCCGTCTGGAACAGGTCCGGGCATGGCTCGAGGCAGCAGGCGCCGAACATATCTTTATCACCAGCGCGTTAACCGGCGACGGGCTTGATGACCTGCTCGCCTGCCTGAACGCAGAGGAATATCAATGACCTATAAAATCATGGCGATCAACGCCGGCAGCTCCTCCCTGAAGTTTCAGCTGCTTAACATGCCGCAGGGAGCGTTGCTCTGCCAGGGGCTGATCGAACGTATTGGCTTGCCCGAGGCCCGCTTCATGCTGAAAACGTCGGCACAGAAATGGCAGGAGACGCTGCCCATCGCCGATCACCATGAGGCAGTGACCCTGCTGCTGGAGGCGCTGACCGGCCGCGGGATCCTGAGCAGCCTGCAGGAGATAGACGGCGTTGGCCACCGCGTCGCCCACGGCGGCGAACGCTTCAAAGACGCCGCGCTGGTCTGCGACGACACCCTGCGGGAGATCGAACGCCTGGCGGAGCTGGCGCCGCTGCATAACCCGGTCAATGCGCTGGGCATTCGCCTCTTTCGCCAGCGGCTGCCGGCGGTACCGGCGGTAGCGGTCTTTGATACCGCCTTTCACCAGACCCTGGCGCCGGAGGCCTGGCTCTATCCCCTGCCCTGGCGCTATTACGCCGAGCTGGGCATTCGCCGCTACGGTTTTCACGGCACCAGCCATCACTATGTCAGCAGCGCGCTGGCGGAAAAGCTGGGCGTACCGCTGAGCGCCCTGCGGGTAGTGAGCTGCCACCTGGGCAATGGCTGTAGCGTCTGCGCCATCAAAGGCGGGCAGTCGGTGAATACCTCAATGGGCTTTACTCCCCAGTCCGGGGTGATGATGGGCACCCGCAGCGGCGATATCGATCCGTCGATTCTTCCCTGGCTGGTGGAGAAAGAGGGGAAATCCGCCCTGCAGCTCAGCCAGCTGCTGAATAATGAATCCGGGCTGCTGGGCGTCTCCGGCGTGTCTTCTGACTACCGCGACGTCGAACAGGCAGCCGACGCCGGCAACGAAAGGGCGGCTCTGGCGCTGTCGCTGTTTGCCGAACGCATTCGCGCGACTATCGGCAGCTATATCATGCAGATGGGAGGTCTGGACGCGCTGATCTTTACCGGCGGCATAGGCGAGCATTCCGCCCGGGCGCGGGCGACGATCTGCCGCAATTTGCATTTTCTCGGCCTCGCACTGGACGACGAGAAAAACCAGCGGAGCGCGACCTTTATTCAGGCGGATAATGCGCTGGTCAAAGTGGCGGTGATCAACACCAATGAAGAGCTGATGATTGCCCGCGACGTCATGCGTCTTGCCTTGCCGCAGGCGCGCGAGCTGGCGGTGTCGGCCTAAACGACGTACCTCCTCTTGCGGAGAATCATGGTAACCGGCGGGTCGCCATGCCACTATGCGCCCTGGCGAAGGTAAGCGGAAAGGTGAAAACGTGGCTGTTGCACAATGTCCCGCCTCGTGCGGAGAACTTATCCAGGGCTGGATCCTCGGCAGCGAGAAACTGGTCTCCTGCCCGGTGGACTGGTACAGCACCGTCGAGGTCGAGACCGGGGTGCCGCGAAAAGATGAGCGGCCGCTGTCACGGGCGATGGTCGACCAGCTGCTGGCCCACTGGGGCTACCCCCCAGCGCTGAGCCAGCAGATCCGCATCACCCTGCACTCAACGATCCCGGTGGCCAAAGGGATGGCCAGCAGCACCGCCGATATCGCTGCCACCGCCGTCGCCACCGCCCATCATCTGGGCCATCTAATGGATGAGCCGACGCTGGCGCGCCTGTGCGTCGCGCTGGAGCCTACCGACAGCACCCTGTTTCGCCAGCTGACGCTGTTCGACCATAATACCGCCGCCACGCAAATCGCCTGTCCCCCTCCGCCGGCGCTCGACCTGTTAGTACTGGAGAGCCCGCTGACGCTGCGCACCACCGACTACCACCAGCTGCCGCGCGAGGCGGGTCTGTTGGCTAACGCCTCCCGGCTGCAGCTGGCGTGGGAGAAAGTACAGCAGGCCTGCCATTGCGGCAGCCCACAGCTGCTGGGCGAAGCGGCGACCATCAGCGCCATCGCCAGCCAGCAGCTGTTGCCCAAACCGGGGTTTGACGCGCTACTGCAACTGGTGGAAAGCGCAGGATTGTATGGCCTTAACGTGGCGCACAGCGGCAGCGTCGTCGGCCTGCTGCTGGACCGCCGTCGTCATGACGTCGAATTTCTGCAATGGCGGCTGGCAGAGAGCGACATCGCCGCCCACTGGCCGCAGCAGCATCTGCTGGCGATGGTGCCCGGGGGCGTCACCCTGCAGTAGGCCTCAGGCCAGCGCCCGGCGCAGCGCCGCCAGCAGCTGGTCGTTTTCGCTGGCGCTACGGATCGCCACCCGGAAATAACGGCTATCCAGCCCCGGGTAGTTGGCGCAGCTGCGGATCAGCACATGCTGGCGCAGCAGGGCGTATTGCAGGTCAAGCCCTTGCCTGTCGCAGCGCAAGAACAGATAGTTGGCGCGCCCGGGCCACACGGTCAGCCCGGTAATCTCTTTCAGTCGTGAACAGAAACGCGCCCCCTCCTCCTGCAGCCACTGCCAGGTGGCCCGCTGATACGCCCGGTCCTGGAGGATGATCTCTCCGGCCAGGGCGGCATAGGCATTGATGGACCACGGCATTTGTCGCTCGCGCAGCCGGGCCACTGCCTGGGCGTCAGCGTTGAGCAGGTAGCCGAGACGCAGCCCCGGAATAGCATAAAATTTGGTGAGCGAGCGCAGAACCCAGACGTGCGGGTGCTGCGCCAGCAGGGGAATAAATCCCGGCTGGTCGGGGATAAAATCGAGAAAGGCCTCGTCAAGGATCAGGCTGATGTTCAGCGCCCGACAGCGCTGCGCAATGGCTTCCAGCAGGCCCCGCTCCGGCAGCAGGCCGGTGGGGTTATTCGGGGTGCAAAGAAACAGGCAGTCCAGCGCCGGAGTCAGGGCATCGAGGATGGCGTCAGTCAGTTGCCAGCCATCGCACTCCCGGAGGGCATACTCCACCAACTCGCAGTCCACCGTCTGCAGCGCCCGCCGGTACTCCGCGAAACCAGGAATGACGATCATCGCCCGCCGCGGCTTAAGGCCGTGGACGAGGGTGAAGATCGATTCAGTTTCGCCGTTGCCGGCAAGGATATGCGCCGCCGGCAGCTGATGGTGGGCAGCCAGCGCCTGATGCAGCTGTTGATATTCAACGTCAGGGTAGCGCTCGGCGCAGCCTGGGTTGTCGACGATCGCCTGCCTGAGCGAAGCTGGCATCCCCAGCGGATTGATGTTGGCGCTAAAATCCAGCAGCTCGCCGGGCGCAATACCCAGCAGGGCGGCGGCCTCGCGGATGTTACCGCCATGGGCGCTTTTCAGTAAGGCCATATCCCTTTCCTGTGTGGTTATCCGCGACGGGCCAGCGTCGCGCCGTCGGCGAAGTAGGCTTTAATCCCGGCGAGGATCGACTCGGCTACCTCCTGCTGGAATTTGGCCGTTTTCAGCTTCCGCTCTTCTTCCACGTTACTGATAAACGCCGTCTCCACCAGAATGGAGGGGATATCCGGCGCCTTCAGCACCGCAAAGCCCGCCTGCTCTACCCGATTCTTGTGCAGGTTATTGATATTGCCCATTTTCTCCAGCACCGCCTTGCCAAATTTGAGGCTGTCGGCGATGGTCAGGGACTGCACCATATCGAACATGGTGTGGTCGACATAGCGGTCGCCGCTCTTGCTGACCCCACCGATCAGATCCGAGGCGTTCTGCGTCTGGGCGAGATATTTTGCCGCGGTACTGGTGGCCCCCCTGGTGGAGAGGGCAAACACTGAGGAACCGCTGGGCTGGCGGCTGGTAAAGGCGTCGGCGTGAATCGACACGAACAGGTCGGCGCGCTGCTTCTGCGCCTTGGCGACACGCACCTTCAACGGGATAAACACGTCTTCGTTGCGGGTCATATAGGCCTTCATATTGCCTTCTTTGTCGATCAGCGCCCGGAGGCGGCGGGCAATCTGCAGCACCACATCTTTCTCGCGGGTGCGATACTTCCCCACGGCGCCGGAGTCTTCGCCGCCGTGTCCGGGATCGAGCATAATGACAATCGGCCGGTCACGCCCGGCTTTGCCCGGCTGCGGTCCTCTTTGCGCCGGCGGCACCTGACGCTCCAGATCGCCTTTGTTGTAATCCTCGAGCAGCGCCAGCAGCGGATCCTGAACATCGGTGGCGTTGGCGGGATAGAGATCCATCACCAGACGCTCTTTAAAGCCGGCCACCGGCGCGAGGGCAAACAGCTGCGGCTTAACGTTCTGCTTGAGCTCAAAAACCATGCGCACGGTTTGCGGATCAAACTGGCCCACGCGAGCGGACTGAATAAAGGGGTCGTCACGCGGATCTGCCCCCCCATGCCCTTCAGCACAGAGTTCAGGTTAACCCCTTCCAGATCCACCACCACCCGCTCCGGGTTACTGAGGGCAAACTGCCGGTATTTCAGCACATGATTCGATTCTACCGTGACGCGCGTGTAGGTCGATGCTGGCCAGACGCGAACAGCGACCACCCGCGCATCGGCAGCCAGCCCCACAGGGCTCACGCTCATTAACCACATGGCGCCCGCGCCCTGCAGCAGACGGCGACGGCTTAATCCAGAGTTGTTTCCCGACATGCCACTCCCAAGCAATAAAAACGCATTTGTACCCAAAACAAACAGATTGACCAGAAACTTTAACGAAAGGCATATAACCTGTCATCTATAAAAGGGTAAACATTCATTGACACCCTGCGCCGGGTCACATGTTTTTCGTGGCTTAGCCTAAAATTGGCACTTGCGTTTAACAGCAAAACAGAATAAAAATACAATAATTACGAATAATCATGCATTGAGGGTTTGTCATGGTGAAGGAACGTCGCACTGAACTGGTAGAAGGATTCCGCCATTCTGTTCCCTATATTAATGCCCATCGGGGAAAAACGTTTGTCATCATGCTGGGCGGCGAAGCCATTGAGCATGAAAATTTCTCAAATATTGTCAATGACATAGGATTATTGCATAGCCTGGGCATTCGCCTGGTCGTGGTCTATGGCGCCCGCCCGCAGATTGACGCTAACCTCGCCGAGCACCACCACGAGCCGGTCTATCACAAGCAGACGCGAGTGACTGACGCTAAAACGCTTGAGCTGGTTAAGCAGGCGGCGGGGATGCTGCAGCTGGAGATCACCGCCCGCCTGTCGATGAGCCTCAACAACACCCCGCTGCAGGGGGCCCATATCAACGTTGTCAGCGGCAACTTTATCATCGCCCAGCCGCTGGGCGTCGATGACGGCGTCGATTATTGCCACAGCGGACGCATTCGCCGCATTGACGAAGAGGCGATTCATCGTCAGCTCGACAGCGGCGCCATTGTCCTGATGGGGCCGGTCGCGGTGTCGGTCACCGGCGAGAGCTTTAACCTGACTTCGGAAGAGATCGCCACCCAGCTGGCCATCAAGCTGAAGGCGGAGAAAATGATCGGCTTCTGTTCGTCGCAAGGGGTTTACAACCAGGCCGGGGAAATCGTCTCCGAACTGTTCCCTAATGAGGCGCAGGCCCGCGTCGAAGAGCTGGAAGCGGACGAAGATTATAACTCCGGCACCGTGCGCTTCCTGCGCGGGGCCGTGAAGGCCTGCCGCAGCGGCGTGCGGCGCTGCCACCTGATCAGCTATCAGGAAAATGGCGCGCTGCTGCAGGAGCTGTTCTCACGCGACGGCATCGGCACCCAGATCGTCATGGAGAGCGCGGAGCAGATCCGCCGGGCGACCATCAACGATATCGGCGGTATTCTTGAGCTGATAAGCCCGCTTGAGCAGCAGGGCATCCTGGTGCGCCGCTCCCGCGAGCAGCTGGAGATGGAGATCGACAAATTCACCATTATTCAGCGCGATAACACCACTATCGCCTGCGCTGCCCTCTATCCTTTCCCGGAAGAGAAGATCGGCGAAATGGCCTGCGTGGCGGTGCATCCGGATTACCGGAGCTCGTCGCGGGGAGAGGTGCTTCTGGAGCGTATTGCCGCTCAGGCCAGACAGATGGGACTGAGCAAGCTGTTCGTGCTAACCACCCGCAGCATCCACTGGTTCCAGGAGCGCGGCTTCACGCCGGTGGATATCGACCTGCTGCCGGAGAGTAAAAAGCAGATGTATAACTATCAGCGCCGGTCGAAGGTGCTGATGGCCGACCTCGCTTAGGCCCTTCTTCACCCTTTCTAACGGCCCGGGATAGCGCGACGCTTATCGCTTTATCCTGGGCCGGTCTCCCGCCACGCTTCGCGCCAGCGCTCGTCTGCGGTACGCGGGCTAAATTCCTGGTTTCCGCGCAGACCATTTCTTTCTCGCTGGCTCACCGATATGCTACTGGCTGTCGACAGGACGTCGACTGGCGCCACGGCCGCCACCCGCCCTGCAAGGATCGCTGAAATAATGGAAACCAAACCGAACTGGCTGGTCAGACATATCAACCTCATTACCGCCACGGTCACCCTCTATCCGTGGTTGCTGATGATATTGCTGCTCTGGGATAACCAGCGCCATCATCAGCATGGTTATGCCGCGCTCGGCGCCGCCATCGCGATATTATTCCTGCTGGCCCTGACGTCCGGCATGAATGTTCTCATCTCCTCGCTGGTGATTTTTTGTGCCCGCTGTTCCACCCCACCGCTGGCCAGCGGCGCGGCAGTCCGCTTTTGCGCCATGAACTCGATATCGGTGCTCTGGCTCATCCCCCTGGTCTTCAGCTACTGATTTTTCTGCCAGTCCGGGCAACGGGCTGCATTATTTTCCCATCGCCCGGATGCGGCCTCTCAGGGGGCTTCGCGCCCGGCGAAAATCTCCGCCAGGCCGCTGCGCCGCTCGGTGCGCGTCACAATGGCCTGGGAGAGCACCTGCTCGTCGGCATAGAGCGACAATCGCTGTTTCGCGCGGGTGATCGCCGTGTAGACCAGTTCGCGGGTCACCAGCGGGACGCTGCGCGCCGGTAGGATCAGCGCCGCATGTTCGAACTCGGAGCCCTGCGATTTATGCACGGTCATCGCCCAGGCGGTATCATGCTCCGGCAGGCGACTCGGTTGCACCGACTTGATGGTGCCGTCGGGCATCAGGAACCACACCCGCAGCTCGCCGTTGCGCTCCAGCGCTATGCCGATATCGCCGTTAAACAGCCCCAGCGCGCTGTCGTTGCGCGATATCATGATCGGTCGGCCGTCATACCAGCGGGAGTGGCGCGGCAGGGCGATCGCCCGCTGGCGGTTGAGCCGCTGCTCCAGCCGCTCATTGACGCCGCTCACGCCGTACGGCCCTTCACGCAGCGCGCACAGCAGCTGGAATTCGCTGAAAGCGGCCAGCATGGCCTGCGGTTCGGCCCGCTCGCGGCGCAGCTGCAGGTAGCGTTCATAGCCCTGCTGGGCCGCGCCGAGCATGGCCTCGTACTCTTCAGTCGTGCTGAGGGGATGAAGCGCGATATCGTCAAACGGCTGGCGCAGCGTGACCTTCACCTCCGCGCGCGCGCCAGCATTCACCGCCCGCGCCAGGCTCCCGATGCCGGAGTGACTGCCGAAGCGATAGCTCTTTTGCAGCAGGCACAAGCTGTCTCTCAGCGCGCCAGCGATAGTCCCATCGCCCGCGGGCACCGGAGAACCGGTCAGCCGGGTCAGCTCCTGCGCCCGCGCGGCAGTGTAGCCCGAGCTCGCCCAGGCGCAGATATCCCCCAGCACCGCCCCCGCTTCCACGGAGGCCAGCTGGTCGCGATCGCCGAGGAAAATCACCCGCCCGTGGGCCGGCAGCGCGTCGATAAGCCGCGACATCATCGGCAGGTCAATCATCGAGGCTTCATCCACGACCAGCACATCCAGATGCAGCGGGTTGCCGGCGTGATAGCGCATGCGCTGGCTGCCGGGCTGGGCGCCCAGCAGACGATGCAGCGTGCTGGCCTCGGTGGGAATTAACGCTTTCTGCGCATCGGTCAGCGGCAGCTTTCTCAGCGCCGCGCCCAGCGATTCGGTCAGGCGCGCCGCCGCTTTCCCCGTCGGTGCCGCCAGGCGAATACGACAGCGTGGACTGTCGTCAATCTGGATCAGCGCCGCCAGAAGCTTCGCCACGGTGGTGGTTTTCCCGGTCCCGGGACCACCGGAGATCACCGAGATACGGCGGGTCAGCGCCACCGCCGCGGCCACTTTTTGCCAGTCGGTTTCGCCAGTGGCGGGAAACAGCGCATTTAGCGTTGACGCCAGCCGCGCCTCATCCATCTCCAGCACCCGGTTGGCTTCGTTAAAGAAGCGGGCGACGGTCAGCTCGTTGCGCCACATCCGGTTCAGATAGAGCCGGTCGCCGCATAAAATCATCGGCGCCGGAGCATCGCCGCAGCTCACTGCCGATGAAGCGAGCAGTAGCGCGGGCCAGTCCTCCGGCGCGCCGGCTTCGGCCAGCAGCCGATCGCGGATCTCCCCCGCTTTTCCGCTCAGCGCCTCGTCGCCGCTCAACCGCGACAGCGGCAGGCAAACGTGCCCCTCGCCAGCATCCCGGCTCAGCAAGGCCGCCGCCAGCATGACCGCCGGCGGGTCGTTTTGCGCCACCATCAGGGCAAACTGGACGTCCAGCGGCCGCAGCAGACGCTGCTCCACCGCCGCCAGCAGTAATTGTTCGAAAGTCATGAGGCCTCCTCCTGAGTTTCTCCGGCAAAAAGCTGATCCAGACCGTCAATCAGCGGTCTCACCGGCCGGGTGGTGAAGATCCCCTGCCCTCCCTCCTGCCCGTCCATGCCGCGCAGGAAAAGATAAATCACGCCGCCGAAGTGGCGGTCATAGTCATAATCGGCCAGCCGGTGGCGCAGATAGCGGTGCAGCGCCAGGCTGTACAACTGATACTGCAGATCGTAGCGGTGGGCACGCATCGCCTGCTCCATTGCCGGCCGGGTGTAGGCCTCGCGGTCTTCCCCCAGCCAGTTGGATTTGTAATCCAGCAGGTAATAACGGCCTTCGTGGCGGAAGACCAGATCGATAAAGCCCTTCAGCATGCCACGCACCTGGCGGAAATCCAGCGGTGGCGTGTCGGCGGAGAGGGGATCGTACTGGCGGATAAGCGCGTCAAGGCGCTCCGCCGTCAGCAGCTGAGCGATAGGCAGATAAAACGCCATCTCCACCTGTTTATCCCGCGCCGCAAGCTGATTGAGCGCAATATCCGCTCCCGGCAGGCGAGTCTTCAGCACGCCCCCCAGCCAGTCGGTCAGCACCGGCGCCCACTGCGCGTCAAACCCGCTCAGCTGCAGCTTCTCCGCCATCCACCCGTCCGGCACCGGCTGGGTGAAGTCCAGCTCCTCAAACAGGCTGTGCAGGAAGGTCCCCGGCGCGGCGCCGCGCGGAAACTGGTGCGGAGTCAGCTGCGGCTCTTCCACGACTTCGCCGACGCCGGCGGCATCGACATCCAGACGCGGCAGCAGATCCTGCCCGCCGCTGAAACCATGCTGTTGCAGTCCGGAGTAGCTGGTCACCCGCCAGTCGTCGGCGATGCGGCGCTGCAGCTCGCGCGCCGACAGCGGGGGGATGGTCGCCGCGGGCGCCTGCCACGGGGTCAGATCCAGCTCGCCCGGTCTCTGTAATGCAATATCGCCATGACAGAAGTCCACCAGCCGCGCGGCCAGCCCGGCGGCGTCCATGGCTTCGCCCGCCTGCAACAGCCGCCCCAGCGCGCTGAGGTGGAAATCGCTGTTGCCGGATTTCCGGCTGCTTAGCGGCGCCACGCCGAGGCTGCAGTGCCAGACCGCACGGGTCAGGGCGACGTACAGCAGGCGCAGATCTTCCGCCAGCCGTTCCGCCTCCGCCAGCTCGAGGCTGGCCTCATCCTGGCCCAGATCCAGTACCGCCGCGAACGTCTCGCGATCGTGGTAGAACGCCTGGTCCTGTTTACGAAACCGGGCGATAAACGGCAGCCAGACCAGGGGGTATTCCAGCCCTTTTGACTTGTGAATGGTGACAATTTGCACCAGGTGCTTATCGCTTTCGAGACGCATCTGCTGGCTGGCGGCGTTGCTGTCCGGCTCGGCGATATGCTGCGCCAGCCAGCGCACCAGGGCATGCTCGCTTTCCAGTTGGCTGGCCGCCTCCTGCAGCAGTTCGCTGATATGCAGAATGTCGGTTAAGCGCCGCTCGCCGCCGCGGGTCGCCAGCAGATTCTCGGCGATATGCCGGGCCGTCATCAACGCCCGCAGCATCGGCATCACTCCGCGCTGACGCCAGATCTGGCGGTATTCGCTGAACTCTTCCACCAGCGCGTCCCACGCCTGCTCATCCTGGTTCAGGTTTTCAATATCCAGCGCGGTCAGGCCAAACATCGAGGTCGCCAGCGCGCTGCGCAGGGTATTTTCCCGCTCCGGGGCCAGCACCGCCTGCAGCAGCCAGAGCAGCTCCTGGGCCTCCAGCGTCTCGAAAACGCTGTCGCGGTTGGAGAGGTAGACCGAGGGGATGCCCAGCGTCTGCAGCGCTTCACGCACCTGCGCCGCCTCCAGCCGGTTGCGCACCAGCACGGTGATATCCGAGGCCTGCACCGGGCGCGAGGTTTCCCCGCGCCACAGCAGCGCGCGCCCCTGCTGCCCGGCGCTCAGCCAGTCGCGGATCTGCGTGGCGCAGAGCTGCGCCATAAACGTTTGATAATCGCCAGACCCGACGGTGTCGCCGGGCATCAGCCAGACGTTCATCGCCGGTACGTCCGCCGCGTCAACGGTAAAGCGCAGCCCCTGATTCTTTGCCGCCGCCTTCACCGGCAGAAACGGGATCTCGCGGAACATGAAGGGGTTATCGCTGAGGCTGAACAGCCGATTGACGCTGCTCACCATGCCCGGCGAGGAGCGCCAGTTGGTATCGAGGGTGTAGTGCGCGGTAACGTCGCCGCGCGCTTTCATATAGGTAAAGATATCGGCGCCGCGAAAGGCGTAGATGGCCTGCTTCGGATCGCCGATCAGCAGCAGCGCCGTCTCCGGCTGCCGGCGCCAGATGCGGCGAAAAATCCGGTACTGCTGGGGGTCGGTGTCCTGAAATTCATCGATCATCGCCACCGGAAAACGCTGGCGAATGGCGCTGGCCAGCGTCTCGCCGCTGTCGCCGCGCAGCGCCTCGTCAAGCCGGCTGAGCATATCGTCAAACCCCAGCTCGCCGCGGCGGCGCTTTTCGCGGGCGACCGCATCGCGGATCTCGACCATCGCTCTCGCCAGCACCAGATCGGTGAGCGTCAGCGAGGAGGCCAGCAGCGACTCTACGGCGCTAAACAGCGGGTGCACCGGCGGTTCGCCACCGGCTTTGGTGCGCTCGAGCAGAAACGACTGGGCAAATTTCTCCAGCGCGTCGGGCAGCTGGTAGCTTAACGTCTCTTCCTGCGCCCAGGCGTTCACTTTCTCAAGCCATTTGCCCTGGTTGCCACGATTGTATTTCCGCCGGTCGAGCCCGGAATTTTCCAGCACGCCTTCGATCTCGCCCACCTGCTCGCGCCACTGCTGCTTGAGCGAGTCAATGCGGCCGATGATCTGCTGATGGCGTTCGGCCAGCGTCTCGTCGGGGGCCGGCGGCGACTTAAGCTGCGGCGCTTCGCCCTGCAGCCAGCGGTCAAGAGACTTCAGCAGATCGCGCGGCCCTTTCCAGACGTAGTGGATCACCGCCGCGATATCGCGGGTCAGCGGATAGCAGTGGCGGCGCCAGAAGTCAGCGCAGGCCTGATAGCGCAGGCGGGATTCATCCTCGATCAGTTGCTGCTCGAACAGCATGCCCGACTCGAAGGCGTTAAGGCTCAGCATCCGTTGGCAAAAGCCGTGGATGGTGAATACCGCCGCCTCGTCCATCTGCCGTTCAGCCAGCAGCAGCGTCTTCGCGGCGTCGTCTTTATCGACGATCTCCGCCAGCAGCGCGCTGTAGAGCGGATTGTCGGATTCGCCGCGCAGGCAGGCGATGCGCAGTTCGTGGATGTTGCTGCGGATACGCCCGCGCAGCTCTTCGGTCGCCGCCTCGGTAAAGGTCACCACCAGCAGCTCTTCGACGCTGATAGCGCGGGAATAGGCGGACTCGCCGCCCAGCCCCAGCAGCAGCCGCAGATACAGCGCGGCGATGGTAAAGGTTTTTCCGGTGCCCGCAGAGGCTTCTATCAGGCGCTCGCCCCTCAGGGGCAAGCGCAGGGGATCCAAAGACTCAGCGGTGTCGGTCATTCATTCTCTCGCATCAGGGGTAAGGATTGCTGCAATGCGCTGACGTTTTCCCACACTTTGCCGCCTTTCGGCTGGGCATAGTCCGCTTTGCCATTCTGGCTACCGGAAATCTGGGACAATATCGTCATGCCCTGCGGATCCACCACCGTCTGATGGAAGAAGTCGGCAAGTTTTTGCGGCGTCAGCAGTTTAATCTGAGCCACTACTTTATCACGTGAATCAAAACGCATATTACCGCGATCGAAATCTTTGCTCAGTTTCGAGGCTTCATCGCCCAGCGTCTGCGGCGCCTGCAGCATCTGGCTTATCACCGCCTGCTGGAGCTGAGCAAACTCTTCCGGCTTCATCGCCCGCAGCTTCGCCTCCGCGGTGGGGAAGAAGGCCTGGAACCGCTGCCAGAGGAAGGCCGGCTGCTTATCGCTACTCTGCAGCAGGAAGCCCATGCCCCACTGGCGCCCCACGTTCATCGGGAAGGCAAAGACCGCGTAGCCGAGCTGCTCTTCGGTACGCAGCTGGTTGTAGAACCACGGCTGAATAATCTGCCCCAGCAGGGTGCTGGCGGCGGTGCTGCTGAACTCATCCACGTTGGGCGGCGCGAACACCGCGGCCAGCGCGGAGTCGGTGCTGTTGCCCGCTTTGTTGAAGATCGCCAGCTGCTGCCGGTTCACCACCACGTCTTTATTACGGCACCATTCGTTGCCGTCGGCGCCCAGCTGCTGCTGGATCTGGCGGGCCAGCGTCGTGGCGGCATCGGCGGTCATATTGCCGATCACCATCAGTTCAGGACGCCCCTTGGTTTTCAGGTTGGCGCGGTAGTCGAGCACCTCTTTAAGAGTGATGGAGGGCAGCAGCGCCCGGCGCACTTCGCGCTGGAAGTACGGCACCTGGGAGACCATCTGGATCGGCATTATCGCCTGATCGTAGGCTTTGCCTTTCTCGGCGGAGTCCATCATCTGCGCATACCAGGATTTGGCCTGCTTCAGCTGCTCCTCGGTCGGCGTATAGCTGAAGTATCCCTGCAACAGATCGCTGAACAGTGCCGGAAGGTGCTGGGTATAGCCGTTGGCATTGACCATTAATCCGTTATTAGCGCCGGTGGAGAACGAAATGCCGCCGACCGCCGCCTGGTTACTGAGCTGATCGAGGGCGATGCCGGCGAGATAATCGTTGAGGGCAAACATCACCTGCCGGCGAGCGCTGTCCATCGCCTGGGGATTACGCAGCACCAGGGAGATATCCGCCTTCGGCTCGCTGGCAAAATACTGGCTCGGGGCATACACCACCCGCAGCGTCGGTTCATCAAGGATCAGCTGCGGATGCGGCCAGGCTTTATCGCTTTTGATGAGGGTGAAATCATCCGGAATATAGGGGTTGAGCACCGGCAGCTGTAGCTGGATGGCCTGCGATTTTTGCTGCCAGTCAGCGAACGTCTGCTCGCTAATCTTATCCACCTGATACGGCGCATCGACAAAATAGGCCGTCTTGTTATGCGGCTCCTGGGGGCTGATATACCAGATACGGGCGTTCTGCGGGGTCATCATCGCCAGCCGATCTTTGATCGCCTGCGGGTCGTACTGGTCGGCAATATTCACCACGTCCAGCGCATGCTCGACCGGCACCCGGATCATGGTATCCGCCAGCCATTCCACGTAGTCCATGTCGCGGTTGATCGACGGATAGCGGAAATCCAGCGCCAGCACATGCGCCAGTTCATCGAAGTACCGTTTGTCGATGCCCTGAGTACGCAGGAGGTCGAGATAGCTGAAAATGGCCGCCGTCACTTCGTCGCGGTGCGCCAGGCCTTTATCGGTGAGGGTAGCAGAGATCGCCAGCACACCGCTGTTGCCGTTTACCACCGGATCGGAATCGGCGCGGATACCTTCCGCCAGCCCCTGCTTTTGCAGCCAGTCGGAGAGCGTGCCCGGGCTGCGGTTGCCGATGAGATAGGTGACCAGCTCATCGGTTTTGCTGCGGAAGCGATCGCTGTTGTTGTCGATGCGAAACTCGACGCGCAGCACTTTGCGCGGCATCGCCGGCACATAGTGAATAATGATGCCTTTTTGCGCATCCGTTACCACCGGGACGGTAATTTCCGGCCTGCTGATCTGACGATTCGGCACGCGGCCAAAGGTGTCAGCAGCCATCCGCGCCAGCTCCGGCAACGGCTTGTTGCTGTAGATCACCGCTTTCATCAGGTTGGCGGAGTACCAGCTATCGCGGAAGGTATGCAGCGCGTCAAGTACCGGGCTGCCGGGCTTATCGCTGAGCGTCTCGAGGTTACCACCGGAGAAGTGGGCCGCCGGGTGGGCCGGGTTGATGGTCTCCGCGCTGACCTGGGCCATGCGCATCCCGTCTCGCGTCCGGGCCATCGTCAGTTCGGCGTTGACCGCGTTACGTTCGCGATCGGCATATTTCTTATCCAGCAGCGGCGCGGCGATGGCGTCGGCCAGGCGGTCTACGGCCCCGTCCAGCGCATCATTTTCCACTTCGAGATAAAACGCGGTGCGGTAAGGCGCGGTGCTGGCGTTATGGCTGCCGCCGTGCAGTTTAAGAAACTCTGCAAGGCTGTCAGGCTGGGGATATTTTTGCGACCCCATCAGCGTCATATGTTCCAGAAAATGCGCCAGCCCCTGATGATCGGCCGGATCCTGCAGGGATCCCACCGGCACCACCAGCGCCGACAGCGATTTCACCGCCTGCGGATCGGAAACCAGCAGCACGACCATGTCGTTATCAAGGCGGATCGCCTGATACTGACGCGTATCTTTTTCGCTTTTGCGGATCGTCTCCTGAATCGGCTGCCATCCGGTGTCGGCCTGACTAAACGGCGCCCAGAGGGCGGCCAGCACAACAAAAACCTTGAACCATAAACTGCGGGGCATTCACGAACCTCATCATTAACAAACTTGCGCTGCACAGCGTGCAGCCTTTTATGTCCATCAGTCCGTGATACGTTGCGCATAATAAATGAACCGCCATTCACTGCGCAATTTTTATACTATTTAAATTTGTGTGGACTGATGGTAACGATATAGCGGTAACAGATAACGCTGCGTCTGAGCAATAATTTCTTCGTAATGCGCCGGCTCCAGCGAACGCCACAGGCGTTGATACCAGATATCGGCGCCCTCCCCGCTGACCACCATATTACCTTCGTAGGTCTGCAGGAATTTGCTCCGCGCTTTCTGCTGCGTCTCTTCGTCCATTAAGATGACATCCTTTTCGGCGTCGTAACAGGCTTTCAGCCAGGCGCCACCGCTTTCCGGCAGCAGCAGCAGCGGCTGCGACATCCCCAGCAAATAGCCATCCACCAGCGCATTAAGGTACGCCTGCGCCTCGGCGGGCGCCAGCGCCGGGAAGCGCCACTCTCCCTCTTTCCGCACAAACAGCCGGCTCTCGCCGGTGCCGCCGCTGGCACAGTAGACAAGGTGTTCCAGCCAAAGTTGCATCCCCTGGGAGACGCTCAGCAGCGAAGGCCGCCAGCGCAGCAGACCGTCCGGCTGCACCTGCTGCAGCCAGCCGGTCAGGTTCACGCCGCCGCACTGCAGATCGATCTCCATGCTCTGCGCCTGCTGGCGCTCGGCCATCACCCGCTCGGCCAGCGCCTGCATCTCCAGGCGCTGCGTCTCCCAGACCAGCTCGCCAAAGGCGCCATACGGTAGCTCGCCGGCGGCGCGGAAGCGGCGGAACATGGCTGAGACGTCCTGCTCCTCGATAAGCGTATTGAGCAGTTGCTGATTCAGTTGATAACGGCTCAGCCCTTCAAGAGTGAAGGGCTCGTCGTCTGGAATATCGTCCTCTTCGGCGCGGAAATTGACCCGCAAACGCTGCTGAAAGAACGCGCGTACCGGGTGCTGCCAGAAACGCAGGAGCTGATCGAACGGCAGGCTGTCAATCGGCGGCGCGGTGAGCGGCTGTATAAAATCGCTATGCGCCTCTCCCTGCTGGCCGGCGGCGGCCAGCCATTCACGAGCGTAGCTCTTGTTCTCGTCTTCCTGGAAATTAGCGACGTCGAACGGCATGCGCGTGTGCAGATGGGTGATATGAGCTTTGACACGGGCTTCGCTGGCGTCACAATCAAGCTCCTCGTCGCCAGCGAGACAGTGGCTCTGGCCGATATAATCCACCAGCTCCTGCACCAGCACCGAGGGAAAGCGCTCGCTGTTGTCCTGGATCGAACGGCCGATGTAGCTGATATACAGCGTCTGTTCGGCGGACATCAGCGCTTCGAGGAACAGATAGCGGTCATCATCGCGCCGGCTGCGGTCGCCGCGCTGCGGCTTCTGGCTCATTAAATCAAAGCCCAGCGGCGGTAGCGTTCGCGGATAGACTCCGTCATTCATCCCCAGCAGGCACACCACCTTAAAGGGGATCGAACGCATTGGCATCAGGGTACAGATGTTGACCGGGCCAGCAAGAAAGCGCTGGCTGATCCGCTGCTGATCGAGACGCTGGGCCAGCTCATCGCGCAGTAGCGTCAGCGGCACCTGGTCGCCATACTGTGCTTCCAGACCGCTATCAATAACCGCCAGCCATTGTTGCTCAATCAGTGCCAGCGCCGCTTCGGTCTCGCTGTCCGGCAGGAAAAAGTCATTCAGCAGATCGCGACAGACCGGCAGCCACTCCGCCAGCGGCCGCTGCTGGGCAAGGCCGCGTCGCCACAGATTAAGCTGCATCAGCAGCGACGCGAGGTTGCCCACCAGTTCGGCGATCAAACCGCTGGATTCGTCATACGGCAGCACCGACTGCCACTCTCCCTCGCGGCTGTCCATCGCGTAGCCCAACAGCATGCGGGTGAGGCCGAACCGCCAGGTATGCTGCCCGGTCGCCGGCAGGTCCAGCTCGCGGACGTTGTCGTCATCCATTCCCCAGCGGACGCCGGACTCGTTCACCCACTGGCGCAGGTAGCGCAGCCCTTCTTCAGTGATATTAAAGCGCGCCGCCAGCACCGGCACGTCCAGCAGCGCCAGCACATCTTCGCTGGCGAAGCGGCTGTCCGGCAGCGAGAGCAGCGTGATAAACGCCTGCAGCACCGGGTGCGACTCGCGGGCGCGACGGTCGGAGATCGCCCACGGCAACCAGCGATCGCCGCTGGCCGCGCCAAACACCGCCTGAATATAGGGACTGTAGCTGTCGATATCCGCCACCATGACGATGATATCCCGCGGCGTGAGCGTCGGATCCGCCTCCAGCATCGCCAGTAGCCGATCGTGCAGAACCTCCACTTCGCGCTGCGGACTGTGGCAGACGTGAATGCTCAGGCTGCGGTCATCCAGCGCCAGCGGACGTTTGTCGCGACTGTGGGCGAACGCCTCTGCGCTCTGCCCGGCCACCGCCGCGTTGCGCAGTTCGAGGATATCCGATTGCAGGTTATGCAACAGGTTATCGGGGGCAATATCGACAAAGGCGTCCAGCTCCTCATAGCGCTCCAGCCCCGCCAACAGGTAGATATAGTCGCGCCCCAGTTTGCCCCAGGAGGCGAGCAACGGGTTGCCGACATCCTGTTCCCCAGCGTCATTAAACAACCCCGGCGCCTGCTCGGTGTCGCGAAACAGGGGTAGCGCGCGCGCCTCGCGGTGATGGCGCCGCTGGCGCGACAGCAGCTTCGCCAGGAACGCCGGATCCTTAATGTCTCCCCAGTAGTAGCGGCAGGGGTTGGTAAACAATACGTAGACATCGACATGCTTACCCAGCGCCTGCAGGGCCTGAAGATAGACCGGCGGCAGCGCGGAAATCCCGCAGATAAAGACGCGCGACGGCAGCCCGGCGGGCGGTTCGTCCGCTTTTTCCAGGGTACTGATAAAGCGCTGGTAGAGATTGGCGCGGTGCCACTGCGGTTGCCCCAGCTCGGCGGTATAGCTCACCAGCGCCTGCCACAGCGGCGCCTGCCACTGCTGGGCATCGCCGAGACCTTCCACCCGCTGGCCGGCCTCCCAGCGCATCAGCCACTCCGGGCGATAGACGAGGTACTGGTCATAGAGGTCCGCCACCCGGGCGGCGAGTTGAAACAGTTTGCGCTTGTCGCCGTCATCGCTCAGATACTGGCGCAGCAAGATAAAATCGTCTTCCTCCAGGTGCTGCGGCAGGAGGGTCATCAGCTTCCAGCTCATGCTCTGCTTGCTGAAGGCGCTTTCGCCAGGAATATCTTTCAGGACGCGCACGAACATGTCCCAGATAAAGCTCGCCGGCAGCGGGAACTCGATATTGGCGGCAATTCCGAAGCGCGAGGCCAGGGTCATCTGCAGCCACTGCGCCATACCGGTACTCTGCACCAGCACCATTTCGGCCTGAAAAGGGTCATCCAGCCGCTGGCGCTCGACGATAAATTCCATCAACGCCTCGAGAACATCCAGCCGGTTTGAGTGGTATACCCTTAACATAATTGCTCCTGACTACTGACTAACCGGGCAATGCAGCCGGGTCATCTGCACCCGCTTTGCAACGGGCCTACTGATCGTTACCGTGATGCTGACACATCTTTGCGTCGATGTCTGCATACGGCTTACCTGCCCGTGTTCCGGCGAGGGCGGCGCGGAGAGCTGGCTATAGCGCCACGCGTCCCGCCACAGCTGACGGGTCTGGTTCAACTGGACAATTCCTTGCGCCATTCCGCGCTGATAGCCGCCCAGCGCGGTGACCGTCAGCACCATCAGCGCCATCGCCAGCACGGTCTCCGGCAGGCTAAACCCCCGCTGATGCTTCAGGGCATTTGACATAAGCTCGCCTCCCTGAGCGGGCAAAAATCGCTCCAGCCGTGGGCGGAAAAACGCACCTGCCCGCCGCGCACCTCGCCGGACTGCCAGACCTGCACCTCGCCGCTGGCGCTGCTGAGCAACAGTGAACCGTCGCCGAAGATACGCAGGCAGGCGCGCCAGCCCTGCGGCGTCTGCTCCCGGCAGGCCAGCGGCAGCTGCGCCGACCAGGCCTGTTGTTTTCCCCACTGCAGCGCCGAATGGGCTATCGCCGTATCGCGGATCGCCTGCGTTTCGCTGGCGGTTTGCGCCAGCAGCGCCCGCTGCTGCAGGTTAAGCCCCTCGAGTAACAGGCTGCCGAGGGTCAGCAACAGGAGCACCATCAGCAGCGACGACATTCCACGCTGACGGATCACAGGTTATACCCCGTCACCCGCTGCTCCACCTCGCTCGTCAGGCCCCTCTGTTGCGCGGAGCGCGCCGCCAGCGTCACGCTCAGCTCCGGCGCGAAGCCCGAGGTGACCTGACGTTGTACCGAGAAGCGCGTCACCACGATGGCGGCCGGGTTGGTGATTTTCTCCCATCCGCCCCCGCGGCAGTCGCTGGCCCCGCGCAAGGTCTCCAGCGCGCCGTCGCGCAGGCGAAAGCCGGTGCTCTCCGCCGCTGCCGCGGGGGAGGTTTCCCATCTCCCGTTGCTGTTCGCATCCCAGCGCACAATCAGACACTCGCCATCAGCGGCTAGCTCCAGCCCGGCTCCGCCGCACGCTCCCCGGCAGTACCCGGCGCGCTGGAGATGTTTTCCCACGGCATGCACGCGCTGCCACAGCTCGTTCTCCAGGGCCAGCTGTTCGCCCTGGCGCAGAATATGACGCTGCAGGGCAGGCAGAAAACGGCAGGCCCCCATCAGCAGCAGCGAGCCGATGGCCATGGCGATAAGCGCCTCCGCCAGGGAAAATCCTCGACTGTTCACTGACACCCTCCTGCGCTGTCGCTGCGGCATAAACGAATCCGCCCCCAGTGTGAGATCACAATGCTCCAGCTGCCGGCCGCGCTCTGCAACCGCAGATTCCCCGCCCAGGCGGTGCTGCGCAGACCATAAAACCCCAGACCAGGCGTAACGCCAGCCAGCGTGATCCCCGGCCAGCGCGGGCGCAGCGTGAAGGATGTCCCCGAGGCGCATTCCGGCCCCTCCCCCTCCGCGCTCAGGCACCAGCCCACTTCGTCCTGGCCGACGCGAAGCACGCGGTCCCGGTTGTACGCGTTGGCGTCATCGCGCAGAAAGAGCAGAAAATCCCGCACCTGGACGGCGGTTTGCCACAGTTGTTGCTGCTGCTGCCAGCGCTGCCAGCCGTACAGGCCGCCGACGCTGAGGATCATCATCAGTGTCAGCGTTACCAGGGTTTCCATCAGGGTGTAGCCATGTTCTCTGTTCATGGCGTCGAGTATGCCGCGGCGGTTGACCCTGGCGCGACGACGGAAAATAGCTTTCCCGGCCAGATACGCAAAAAAGGTTTGCATACTCGACAGAGGAACATTTTTTTGCGAGCGTCTACCCAACTTCGCCCACCGCAACCGCCGGGGGGGCAGTGGGCAGGCTGAAGCGACCTTATCCCTGTGGCTATGGAGATAGCCTCCATTCTGATGGTGCAAAAGGCATAAAAAAACCGGCGCCATCGGGCGCCGGTTGATCATCTCTGCAGGGGGGGTTAAATCGCCACCGGCGCTTTAATGCCCGGGTGCGGATCGTAACCTTCAATCTCGAAGTCTTCAAAACGGTAGTCGAAAATCGACGCCGGTTTGCGTTTGATGACCAGCTTCGGCAGCGGACGCGGTTCGCGGCTCAACTGCAGGTTGGTCTGCTCAAGATGGTTGCTGTACAGATGGGTGTCGCCGCCGGTCCAGACGAAATCACCGACCTGCAGATCGCACTGCTGCGCCACCATATGCACCAGCAGCGCGTAGCTGGCGATATTGAACGGCAGGCCGAGGAATACGTCGCAGGAGCGCTGATACAGCTGGCAGGAGAGCTTGCCGTCAGCGACGTAGAACTGGAAGAAGGCGTGGCACGGCGCCAGCGCCATTTTATCCAGCTCGCCGACGTTCCACGCCGAGACGATGATCCGGCGGGAGTCCGGGTCGTTTTTCAGTTGGTTCATCACCGTGGTGATCTGGTCGATATGACGACCGTCCGGCGCAGGCCAGGAACGCCACTGTTTGCCGTAGACCGGCCCCAGGTCGCCATTTTCATCTGCCCACTCGTCCCAGATGGTGACGTTGTTGTCGTGCAGATAGGCGATGTTGGTGTCGCCCTGCAGGAACCACAGCAGTTCATGGATGATGGAGCGTAAATGACAGCGCTTGGTGGTCACCAGCGGGAAGCCTTCCTGCAGGTTAAAACGCATCTGATGGCCGAAAATAGAGATCGTGCCAGTGCCGGTGCGGTCATTTTTTGGCGTGCCCTCGGTGAGCACTTTCTGCATCAAATCAAGATACTGTTTCATGGTTCCTCAAGAATTCTGTTGCTGCGGACGATGGCGGTAAGCCCAAACCATCATGATGATACCCGCAAGCACCATCGGGATCGAAAGAATCTGCCCCATGCTGATGTACTGCACCCAGCCGCCGGTGAACTGGGCGTCGGGCTGGCGGAAGAATTCCACGATGATGCGGAACAGGCCGTAGCCAATCAGGAACAGACCGGAAACGGAGCCGGTCGGGCGCGGTTTACGGATAAACAGGTTCAGGATCAGGAACAGCACCACGCCTTCCAGCGCCAGCTCGTACAGCTGCGACGCGTGACGCGGCAGCGCGCCGTAGGTATCGAACAGCGATTGCCATTCCGGATGCGTCGGCAGCAGCGCCAGGTCTTCGGCACGGGAGCCCGGGAAAATCATCGTGTAGTGGAAGCTCGGGTCCACGCGGCCCCACAGCTCACCGTTGATGAAGTTACCCAGACGCCCGGCGCCAAGGCCAAACGGGATCAGCGGCGCGATAAAATCGGAGACCTGGAAGAAGGTGCGTTTGGTGCGTCTGGCGAAGATAATCATCACCAGGATCACGCCGATCAGGCCGCCGTGGAACGACATGCCGCCGTCCCAGACGCGGAACAGATACAGCGGATCGGCAAGAAATACCGGCAGGTTGTAAAACAGCACGTAGCCGATACGGCCGCCCAGGAAGACGCCGAGGAAGCCCGCGTAGAGCAGGTTTTCCACTTCATTTTTCGTCCAGCCGCTGCCCGAACGATTCGCCCGACGGGTGGCCAGCCACATCGCAAAGACAAAGCCCACCAGGTACATCAAACCGTACCAGTGGAGGGAGACCGGGCCTAGAGAAAAAATGACCGGATCGAACTCCGGAAAATGCAGGTAGCCACTATTCATCTGTCACCATAAAGACTTGTTATTCCGCCGAAAGTGGACAGCGGTGATGATCTATGCCCGATAAAAACGGGCACGCCGAAGGAGGCGAATCATAGCATAAGCCTGGAGTGCGATCCGCGCCGAACGTGTAAAAGATATGTATACGGATGCTAACAGAATGCCGTTTTCCCGGCGGTACCCTATTTTGCCGGATGGTGCGAGCAGAGGATCCCCGGGTTACGGCTTACGCCTCACCCGGGCTACCGCTACCGCCCGCCGCGGATCAGGCCGCCGAGACCGCGACGCTCCATAAAGGCCGCCACCTGATGGCGCACCTCAGCGGTCATCTGGGCATCAAGGCTGCGACGCGACAGCTCCTGCGCCTCTTCGATATCAATGCGGCGCAGCAGATATTTCACCCTCGCCACCGAGCGGCCGTTCATCGACAGATGGCGATAACCGAGGCCGATAAGGATCGTCACGCACATCGGGTCGCCCGCCATCTCGCCGCACAGTCGCAGATCGATGCCAAAGCGCTCCGCGTCATGGGCGATCATCGCCAGCGCCCGCAATACCGCCGGATGCAGGCTGTCATACATGCTGGCGACCCGGGTATTGTTGCGGTCGACGGCCAGCAGGTACTGGGTCAGGTCGTTCGTCCCTACCGAGATAAAATCGATCCGACTGGCCAGCTGCGGCAGCATAAAGACCATCGACGGGACCTCCAGCATCACCCCCAGGCGCGGACGTGGGATGGCGTAGCCGATCATCTCTTCCACTTCCCGGCTGGCGCGGTCGATCAGCCGACGGGCCTCATCCACCTCCTCCAGACTGGTCACCATAGGCAGCAAAATGCTGAGGTTGCCGGTGGCGGCGTTGGCGCGCAGCATCGCTCGCACCTGGATCAAAAAGATCTCCGGCTGATCGAGGGTGATGCGGATCCCGCGCCAGCCGAGGCACGGGTTCTCTTCGCTGATCGGCATATACGGCAGCTGTTTATCCGCGCCGATGTCCAGGGTACGCAGGGTCACCGGTTTGCTGTTAAACATCTGCAGCATGCCCTGATACTGGGCGACCTGCTCCTCTTCAGAGGGGAAGCCGCTCTGCAGCATAAAGGGAATTTCGGTACGGTAGAGGCCAATGCCGTCAACAAAGCTGCCGAGCTTCTCTTCGTGCTCCGGGCTTAAGCCGGCGTTGAGCATGACTTTCACCCGCTCGCCGCTTTTCAGCTCCGACGCGCGCTGGAGATCGTCCTCCGCCAGGCGGCTGAGCTCGTTCTCTTCGCTAATAAGGCGCTGATATTCCTGCAACAGAACAGGTTCGGGATCCACCAGCAGCTCACCGCGATAGCCATCGACAATCAGCGTATGGCCATGCAGCAGAGAGGGCTGGATATCGGCGCCCATCACCGTCGGGATCCCGAGGGCGCGTACCATAATGGCGGCATGGGAGTTGGCGGCGCCATCGCGCACCACCACACCGACCAGACGATCCTGCGGCACTTCGGCAAGGGTGGTGGCCGACAGCTCGTCCGCCACGAGGATAATGCGCGCCGGCCAGGTGTTGGGCCCCTGAATGCTGTCGTCGAGATGGAACAGCAGACGCTGACCCAGGGTACGCAGATCGCCGGCCCGCTCTTTCAGATAACCGTCGCTGAGCGCGGCAAACTGTTCGGCGAACTTCTCAATGATCTTTTTGACCGCCCACTCGGCCACCGCGCCTTTGTCGACTTCGGCAAACAGCTCGCGACGCAGGCGGGCGTCGGAGAGGAGGTGCGAGTAGAGATCGAAGATCGCCGCCGTCTCTTTTTGCGCGCCGGCAGCATAGCGTTTGCTGTAGCGACGAAATTCGTTAGCCGCCTCTTCCAGCGCGCCGGTCAGGCGTTCGCGTTCCGAGGCGGTGTCCAGCGTCGAGGCTTCATACACCTGCTCCATCAGCGGCAGGCTGACGTCCATCCAGCCCTCGGCGATCGCCACCCCGGAAGAGGCCGGGAGGGCGCGAATGCGCGTCTGACGATACTGGCCGAACAGGGCGTTCAGCTGGGACTGGGAGAGGATCGCCGCCATCTGGGTGGCGAGGGTGACGAGGAAAGACTCTTCGCTTTCATCAAACTGACGCAGCTCGCGCTGCTGGACCACCAGCACGCCCAACAGCTGGCGGCGCTGAATGATCGGCACGCCAAGGAAGGCGCGGAAGCGGTCCTCTTTGACGGCAGGGATATATTTGAAGCTGGGGTGTTTTTGCGCATCGGCGAGGTTGATGGGCTCCGCCAGGCGGCCAACCAGACCCACCAGGCCTTCATCGAACGCCAGCGCAACGGTGCGCCCGCGAGGTTTTTTTAACCCGCGGGTGGCCATCAGGTAATAGCAGCGTCGGTCATTGTCAGCCAGGTAAACCGAGCAGACTTCCGTCTCCATCGCCTGGCAGACATCCGTCACCAGAATATCCAGCGCCTCGTTTAAACGCGGCGCACTCGCGACCTTCTCGACTATTTCTCGCAACCGAGTGAGCATAATGTGCGTGGCTTAACCTCTTTTACGTCGATAAGCAGGCGCGCTTTGCGGCTTAGGTGCACTCTCCGCCAGCGACATGGTCACGCTGGCGAACTCTTTCATCACCCGGCGGTAGACGTCGCGCTTGAACGACACCACCTGGCGGACCGGGTACCAGTAACTCACCCAGCGCCAACCATCAAATTCTGGTGTACTGCTGGTTTGCATATTGATGTCCGCATCGTTGCCGATCAACTGCAAAAGAAACCACTTTTGTTTCTGGCCGATACAAACCGGCTTTGTGTCCCAACGCACCAAACGTTTAGGCAACTTGTAACGCAGCCAGTTACGGGTTGAGGCAAGGATCCGCACATCTTTACGGCTTAACCCGACCTCTTCAAACAATTCCCGATACATCGCCTGCTCTGCGGATTCTCCTGGATTTATGCCCCCTTGCGGGAACTGCCACGAGTGCTGACCATAGCGCCGGGCCCACATGACCTGGCCCTGACGATTACAGATTACAATACCGACATTTGGGCGGTAGCCATCGTCATCAATCACCGGACTACCTCAAGATAAGCTTCAATGTGAATGATTGTTTCACACTCGCCGGAAACGGTAAACCACTCTGTTCGCACACTGAGAACGGATAACATTTGAATAACTCACAGTAATGGCCAGAGTTATAAACAACGAATGCGGCTTAGGCCCTATTTTATTCACTTTTTCTGTGGATAGAGTTGTGAAGAAGTACGGAATTACCCCGGGAAAACCCGGAGTAATCTGAACATCGCACCGCTAACACCTTAAAATAATGATAGCATATTCATCAAGTTAGAATATATTCCTTTCATTTATTACAACGTAACGTGACGATCATCACATATGCGATCCGCTGACTGATGAAAGATCGAGCAATGTCGATTTTATCCACAGATTACGCGCAGACCGCGGGCAGGTTTTCTCTAAAATTTCGATTTTCGTCGCACGTCAAGGCTGTAAATCGAACCAGTAGTGAGGCTTTTCCCCAGTTATCCCAATTTTCTGTGGATAACATGGTGTAAGATCCTGTTTATTGTCAGTGACCAGTTCTGGAAAACCTGTTTTCACGGTTTTCACCCGCGGCGCAATAAGTTTAAAAACTCATATAAATCATGACATTGGTATAGTTACTCAGAAAACGGTAAACTCTATCCACAACGCGCAAAAATAGCGCTCATTTTTTAGCCAAAGGTAGCGCCCTATGCCCACTATCGCCCCTCTCTCCTCGCCGCCGCAAAGTCAGGAACAGTTGCTGGCCCAGGCCCGTCAGCTGGCTGGCTATTCGCTGGGCGAGCTGGCGGCGCTGGCCGGGATCCCCATTCCGCGCGATCTGAAACGCGATAAAGGCTGGACGGGCATTCTGCTGGAGCTATGGCTGGGCGCCAGCGCAGGCAGTAAACCCGAGCAGGATTTCGCCGCGCTGGGGGTCGAGCTCAAAACGATCCCCATCGACAGCCGGGGGCGTCCGCTGGAGACCACCTTCGTCTGTGTCGCCCCGTTAACCGGCAATAGCGGCGTCACCTGGGAGAGCAGCCATGTGCGGCATAAGCTGCAGCGCGTCCTGTGGATCCCGGTGGAGGGTGAGCGCACCATTCCGCTGGCGGCACGGCGCGTCGGCGCACCACTGCTGTGGAGTCCGGACGAAGACGAGGAGCGCCAGCTGCGCATGGACTGGGAGGAGCTGATGGATCTCATTGTTCTGGGCGAAGTTGAGCGCATTACCGCCCGCCACGGCGAGGTGCTGCAGTTAAGACCGAAAGCCGCCAACAGCAAGGCGCTGACCGAGGCCATCGGCGCGCACGGGGAGACGATCCTGACGCTGCCGCGCGGCTTTTACCTGAAAAAGAATTTTACCGCCGCCCTGCTCGCCCGCCATTTCTTGTTACAACACGATTAATTTTTTGTTCTGCGTTAGGGCTTGCATATAATTGCTGCTTTCTATTTTGCAGGACTTTGAACAATGTTATTTGCATGGATAACCGATCCTAACGCCTGGCTGGCGCTGGGCACGTTGACGCTGCTGGAGATCGTGCTCGGGATCGATAATATTATTTTTCTCTCTCTGGTCGTGGCCAAGCTCCCCACCGCCCAGCGCGCCCATGCGCGTCGGATCGGTTTGATGGGCGCGATGGTCATGCGCCTGGCGCTGCTTGCCTCTATCGCCTGGGTAGTGAAACTGACCAACCCGCTCTTCACCGTCCTCGGTCAGGAGATTTCGTTTCGCGACCTGATCTTGCTGCTCGGTGGGCTATTCCTTATCTGGAAAGCCAGTAAAGAGATCCATGAGTCTATCGAAGGTGAAGAAGAGGGGCTGAAGACCAACGTCCACTCCTTTCTCGGCGCTATCGTGCAGATCATGCTGCTGGATATCATCTTTAGCCTCGATTCAGTGATCACCGCCGTCGGCCTGTCGGATCATCTGTTCATCATGATGGCGGCGGTGGTGATTGCGGTGGGGGTGATGATGTTCGCCGCGCGACCTATCGGCGATTTTGTTGACCGCCATCCTTCGGTGAAAATGCTGGCGCTATCGTTTCTGATCCTCGTCGGCTTTACCCTGATGCTGGAAAGTTTCGACGTTCATGTGCCGAAGGGATACATCTATTTCGCCATGTTCTTCTCTATTGCGGTGGAGAGCCTTAACCTGCTGCGTAATAAGAAAAACCCGCTGTAAACCACAAAATTGCAGCCTGGTCACAGGCTGCAACCCTTTTTCAGACTTTACTGCTTTTTATGTCTCACAAATCAGGCTATTAATAGACGGGTATGGGGTGCAGCTACTCAAGAGGTGATGACGATGAAAAAATGGGCAGTATTGATTTCCGCCGTAGGACTGGCGTTCTCGGTTTCCGGTTGCAGCAGCGATTACGTCATGGCGACCAAAGATGGGCGAATGATCCTGACCGACGGTAAACCTACCGTGGATGATGATACCGGTTTAATCAGTTACGAAGATCAGCAGGGTAATAAAATGCAGATCAATCGTGACGACGTTTCGCAAATCATTAAGCGTTAATCTTTCCCCGTCGGCCCCAGCCTCTGTTGACGCTGCGCTTACCGACAACCAGTCTTTTGAGAAGAGTCGGGACACACCAGGACGCCGCGGGTTCCACCCACCGCCCCTCCTCGTCACCCGGCTTTTTTGATTTTTTACTTCCTCTTTTTCTCACCCTCTGCCATGTTGATACTCCTTTGTCGGGGAATGCCTGACCTTATAAATAAAAAGGAAGCTGGCTATGCAGTATCACCGTATCCCACACAGTTCACTTGAAATCAGCACCCTCGGGCTGGGGACCATGACCTTTGGCGAGCAGAACAGCGAAGCTGATGCCCATCAGCAGCTCGACTATGCGGTTGCCAACGGCATCAATCTGATCGATGTCGCCGAAATGTACCCCGTCCCGCCGCGCCCGGAAACTCAGGGGCTGACTGAAACCTACGTCGGCAACTGGCTGGCGAAACGCGGCAATCGCGAAAAGCTGGTGCTGGCCTCCAAAGTTAGCGGGCCCGCGCGCAATAACGACAGCAGCATTCGGCCCAATCACGTCCTGGACCGCAAAAATATCCGCGAGGCGCTGCACGCCAGCCTGAAGCGGCTGCAGACCGATTACCTCGATCTGTACCAGGTACACTGGCCGCAGCGCCCAACCAACTGCTTTGGCAAGCTGGGCTATACCTGGGCTGATGCCGCGCCCGCCGTGACCCTGCTGGATACTCTCGAAGCGCTGACCGAGTTCCAGCGCGCCGGGAAGATCCGCTACATCGGCGTGTCGAACGAAACCGCCTTCGGCGTGATGCGTTATCTGCACCTGGCGGATAAGCACGACCTGCCGCGGATCGTGACGATTCAGAATCCTTACAGCCTGCTGAACCGCAGCTTTGAAGTCGGCCTCGCGGAAGTGAGTCAGTTCGAAGGCGTGGAGCTGCTGGCCTACTCCTGCCTGGCTTTCGGCACCCTGACCGGGAAGTATCTCAACGGTGCGAAGCCGGCGGGGGCGCGCAATACGCTGTTCAGCCGCTTTACGCGCTACAGCAGCGAGCAGTCGCAGAAAGCGGTAGCGGCCTATGTGGATATCGCCAAACGCCACGGCCTCGATCCGGCGCAAATGGCGCTGGCCTTTGTGCGTCGGCAGCCATTTGTCGCCAGCACCCTGCTGGGGGCGACGACCATGGCGCAGCTGCAGGCCAACGTGGAAAGTTTGCAGCTTGAACTGAGCGAAGAGGTATTAGCGGAGATTGAGGCGGTGCATCAGGTTTATACCTACCCGGCACCGTAAGAAAGCAAAGCCCCGGGTAGCGGCGTATACGCCACCACCCGGGCTACCGAAGAGCAGACATTGGTGAACCCGTCGCCCGGTTAAGCGCAGCGCAAGCCGGGAGGTTATTTACGCCGCCCCCAGACCCACAGCGCGGCGATGGACACGGCAAAGGCCGCGCCAAACCCTATCCCCACGGCGACCGGCGGAACGCCCACGCTCACCGCCAGGGAATAGAGCCCCAGCATCAGCAGCATCGCCACGTTTTCGCCCAGGTTCTGTACCGCAATGGCGTTACCTGCCCCGACCGAATGTTTCCCACGCTCCTGCAGCAGCGCGTTCAACGGTACGATAAAGAACCCGCCGAACACCCCGAGCAGTAACAGCAGACCGAACGCCGGCAGCAGCGACTGCTGCACCGCAAAGGCCATCACCGCGATACCGATCAATATTCCCGCCGGCATACAGCGCGATACCGTCTCCAGGGTCACCAGCTTCGCCGCCGCCCCGGCCCCCAACACAATCCCGACCGCCACCATCGCATTAAGATAGGTAGGCATGGCGTTGCTGGTAATGCCCAGCGCCACCGGCACCCAGATCACCAGCAGGAAGCGCAGGGTCACGCCAGCGCCCCAGAACAGGCTGGTCCCCATCAGCGAAAAGCGGGTTTCGCCGTTGCGCCACAGCGTGCGGCAGGCGCTGAAGAAGCTGTGCGTCATTGGCTTAAAACGCCACGACTGCCCCGGGCGCGCCGCCGGCAGCCTGGGTATCCACAGGTTTGCCACTACCGCCCCGCCGTAGACCAGCGCGCAGACGATCAGCGCCGCCAGCACGTGCCAGTCGGCGAGGATCCCGCCGGCCATGGAGCCCAGCAGGATCGCCGCGATGGTCGAGGACTCCATCAGTCCGTTAGCCTTCACCAACTTATCGCCGGTAGTCAGTTCACCGAGAATGCCATACTTGGCCGGCGAATAGGCGGCGGCGCCAATCCCCACCAGCGTATAGCCGATAAACGGATTGACACCGAAGCAGATGCAGCCGGCGCCGAGCAGCTTCAGACCGTTGGCCACCATCATCACCCGGCCTTTGGCAAAGCTATCGGCAAACTGGCCGACAAAAGGAGCAAAAAGAATGTAAGCGCCCACAAACAACATCTGCAGGACCGGCTGGCTCCACTCCGGATAATAGAGCTGCTTCATCAGCGCCAGGGTGGCGAAGAGAAGCGCATTGTCGCCGAAGGCCGACAGGAACTGGGCGCAGATCACCGCCAGCATCCCTTTCGAGTACAGCGAAGGGTTAGTATGTACTGACTCACTCATGGGTTGTTTCCGCCTCGTCGACCATGTTTTTCAGGGTGACATAGTCTGGCTTGCCGCTGCCCAGCACCGGCAGTTGCTTCAGCCAGCGTATATCTCGCGGTACCGCCAGCTCCGGTACTCCGTGCTGGCGAGCGTAGCGCAGCAGGGCTTCGCGAGTCAGTTCATTATCGGTGGTAAACAGCACCAGCGCCTCGCCTTTGCTGGCGTCCTGTTTAATCGCCGTGGCGTGCATTTTGTCCGGCGACGCGCCGAGGGCCACCTGCTCCACCATCTCGAGGGAGATCATCTCGCCGGCGATTTTGGCAAAGCGCTTCGCGCGGCCCTGGATGCGAACATAGCCCTGCTCGTCGAAGGTGACGATATCGCCGGTGTCATACCAGCCCGCTTCCATTTCGCCGTGCTGGTTTTCCGCCGCTGGCGCTTCCAGCACCCCGGGGTTTTCCACCCGCAGGTAGCCTTTCATGATGTTCGGCCCTTTTAGCTGCAGCCGCCCCCCTTGCTCAATGCCTGGCATCGCCAGCAGGCGGGCGTCCATCCCCGGCAGGATACGGCCCACGGTGCCGACCTTCGCCGCCATCGGTACGTTAATCGATACCACCGGCGCGCACTCGGTCACGCCATAGCCTTCGAGAATGCGCAGGCCGAATTTATCCTGCCACAGCTGTTTGGTGCTCTCCTGCAGCTTCTCCGCCCCGGCGACCACATAGCGCAGGCGGTAGAAATCATACGGATTAGCGAAGCGGGCATAGTTGGCGAGGAAGGTCGAGGTACCGAACAGCACCGTGCAGTTGCGATCGTAGACCAGCTCCGGCACCACGCGATAGTGCAGCGGGCTGGGATAGAGAAACACTTCTGCCCCGGTAAACAGCGGCGTCAACAGGCCGACGGTGAGGCCAAAGGAGTGGAACAGCGGCAGCGCCGACATAAAGCGGTCGTTGGCGGTAAAGTCGGCGATGGTTTTGATCTGCTCGACGTTGGCCAGCAGGCTCTTATGGCTGTGCACCACCCCTTTCGGATTACCCTCCGAGCCGGAGGTGAAGAGGATCATCGCCGCGTCTTCCGGCTGCTGTTTAACCTGCGCCAGACGCGGCGCCAGCAGATGTCCGAAAATCCATAGTTTGTCAGCGAGGGTGATATCACCTTTAAGATCTTCGAGGAATACCCAGCGCACCTGGGTCAGTTGCTCCGGCAGATGCCAGAGTTTGCCTTTATCGAGGAAGGTACGTGAGGTAAAAATAGTGTTGATTTCCGCGGCGGCTATCGCGCTGCTGAGCCCTTTCACCCCGGCGGTATAGTTCATCATCGCCGGAATACGCCCGCGGGCGATAGCGCCGAAAATCACCGCCGCGCTGATGCCGGCGTTAGGCAGCATCAGGCCAATCTTTTCGCCCCGCTGGCTGTATTTTTCCAGAATACGGGCGACAAACAGAGTCTTGGTCAGCAGCTTGCGATAGGTATCCGGCTGGAAGTTGATATCCTCCACGCAGGGTTTGCGCGCGCCGAAGCGGTCCTGCGCCGCCAGCAGCGACTCATACAGGGTTTCCCGCGGACGCACTGCCATCCGGGCTTCCATCATGATTTGATGCAGCATTTCCCCGGCGATTTTCCGCCGGTCGCGGGCGCGCGGCGCCTCGGGCATCGGCAGATGGGTGGGCGGCAGCAGATGCAGCTGAATACGCGGGAACAGGCGACGCTTCACCAGCCCCTTCAGCCGGCTGAAGGGCGTCAGTTCGGCGCCGTCAATGCGTAGCGGCACGATGGTCGCCTGCGATTTGGCGGCGACAAAGGCGGCGCCGTCATAAATTTTCATCAGCGAGCCGCTAACCGAAATTCGCCCTTCCGGGAAGATAACCACCGGCCGCCCCTGTTCAATCAGCCGCACCAGATGTTTGATCGACATCGGTTTGGTCGGGTCCAGCGGTACAAAATCGATAATCGGCGTCAGCGCGCGCATAAACCAGCGCTGGCTGATTGAGGTATAGACCGCAAAAACCGGTCGGACCGGCAAAAACAGCGCCAGCAGAATGCCGTCGAGGAAAGAGACGTGGTTCGGGGTAATTAAGACCTTTTGCTGGTATAAAGCCTGCGTGTCGCCGGTCAGTCTGACCCGGTATAACCCCTTGAACAGCAGTCTGAAAAATCCCAAAAGCATAACAACTCCATGTGACCGGTGATGAGTCAAAGCAGGTTACACGAGAAGGCATGGGAAAGCAGTGCAGCGGGGAGATTTTCGGAATAAAAAAAACCTGCGCATCCGCGCAGGTCGGTGTAAGACGTTCAGTACGAAGAGCGTACCTAAGAAACTCACCTATCAATACCTCTGGGATCTCGATTGTCGCGTTTTTCGACCGTAACGGGCCAGCGGGAAAACGCAAGGGAGTGAGCCTAAGTGCAACCAGGTATTACGATTTTCGCTATCTGTAACAACGCCGATGGCGGGCAAAAAAAAACCTGCGCATCTGCGCAGGCTGGTGTAAGTAAAGTGGTCAACGTGACGTTGACTCCACCTATCAATACCTCTGGGATAGCCAGAATATCAACCGGATCCGCGAACAAACCAGCGAACATTCGCAACAGCGCATCGCAAAGTGTAAGCAAAGGTTTGTATTTCCCTGCGTCGGTTTCAATTAGCGATGACGTCAATGTAAACAGGTTACCCATAAGCCCGGTCTGAATCACATTTGCGCCATTCCTTCGCCGCCGCGCCTTGAATCTGCCGCTCTTTCCCGTAACATAGCAGTATGTAAACGCTTACCCTATAAAAGGCATGGTATGGCGACAATTAAGGATGTAGCCCGACTCGCAGGAGTCTCCGTCGCTACCGTCTCCCGCGTCATCAATAACTCTCCCAAAGCCAGCGAAGCCTCGCGTCAGTCCGTGGGCGCGGCGATGGAAACCCTGAACTATCATCCCAACGCGAACGCCCGGGCCCTGGCCCAACAGTCAACGGAAACCGTCGGCCTGGTGGTGGGTGATGTCTCCGACCCCTTCTTCGGCGCGATGGTCAAAGCCGTCGAACAGGTGGCTTACCGCACCGGCAACTTTTTGCTGATTGGCAATGGCTACCACAACGTGCAGAAGGAACGCCAGGCGATAGAGCAGTTGATCCGCCACCGCTGCGCGGCGCTGGTGGTGCACGCCAAAATGATCCCTGATGAGGAACTGGCGGGGTTAATGAAGCAGATCCCCGGCATGGTGCTGATCAACCGCATCCTGCCCGGGTACGAAACCCGCTGCGTGGCGCTGGACGACCGCTATGGCGCCTGGCTGGCGACCCGTCATTTGATCCAGCAGGGGCACACGCGTATCGGCTATCTGTGCTCAAACCACCATATCTCCGATGCGGAAGATCGACTGCAGGGGTACTACGCGGCGCTGGAAGAGAGCGGCCTGCCGTGCAATGACCGGCTGGTCGCCTTTGCTGAACCGGATGAAAGCGGCGGCGAACTGGCAATGACCGAACTGCTTGGCCGCGGCCGCCACTTTAGCGCCGTCGCCTGCTATAACGACTCGATGGCCGCCGGCGCGATGGGCGTACTCAACGACAACGGCATCGACGTCCCGCGGGAAATTTCGCTGATTGGCTTCGACGATGTCCTGATTTCGCGCTATGTCCGTCCGCGGCTGACCACTGTCCGCTACCCGATCGTCACCATGGCGACCCAGGCGGCCGAGCTGGCCTTAGCCCTGGCGGAGTACCGCCCGGCCCCGGAGATCACCCACCTGTTCAGCCCGACGCTGGTGCGCCGTCACTCGGTGGTCGCCCCGCTGGAAGGCGATAAGTCATAGCGATAGAGATGCACGGCGGTGGCCGGGTAATCCAGCCCCTCGCCGATGTAGCGCCAGCCGAAGCGTTCATAGAAATCCCGGCAGGCGGAGTAGAGATAGAGCTCCCGAAAGCCCGCGCGGCGGGCATAATCGATCACATGCCGCTGCAGTTTTCCGGCCAGCCCCTGACCGCGGGCGGCGGGCGCGACGTACAGCGCCGCCAGCCAGGGAAACAGATCCTGGCGGCTGATCAAGTCGCAGCGCCAGAGGCCAATCGTGCCGAGCAACTGCTCGCCTTCCACGGCAATAAAGGTCAATGGCAGCGCCTCCGCCGTCTGGCTATGCTGCACAATGCTGGCGAAAAACTCCCGCGGCAGCGTCTCGCCGCCAAAGGCGTGCCACAGCCAGTCGGTTACCTGCGGGGCGTACTGCGGCGCAGCGTACAGCGGCAGGATCGTCATACCAGCTTCCCCTGAAAAATCGGCACCGAGTCGAACAGATAGCCGTCAAAGTCGGGGGCGTCTTCATCGGACAGCTCCAGCAGACTGTTTTTGACGTTTTCCAGATGCTGCCACATCGCCTGCCAGGCGCCCATCACATCGCGACGCCGCAGCGCGGCGAGCAGCGTCTGTCGGTCACCGAGCCACTTCAGCCGCCAGGCGCGGCTGGCAATATGCACATTGAACTGCTGCCACAGCGGGCTGCTGTCCATCTGCAGCCAGATCCGCTCCACCGTCGCCAGCAGCATCTGGTTCTGCGTCGCCCCGGCCAGCACCAGATGGAACAGACGAGCGTTATCCTGCGCGGTGTCGTTGAGGGCGATAGCCCGCTGCTCCTGCTCGATAATCCGCTTCAGATTATCGATATCGGCGCGGGTGGCCATTTTCGCGGCAAAGGCGGCGATATTGCTCTCCAGCAGCTGGCGCGCCTGCAGAATTTCAAACGGACCGACGTCGCTGCTGAGCAGTTGCTCCTCTTCGCTGTCGTTCTCGTGGGGAATACGCATGACGTACACCCCGGATCCCTGACGAATATCCACCGTCCCCTGCAGCTCCAGCATCAGCAGCGCTTCGCGCACGATGGTCCGGCTGACGCCGTAGGTTTCGGCAATATGGCGTTCCGGCGGCAAACGCGACCCGACCGGGTAGCGCCCATGCGCGATCTGGGCGCGTAAGTCATCACCAATCTCCTGATAGGGCTTCTTTTCCGGCGGAATTATCGCTTTTTCCACAAAATCACCTGTGCGTTACATGCCTGCGAGTCAAATACGCCGCTATCTTAGCAAATATTGCCCCCGGCTAGCGGTATTCATCATCGATATCCAGCACCAGTTCACGCCGTTCGCCCAGCTGACGAAACCAGTGCGCCGAGGCTTTGGGTCGCCGGGCGCGATGGTTTTGCAGGTCGATTTCGATAAGCCCGTAGCGGTTTTTAAAAGCATTCATCGGCGATACGTTGTCGGTAAACGCCCACAGCATATAGCCCTGGCAGTTGGCCCCTGCCTCGCGGGCGCGCAGGGTGTGCCACAGATGTTCGCTGATAAAACGGATGCGGTAACTGTCATCGATGGTGCCTTCGCGATTACGGAACTGGCCTTCGTTTTCCACCCCCATCCCACTCTCCGCCACGAACCAGGGGATGTTGCGATAGTCATTTTTGATCCGCATCGCCATATCAAAGATGATTTGCGGGTAGATTTCCCAGCCGCGGGAGGCGTTCATTCGCCGGCCGGGCAGCTCAAACGGCTCATAATACCAGGCCGGATGAAACGGGGTATGCGGATGCCAGGCCCGCGACGGGGCTTTGACCCGGTGCGGGTAGTAAAGATTAATCCCCAGCTCATCGACGGTGTGCTCGCGAATAATCGCCAGATCCTCCTCGCTGGCGTCCCACGTCACCTGATGCTGTTCGAGCAGTGCAAGAAGCTCCGGCGGCCAGACCCCGTGCACCAGCGGGTCGAGGAACATGCGGTTGTAGAACAGATCGTAGATCTCCGCCGCGCGCAGGTCATGGGGGGCGCGTGAGCGTGGGTAGGTCACCTCCGGATTGAGGATGCAGCCGACGGTCCCGGGATAGCCGAGCTCGCGAAACCGCTTCACGACGCTGGCGGTCGCCAGCACCTTATGATAGTTCCACTGCATCCAGGTGCTGGTGTTCTGCTCATAGGGCCAGCGCAGGGCATCCAGATAGACCCGGGTCTGTACCACAATTGGCTCATTAAAGGTAAACCAGCGGGTCACCTTCGGGTGGTAGCGGGCAAAGACCTGCTCCGCGTAGCGCACAAACAGCTCGACCACCGTTTTCGACCCCCAGCCGCCATACTTTTCCAGCAGATAGCCGGGCAATTCATAATGCTCAAGGCAGATCATCGGCGTGATGCCGTTGGCCAGCAGCGCATCGAACAGCTGGTCGTAATAGGCCGCATACTCCTCATCCACCGTGACGTTTTCATAGTCGGTCAGAAAGCGCGACCAGTTGATTGAGGTGCGGTAGTGGGTCAGCCCGGCCAGCTTCATCAACTGCACATCTTCCTGAAAGCGGTTGATAAAATCGGTGGCCACCGCCGGGCCATAGCCGTTATGCCAGACGTGGCGGTCGTTTTTGTACCAGAGATCGGGCCAGGAGTCCTGCCCCGGTTTTTTCCCGCTCCAGCCCTCGGTCTGCCAGGCGGAAGCCGCCGCGCCAAGGATAAAATCATCGGGAATGGTCATCCGTACGGTAGTCATAGGCTCCTCAGACAGGGTTGGCGGTCTGTTGATTGTCGGCCTGACGCTGTGCGGCATCGGCACGGCGGGAGGCGATTTTGACGAAAGGCAGATAGATAAGCACCGCGGTCACGATGCAGATAAGCTGGGTCACCACCGCCCCCATCGAGCCGGCGGTGGAGAGCCAGGCGTTGATCAGCGGCGGCGTGGTCCAGGGCACCATCACTACCGCCTTGCCGGCGAAGCCGGTCAGGGTGGCGAAATAGCCGATGCTGCCGGTCACCAGCGGGGTGATGATAAACGGGATAGCGAGGATCGGGTTGAGCATGATCGGCATCCCGAAGATCACCGGCTCGTTAATATTGAACAGCCCCGGACCTATCGACAGCTTGGCGATCTCTTTCATCTCTTTGCGCTTCGTGGCGATCATCACCGCAATCAGCAGGCCGATGGTCAGCCCCGAGCCGCCGATGCTCATGTAGACGTCCCAGAAGGGCATCGTGATAATGTTCGGTACCTCTTTTCCCTGCTCAAAAGCGCTCATATTGACGGTGATCGCCCCCAGAAGCAGCGGCTCGCGGATCGGCTTGATCATCTGGTTGCCGTGAATGCCGATCACCCAGAACAGCTGGGCGACGAACATCAGCAGCAGGATCCCCGGCAGGCTCTGCACCACCCGCTCCAGCGGCTGCTGCACCACCTGGTAGACCGCATCGTACAGATACATTCCCGTCAGTTGGTGAAAGAGAAAACCCAGGGTGGCGATCGCGGTGGTGGTGATGATCGCCGGGATCAGTGCGGAAAAAGAGGCGGAAACGTTCGGCGGCACGGTATCCGGCATTTTAATTTTCAGTCCCTTGCGCCCCTCCAGCCAGCAGTAAATCTCCACTGACAGAATGGCGATGAACATCCCGAGGAACAGGCTGCGGGTATCGGAGAACTGGCGCAGCAGGACATCTTTCACCACGTGCATCTGGCCATCGACCATCATCTCCACCGTCGTCGGCGTAACGCAGATAAAGCAGATCACCGCCAGCAGGCCGGGAAACAGGCTTTTGATGCCGTTGATCCGCCCCAGCTCAATACCGATCAGAAACACGGCGCCGATATTGAGGAAGTTGAGCGTGGCGTAGTTAAGCGCGCTGGTGATCGGCTTCAGCGCCGCAAGAAAGGAGAGCGAGGAAAAGCTGGCGAGCCCATTCTTCGGATCCAGCACCATATTGGAGATCAGTACCGAAAAGGCCCCGACGATGATCACCGGCATCAGAGTAATAAACGCCGATTTGATCGCCATAATGTAGCGATAGCTGTTGAATGTCGTCGCGAAACGCCCCAGCGCGTCGATCAGTTTGTCCTGTAATGCCATAAAAGAGTACCTCAGAGTAAAGGGCTTATTGCGGCCAGGTGAACAGCCAGAGACTTTTGGCATACCAAAACATAGTCGCCAGGCAAAAATAGTTCTGTGACAGCGCTCGCAAGGCGCACTGTGGTATCCCAAATATCCGATAGAATCGACATTGGCATACCAGACTATGCCGTCTCGTCAGTTCCTGCCAAAAGCGTGATCGCGATGGTTTTTCCGCCCCGCCCCGTCGATATGTCCCTTTTCGGTCTGTGATAAACTGCGCTTTACCACGTGAAATCAGGAATCGATGAATGGCTACAATGCTGGATGTCTCAATTCGCGCAGGCGTCTCGAAAGCGACGGTTTCCCGCGTGTTGAACGGCACAGGTCAGGTGAAAGAGAGCACCCGCCAACAGGTCTTTAAAGCGATGGAAGAGCTGGGCTACCGGCCGAATTTTCTCGCACGCTCGCTGGCCAATCAGACCAGCAATAGTATCGGGCTGGTCGTCTCCACCTTCGACGGCTTCTACTTTGGCCGTCTGCTGCAGCAGGCTTCACGCCAGACGGAAGCCTGGGGAAAGCAGCTTATCGTCACTGACGGTCATGATACGCCGGAGCGCGAAGAGGAAGCGGTGCAGATGCTCGCCGACCGGCAATGCGATGCGATCATCCTCTATACCCGGCACATGAGCGAAAAGGCGATCATGTCGCTGATTAATTCGATCGCCATGCCGCTGGTGGTGATTAACCGCGATGTGGCGCAGGCCCGCGAACGCTGCGTGTTCTTCGAGCAGCAGGAAGCCGCCTTTCAGGCCGTGGAGTATCTGATTACCCAGGGCCACCGCGATATCGCCTGCATGACCGTCCCGATGCACACCCCTACCGGCCAGGCTCGCCTGCAGGGCTACCGCAACGCGCTGATAAAACATGGTATTGAGTGGGATCCGAGCCTGGTGAAGTACGGGGACTCGACGATGACCCGCGGCTACGAACTGTGCCGGGAACTGCTGGACGAGAAAGCCCGCTTCAGCGCGCTGTTTTCCTGTAACGATGATATGGCGCTGGGGGCGTCAAAGGCGCTGCATCAGGCGGGGCTGCGTATTCCGCAGGATGTGTCGCTGTTTGGCTTCGACGATGCGCCAAGCGCGAAATGGCTGGAGCCGGGGCTATCGACGGTCTATCTGCCGATCGACAACATGATCACCACGGCTATCGATCAGGCGATCAAGCTTGCTAACCAGCAGCCGATAGAAACGATCCCGCCGTTTACCGGCACGCTGGTGTTGCGCGAGTCGGTAACGACGGGACCTTTTTTTAAATAAGCTCTAAGGCCAGCAGCTCCTGAATGGTCTGGCGACGGCGGATCAGCCGCGCCTTGCCGCCATCAAACAGCACCTCCGGCAGCAGCGGACGGCTGTTATAGTTGGATGACATCGAAGCCCCGTAGGCGCCGGTGTCATGGAGCACCAGATAGTCCCCAGGCACCACCGCCGGCAGCAGGCGGGTCTCGACTTTGCCCCCTTCCTGCTGGGTAAAGACGTCCCCGGATTCGCACAGCGGCCCGGCCACCACGGTTTCCACCTGCGGCGCGGCGCTGAGATCGCGACCATCCGCCGCCAGAGCGGTGATATGGTGATAGCTACCGTACATTGCCGGGCGCATCAGGTCGTTAAAGCCGGCGTCAATCAGCACAAAGTGACGGCTGCCCATCTCTTTCACGCTGCGCACCTGCGACACCAGCACGCCGGACTCGGCCACCAGGAAGCGTCCGGGTTCAATCTCCAGTTTCACCGGGTGCCCCAGATGGGCCGCGATCTGCTCCCTGGCGCGGTTCCACAGGCCATAATAGTGGGCGGTGTCGATGGCCTCTTCGCCTTCGCGGTAAGGAATCGACAGACCGCCGCCGGCGGAGATGGCCTGCAGATCCTGGCCAAAGTCGACGACCTGACGCACCATCGCGCCGCACACCTGCTCCAGGTGACCGTAGTCAACGCCAGAGCCAATATGCATATGGATCCCGACCAGCTGCAGCTGATAGCGACGCATCACTTCCAGCGCCGCCGGCAGGTGGCTGTACCAGATACCATGCTTGCTGTTCTCCCCGCCGGTATTGGTTTTCTGGCTGTGGCCGTGACCAAAGCCCGGGTTGACGCGCAGCCAGACGCGATGGCCCGGCGACACCTCGCCCAGCTGGCTCAGCATGTCGATCGAGCCGGCGTTCACCGGGATCTGTAACGCTTTCACCCGATCGAGGGTGGCGTCGTCGATCAGATCGGCGGTAAAGACGATATCCTCTGGATTCTGCTGCGGATCGTAGCCCGCCGCCAGCGCCCGCTCGATCTCCCCCAGCGACACCGAGTCCACCTTCACCCCCTGCTCATGCATCAGACGCAGGATATGAATGTTAGAGCAGGCTTTTTGCGCAAAACGTACCACGTCAAACTGGCTGAGCTGGGCAATCTGGCGGCGAATAATCTGCGCATCATAGACCCAGACCGGACAGCCAAATTCCGCGGGCAGGCGCAGCAGGTTGTCTGCGGTCAGGTCAGTATCGGTGGCGTAAAGCGAGTGTGGCATAAGAACTCCGGTGCAGTGCGTGTGTTGGTCGCTGTTTTTTTTCGATTACGCCACAGTGGCGGACGAATAAAAAATATCGTTTTATCGCGACTCTATGCAAAAATGATATGGTTACAGCCGAGCCTCATGGAGACCGCATGCCAGCCGTTAATTTGCGTCATATCGAAATCTTTCACGCAGTGATGACCACCGGCAATCTGACCGAAGCGGCGCGGATGCTGCACACCTCGCAACCCACGGTCAGCCGCGAGCTGGCGCGCTTTGAGAAAGTGCTCGGCCTGAAGCTGTTTGAACGGACCCGCGGTCGCCTGCAGCCGACGGTGCAGGGCCTGCGTTTGTTTGAGGAGGTTCAGCGTTCCTGGTACGGCCTGGACCGCATCGTCAGCGCCGCCGAGAGCCTGCGCGAGTTCCGCCAGGGCGAGCTGTCGATCGCCTGCCTGCCGGTCTTTTCCCAGTCCTTTCTGCCGCTGCTGTTGCCGCCGTTTCTCGCTCGCTACCCGGAGGTCAGCCTGCAGATCGTCCCCCAGGAGTCGCCGCTGCTGGAGGAGTGGCTCTCCGCCCAGCGCCATGACCTCGGCCTGACGGAGACCCTGCATACCCCGGCGGGCACCGAACGCACCCCGCTGCTGACGCTGAATGAAGTCTGCGTGCTGCCTGCCGGCCATCCGCTGGCGGTGCAGACGACGCTGACCCCCGCCGATTTTCAGAGCGAAAACTACATCAGCCTGTCGCGCACCGACAGCTATCGCCAGCTGCTTGACGCCCTGTTCCTTGAGCATCAGGTTAAACGGCGGATGGTGGTCGAAACCCACAGCGCGGCCTCGATCTGCGCCATGGTGCGCGCCGGCGCCGGGATCTCGGTGGTGAATCCCTTGACCGCTCTGGACTATGCCGATAGCGGCGTGGTGGTGCGCCGCTTTAGCGTCGAGGTGCCGTTTACCGTCAGCCTGATCCGCCCCCTCCACCGCCCGCGATCGGCGCTGGTCGACGCCTTTGTTGCACACCTGCAGGAGAGTCTGCCGCAGATCCTCACGCCGCTGGCGTCGGTCCTGCAGAGAGCATAAAGTTGACCGCGTCTTCTGCGTGGATCGCCGCAGTGTCAAAGACCGGCAGCGGGCTGAGCTCGGCAGGCACCAGCAGGCCAATTTCCGTACAGCCGAAAATAACCCCTTCCGCCCCCTGCTCCGCCAGGGCGGCGATCACCTGCAGATAATAATCCCGCGACGCCTCGCTGAAAGTGCCGAGACAGAGTTCGTCGAAGATGATCTGATTGATCCGCGCCCGATCGTCAGCCTCGGGGATCAACGTCTCGATGGCAAACTGCTCCAGCAGACGACCGCGGTAAAAGGTCTGCTCCATGGTATAGCGGGTGCCCAGCAGCGCGACCCGGCGCTGGCCTTTGGCGGCAATCGCCCGCCCGGTGGCATCGGCAATATGCAGGAAGGGAACCTGGCAGCGGGCGGCGATGGCATCTGCGACTTTATGCATAGTGTTGGTGCACAGGACAATGCCTTCGGCCCCCGCCTGCTGCAGCCCAACCGCGGCTTCAGCAAGGATCTCCCCGGCGCGATCCCAGTCGCCGGCGGACTGGCAGGCTTCGATGTCGTGAAAATCGACGCTGTGCAGCACCAGGCTGGCAGAGTGCAGGCCGCCAAGTCGCGCCTTAACGCCCTCATTGATCAACCGATAATAGGGGATCGTGGACTCCCAGCTCATGCCGCCTAACAGGCCAATGGTTTTCATCTTCTGCTCCTTATGTCGTTTCTGCCAGTGAAGCAAACTTGTGATCAACTTTCCACTTCTCTGGCCGCGTATTTCTTTTTCATGAAGAGTGGGATAAGTTAAATGAAACAATGTTTCACTTTAACAACAGGACCGTCCGATGTTTATTTTCCATAAAGACACCACCCTTGAAGACCTCGGCAATGGCGTAACCCGCCGCATTCTGGCCCACGACGGAAAAATGATGGCCGTGGAGGTGAATTTTGCCGCCGGCGCCGTCGGCCCGATGCATAACCATCCCCACGAACAGCTCACCTATGTGCTCTCCGGTGAGTTTGAATTCACCATCGGCGAGGAGACGCGCGTCGTCAGCGCCGGCGATACGTTGTATAAGCAGCCAGGGATCATGCACGGCTGCGTCTGCCTGCAGCCCGGCACGCTGCTCGATACCTTCACGCCGGTCCGCGAAGATTTTCTCTCACGCTGATCCATGATGGGGGCGTTCACCGCCCCCGGTTTACGTGTTACCGCAGGCATTAAAAAAGATGCCATCACAATCATTATCCTGGTAATAATATTTTTCGCTCAGTTAACGCTGAACCTTCATTCTTTTCAGGCTCCCTCAGCTCCCTAAAATGCTTACCACCTCACCTTTTTGAAACATCGTTTCGACTTTGATCACATTTCCATCCTGATCTGCATGACGCAGAAATAAATCGCAATAAAATGAAATTAAAACGGTGTTTTATAAAAAATAGAGCAGCATAAAAGCGAGCCTGACAGCACGCCACTTGCTGGCTCACTTAATTACTAACCCATTCATTAACAAGGACATGTTAATCAGAGGAAACGTTCAGACATTTTTGCGTTGTCAGGCGAAAAGGCCGACAGCGCCGCGTCACCGAATCCGTATTACAACTCGTAAGCCAGGTAGGTATGTATGAATGAAAACAAGCTGCTGGGATTGGCATGGATATCACCCTATATCATCGGGCTGATCGTCTTTACCGCTTTTCCCTTTGTTTCATCTTTCTTTCTCAGTTTTACTGAGTACGACTTGATGAGCCCGCCGGTATTTAACGGCATCGAAAACTATCGCTATATGTTGACCGAGGACAGCCTGTTCTGGAAATCGATGGGCGTGACCTTCGCCTACGTTTTTTTAACTATTCCCTTAAAACTGGCTTTCGCCCTCGGCATTGCTTTTGTGCTCAATTTCAAACTGCGCGGCATCGGCTTTTTCCGTACCGCCTACTACATTCCGTCGATTCTCGGCAGCTCGGTGGCTATTGCGGTACTGTGGCGCGCCCTGTTCGCCATTGACGGCCTGCTGAATAGCTTCCTCGCCGTCTTTGGCATCGATGCCGTCAACTGGCTGGGGGAGCCTTCGCTGGCGCTGATGTCGGTCACCCTGCTGCGCGTCTGGCAGTTTGGTTCCGCGATGGTCATCTTCCTCGCCGCGCTGCAGAACGTTCCGCAGTCGCAGTATGAGGCGGCGATGATCGACGGCGCCTCAAAGTGGCAGATGTTCATGAAGGTCACCGTGCCGCTGATCACTCCGGTCATTTTCTTCAACTTTATTATGCAGACCACTCAGGCGTTCCAGGAGTTTACCGGCCCGTACGTGATAACCGGCGGTGGCCCGACCTATTACACCTACCTGTTCTCACTCTATATCTACGATACCGCCTTTAAGTACTTCGACATGGGCTATGGCGCCGCGCTGGCGTGGGTGCTGTTCCTCGTCGTCGCGGTCTTTGCATCGATAGCCTTTAAGTCATCGAAATACTGGGTCTTCTACTCCGCCGATAAGGGAGGCAAAAATGGCTGATATTCAACAGATGACGCCGGTAATGAGCAACGCCGATCGTGAGGTCGCTCGTACGCTGCGTCGGGAAAAGGTGAGTCGGGTGGTGCGCTACGTCGTGTTGATATTCGTCGGCCTGCTGATGCTCTACCCGCTGGCATGGATGTTCTCCGCCTCGTTCAAGCCGAACCATGAGATCTTCACCACCCTCGGACTGTGGCCTGCCCACGCGACCTGGGACGGGTTTATCAATGGCTGGAAGACCGGCACCGAATACCATTTCGGCCACTATATGCTTAACACCTTTAAGTATGTGATCCCGAAGGTGGTGTTAACGATCATCTCCTCCACCATCGTGGCGTACGGCTTTGCACGCTTTGAAATCCCGTGGAAGAAGTTCTGGTTCGCGACGCTCATCACCACCATGCTGCTGCCGAGCACCGTCCTGCTGATCCCGCAGTACCTGATGTTCCGTGAAATGGGGATGCTGAACAGCTATCTGCCGCTGTACCTGCCGCTGGCCTTCGCCACCCAGGGATTCTTTGTCTTCATGCTGATCCAGTTTCTGCGCGGCGTCCCACGCGATATGGAAGAGGCGGCGCAGATCGACGGCTGCAACTCCATCCAGGTGCTGTGGTACGTGGTCGTGCCGATCCTCAAGCCGGCCATTATCTCGGTGGCGCTGTTCCAGTTCATGTGGTCGATGAACGACTTTATCGGCCCGCTGATCTACGTCTACAGCGTCGATAAGTATCCCATCGCGCTGGCGCTAAAAATGTCCATCGACGTCACGGAAGGCGCGCCGTGGAACGAAATTCTGGCAATGGCGAGTATCTCCATTCTGCCGTCCATCATTGTCTTCTTCCTGGCTCAACGCTACTTCGTGCAGGGCGTGACCAGCAGCGGAATCAAAGGTTAAGAGGGAAATATCATGGCTGAAGTCATTTTCAACAAACTGGAAAAAGTTTACTCCAACGGGTTTAAAGCGGTGCATGGTATCGACCTGAAGATTGCCGATGGCGAATTTATGGTGATCGTCGGCCCCTCCGGCTGCGCCAAATCGACCACCCTGCGCATGCTGGCGGGTCTGGAAACCATCAGCGGCGGCGAGGTGCGGATTGGGGACAAAATCGTCAACAACCTGGCGCCAAAATCACGTGGCATCGCGATGGTGTTCCAGAACTACGCCCTCTATCCGCATATGACGGTGCGCGAAAACCTCGCCTTCGGCCTGAAGCTGAGCAAGCTGCCGAAGGCGCAAATCGACAGACAGGTGGAAGAAGCGGCGAAAATTCTCGAACTGGAAGAACTGCTCGATCGCCTGCCGCGCCAGCTCTCCGGCGGCCAGGCGCAGCGCGTGGCGGTGGGTCGGGCGATCGTCAAAAAACCGGACGTTTTCCTGTTCGACGAACCGCTCTCCAACCTTGACGCCAAACTGCGCGCCTCGATGCGGATCCGCATTTCCGATCTGCATAAGCAGTTGAAAAAATCCGGCAAACCGGCGACCACCGTCTACGTCACCCACGATCAGACGGAAGCGATGACCATGGGCGACCGCATCTGCGTGATGAAGCTCGGCCACATTATGCAGGTTGATACGCCAGACAATCTCTACCACCAGCCGAAAAATATGTTTGTCGCCGGGTTCATCGGCGCGCCGGAGATGAATATTCGCCCCAGCCAGCTGGTTGAGCACGACGGTCGCCTGCATCTGACGCTGGGCGATCAGCGACTGCCGCTCAACGACCTGCTGCAAAGCAAAGTTGAGACCCATAAGAATCAGCAGGTTTTCTTTGGCGTGCGCCCGGAGTTTGTCTCTCTCTCCGATGAACCCTTTGCCGAGGGTTCCTGCACGGGTGAAATGGTACGTGTGGAAAACATGGGACATGAATTCTTTGTTTATCTGAAGGTTGCTGATTATGAGCTGACCGCCCGCGTGCCGTCCGATGAAGCGAAACCCATGATCGAGAAGGGCCTTCATCGCAAGGTGTATTTCAAATTTGATCTCAATAAGTGTCACATCTTTGACGCGAAAACCGAACAGAACCTCTCTCTGTGAACACTGGAGTATTAAAATGAAAAACGTGCTTTTAAGCGCCGTCATCTCCGCCACTCTGGGCCTTATCGCATTACCGTCAATGGCGAAGGATGTCGACCTGCGTATGTCCTGGTGGGGGGGCAACGGCCGCCATCAGGTCACCCTCAAGGCGCTGGAGGAATTCCACAAACAACATCCCGACATTAACGTCAAAGCAGAATACACCGGCTGGGACGGCCATCTTTCGCGCCTGACCACCCAGATTGCCGGCGGCACTGAGCCTGACGTGATGCAGACCAACTGGAACTGGTTGCCGATCTTTTCGAAAAATGGCGAGGGCTTTTACGATCTCAATACCCTGAAAGACGAGATCGACCTCAGCCAGTTCGATGCCAAAGAGCTGCAGTCCACCACGGTCAACGGCAAGCTTAACGGTATTCCCATTTCCGTCACCGCCCGCGTCTTCTACTTTAACGACGAAGCGTGGAAAAAGGCGGGCATCGCCTTCCCGAAAACCTGGGATGAGCTTATGGCGGCGGGCAAAACCTTCGAAAGCAAGCTCGGGAAACAGTACTACCCGGTCGTGCTCGAACACCAGGACGTGCTGGCGCTGCTCAACTCTTATATGGTGCAAAAATACAATCAGCCGGCCATCGATGAGAAGGGGCGCAAATTCTCCTACAGCAAAGCGCAGTGGGCAGATTTCTTCGGTATGTATAAGAAGCTTATCGACAACCATGTGATGCCGGACACCCGCTACTATGCCTCGTTCGGCAAGAGCAACATGTACGAGATGAAGCCGTGGATCCAGGGTGAATGGGGCGGCACCTACATGTGGAACTCCACCATCAACAAATATTCCGATAACCTGAAGCCGCCGGCGAAGCTGGTGCTGGGGGAATACCCGATGCTGCCGGGCGCCACCGACGCCGGACTGTTCTTCAAGCCCGCGCAAATGTTGTCGATTGGCAAATCGACGAAAAACCCGCAGGCGGCGGCGAAAGTGATTAACTTCCTGCTGAACAGTAAAGAAGGGGTGGATATTCTCGGACTGGAGCGCGGGGTGCCGCTGAGTAAAGCGGCGGTCAACTACCTGACCGAGGACGGGATCATCAAAGCCGACGATCCGGCGGTGTCTGGCCTGAAACTGGCACAATCCCTGCCCACGACCCTGCCGGTCTCCCCGTACTTCGACGATCCGCAGATCGTCGCCCAGTTCGGCACCACCCTGCAGTACATCGACTACGGTAAAAAGTCGGTGGAAGAAGCGGCCGAGGACTTCCAGCGCCAGACCGACCGCATTCTGCGCCGCGCGATGCGCTAACCTGCCCGTCTGAACTCTCCCGCGGCGTCCGCCGCGGGAGAGTCTGCCTGAGTATCCTGTCAGAAAAAATATTTAAAACGCACCCGAGCGCCGTAGCGTTCATCGGGATTCCCGCTCTTCGCTGCCGTGGAATCGAGCCACGAAGCATAGGCGCCAAGGTAAATATTGAAGTTCGGCATCGCCATAATATTCGGCAACTGCCAGGAGGTGTGCAGGGTATGGATGTCATAGCGCCCCGGCGCGAGAATTGCGCAGTCGCCATCACATTCGCTGGTCACCCCGGCCATATTGAACTGGTCGATTTTGTTATGCGCGTAGATATAGCCCAGCTCCACGCGATGCCAAAGGGCGTTAATTCCGGCGCTGAAGTCGGTTTCGTCCGCCGCGTCCAGCAGGGCGGTACTCAGATTGACCACCGCCCCATCCTGCGGGTCGCTTTTCAGGGTGTTCCAGCTCATGGTCAGCCCGTAGCCGGTGCGATTTGACTGGTCGACCCAGCGTCCGCTCTGGTTCTGATAGCCGTAAGCATTGTTGACGAGATTGCTCTCTATCGCCGCGGCCGCCGACCAGGCGCCGGACTGCCACACCGCCACCGGCCGCACGTACACCACATTTTTGCGGTTTTCCAGCGCGTTACCGTGATAGTTCTGATCGACAAACAGCGAACTGCCGTCCTCCACCAGGGTGTTAACCTCGAAATACCAGTTATCCACCGTTTTGCTGAACAGAAGGTTGCCGCCGCTGCTGCTGCGCCCGCGCCCCTCTTTCATCATGTAAATATAGCCATAGCCGTCGGAATAGAGATCGTTAGCGGTATTGCCTGAATATTCAATAAAGGTGTCCTGATTCAGGGGGAACATATCCCAGGCTTCAAAGCGACCTATTTTTATTTTCCAGTCATCCTGCTGACCAAAGAAAAATACCGCATCGTCGAGATTCATTTTGCCATCCATATCCGCCAGCGGCTGCACGCTGAATCCGGCATATTTCCCGTCAGCGCCATTACGCCTGCCGTCAATCCCCAGCAGAATACGACCATTAATATCCCAGCGTTCTTTATCGCCCGGCGCCCAGCTTTTATTCGCGCTGGTTTTGACCGACGTCAGACTGCCGGTGCGGCTGGCGCCATCGAGGTTAAATTCGACGTCGCCATAAAATTTTAATTCGCCATTGTCGTTTAGCTGCAGGCGCGGCGTAGCCGGCGCCGCGCGGGCGACCGTCGTGGCCTGCTGCTGGCCTTTCAGTGTCTTAATTTCCGCCTCTGCGCTGGCGGCGCGCGCCTCCGTTGCCTTTAACCGCTGCTCCATTTGCGCCAGTCGATCCTCCAGCGATAACGGCGCCTGCGCCATAACGGATGGCAGATACAGAGACGTGAGAAAACACCCGACCCAGATTTTATTCATCGGTAAACCCTTTTATTATGGAATGAACTGAATTTGTTATTAATGGGTAACGCACGACGATGCAGGCAATAATAACCCGCCCATCGTCAAAGACGGGTTATTAACGACAACAGCCTTATTATTATTCGAGCTGCCAGGCGCCGGCTTCAGTTAATGCAGCTGAGCCGCTCCAGGCAAATAACGCTAATTCACGGCAAGGGACCTGCGGATAGATACGACTGCTCAGGCAGGCTTCGCCATCATTGACGAAAACCTCAACCGAAGAGCTATCGATAAATATCCGCAGGTTGAGATCCGCCCCGGCGGTCAACGGCACGCTGCGCGTCCCGCACAGGCCAAACTGCGGATAATACCGCTCCACCACCAGACGCTGCTGTTGGGCATCCACGTAGATGCGCAGGCCATCGCCAAAGCGCAGACCATACTGCTCAGCGCTGCTGCGGGCGCAGTCCCAGCGCAGGTGCACCTCCATCGCCTCGCAGTTGTCGACCATCGTCGTCTGCTGGTTGTTCAGGGTGCTGACCGGCCACGGGAACCAGGCGCCGCGCAGGCTCTCCACTTCTTTCGCCGGGCGCATCTGCAGGCGGTTATCCGCGCTCAGGCTCAGCTCGCGCGGCAGGGAGAGCATGCCCGCCCAGCCGTCCTGCTGCTCCGGCAGCGGCGATTCCCACATATCCAGCCAGCCAATCACGATCCGCCGGCCATCGGGGGTGGCGAAGCTTTGCGGGGCATAGAAATCGTGGCCGTGGTCCATCTCCCTGAATTCGCCGTGGCGAATAAAACGCTGCCCCGGCTGCCACTCGCCGATCAGATAGCCGCTCTGGAACAGATTGCGGTTGCGGAATCCTTCGGCCTGCATCCCCTGTGGGGAAAACATCAGGACGCGCTTGCCGTTGAGGGTGAAGAAGTCCGGGCACTCCCACATGTAGCCCATGGTGCTTTCCGCTTCATCCAGCACGCCCGCATCCTGCCACTGGCGCAGATCGGTTGAACGGTACAGCCGTACCTGGCCGGTATCGCCTTCACGCGCGCCGACGATCATGTACCAGCTATCCCCTTCCCGCCAGACCTTCGGATCGCGGAAGTGGTGCATGCCTGGAGGGGTGTCGACCACCATCCCCTGGCGCTCAAAGTGGATCCCGTCGCGGCTGGTGGCCAGACACTGCACCTGATACAGATTGGCTTCGTCGCCAGGATCGCCGTGGAACTTATGCCCGGTGTAAATCAGCGCCAGGGTATCACCATCGACCACGGCCGAACCGGAGAAGCAGCCGTCTTTATCTTCCGGCCCCTCCGGCGCCAGCGCCACCGGCAGGTGCTCCCAGTGCACCAGATCCTTACTGCGCGCGTGCCCCCAGTGCATCGGCCCCCACTGGGTGGAATACGGGTGATGCTGATAAAAGGCATGGTACCAGCCGTCGAACCACACCAGACCGTTAGGGTCGTTGATCCACCCGGCGCGGGCCGCCAGGTGATAGTGTGGATACCAGCGCAGATTGAGCGCCTGGCGTTGTGTCTGCAGTACCTGTTCAGCCCGGGAGATTGTGTAAGTCATCATTTTCACTCTTTTTGATTCAGATAGCGGTAGGTTGCGACACCAGCGGATCGGCCGAGGATTTACCGGAGCGCAACAAGAAGATGGAGATAAAGGTGGTGCAGAACACCAGCAGGCCCATGATCAGATAGGACTGGGCGAAGCCATATTTTTCATAGCTGTAGCCCGCCAGCGGCGACAAGACGCTGGCAATGATCGAGCTGGTGCAGGCGAAACCCACCAGATAGAGGGTGGAGGAGAGGCGTTTATCAAAGTTGATGCTGTTGTACTTAAAGATAGCCACCAGCAGTATCGGCAGCTCCACCGCGTGCAGCAGTTTGGTAATGGAGATCAGCAGCGGCCCCTCCACCAGGCCAGAGGCCACCATGCGCATCGCCATCACCATGCCGGCGAAAATCAGACCGTTCTTGGCGCCGATACGGTTCACCAGCCACGGCGCGCAGAACATGCCGGCCGCCTCGAGGAACACCTGGAAGGAGTTGAGATAACCATACATCTCATTGCCTTCCTGCAGGGTCGCGAACTGCGATGAGAAATAGACCGGGAACTGCTGGTCATAGACGCCGTAGATGCAGGTGCCGATGACGAAAAAGACCAGCGCCCAGAACCGAGGCAGCGTCAGCAGGCGCAGCGCATCTTCCAGCGTCACCTTACCGCCCGATACCGCCTCCTGCATCGCATGCGGCGCCGAGGAGACCCGCAGCCGCGCCAGCAGGATAAAGAACACCAGCCCTGAGCAACTGGCGACGAGGAAGTTAAGCTGCGGATTGATATTAAACAGCAGGCCGGCGAAGAAGGTGGCTACCGCCCAGCCGAGCGAGCCCCACATCCGTGCCCTGCCGAATTCAAACTGGCTCTGACGCGCCACGCGCTCGGTGTAGGATTCCAGCACGCCAATGCCGCCGTTAAAGGTCAGGCCGATGTAGATCCCGCCGAAGATGCTGCCCAACAGGACGTTAATCTTCAGCAGGTGGCCGAACAGCAGATACGCCGGACCGGAGAGGATCAGCAGCGCGGTGATATACCAGAGCAGATGTTTGCGCAGCCCCAGTTTGTCCTGAATGAAACCATAGCAAACTTGCGCAAACAGCGCGGAAACCGACAGTACGGCATAGATAATACCGGTATCGCCAGCCTTCAGCCCAACCTCCTGGTGAAGCCAGATAGAGAGCAAGGAGCCGGATGACGACCAGGTCACGAAAAAGAAAAACAGTAAGGCACTGAGCAACGGGTAGCTGTGTGAGTGATGCGCTTTCATCATGACATTCTCGTGTTAGAGGAATGCAATTATGGTAACGTTAACAAAAAACAAAACGCAGGGGGATTCGCTGCGATACATGATGTTAATCACAAAAGTTAACGTTAACATAATGAAGATGCGATCGCGATCAAATATTAACCGCGGCAGCGTTCAGGACGGCGATAGCAGAAAATCGTTTCACTCTTTTACATCAGCGACTTAGTTGTATAGCCTGTACTCTGCAGCCACGGCGGAGGAAAAAATGGCGTCCCTGAAAGATGTAGCAAAACTGGCGAATGTATCTCTGATGACCGTCTCGCGGGCGCTGAACACCCCGGAGCGGCTCAAGCCGGAGACCCTGGCCCGCGTGCAGGCCGCCATCGCCGAGACCAACTACGTCCCCGACCTGTCGGCGAAGAAGATCCGCGGGGCGCGCGCCACCCCCAGCACCATCGGCGTGCTGGCGCTGGATACCGTCACCACGCCCTTTTCGGTGGAGATCACCCTCTCGATCGAAGAGACCGCCCGCGCCCACGGCTGGAACAGCTTTGTGGTCAACATGTTTTCGGACGATAGTCCGGAAGCGGTGGTCGACCTGCTCCTCTCCCACCGTCCGGACGGCATTATCTTTACCACCATGGGGCTGCGCCAGGTGCCGCTGCCGGACAAACTGCTGACTCTGCCCTGCGTGCTGGCCAACTGCGAAAGCCTCAGCCAGCCGGTGGCCAGCTATATCCCGGACGATGAACAGGGCCAGTACGACGCGGTGAAAGCCCTGCTTGCCGCTGGCTATCGTCATCCGCTGTGCCTGCACTTACCCGCCAGCCAGCTGGCGACGATCCGCCGCCGCCAGGGGCTGGAGCGCGCCTGCCGGGAGGCGGGTATCGAACCGGACCATCTGATCCATTCGTATATGGGCCAGGGCGATGAGCATTACCACGATATCCCGGCGGTGGTGCTGGCGCATATCCGCGAGGGTAAACCTGGCTTTGACTCGGTGATCTGCGGCAACGATCGCATCGCGTTTATGGTCTATCAAACGCTGCTGGGTCAGGGGTTACGCATTCCCCAGGACGTGGCGGTGGTGGGATACGACAATATGGTGGGCATTGGCGATCTGTTTCTGCCTCCGCTCTCCACGGTGCAGCTGCCGCACTACGACATCGGGCGCCTGAGCGCCCTGCATATCATTCACGGCGACAACCATCGGGAGACGCGCAAAGTCGCCAGCCCGTGGTTGCCGCGCGCCTCACATTAACGGTTACCGATGTTGCGAAGCTTCTCGCCCGCCATCAGGTTGCGCTCAATGTGCTCGAGGGTGACATTCTTGGTTTCCGGGATCAGCCAGAAGGTGACGCCGATAAAGGCCACGTTGAGCACCGTGTAGAGCCAGAAGGTGCCGGCGGCGCCAATCGCGTCAAGCAGCGTCAGGAAGGTGGCGCCGATGATCATGTTCGACACCCAGTTGGTGGTGGTCGAGCAGGTGATACCGAAGTCGCGGCATTTCAGCGGCTGGATCTCGGAGCAGAGGATCCACACCACCGGCGCCGCGCTCATCGCATACCCGGCAATACACATCATGGTCATGCCGACGGAAAGCCAGGAGAGACCGCTGGAGGCGGTGCCATTATCGAACTGCATCAGGCAGTAGCCCAGCACCAGGGTGCCCAGCGCCATCACGCTAAAGCCGATTTTTAGCGCCGGCTTACGACCCGCTTTATCCACCGTGAACACCGCAATAAAGGTGGCAAACATAAAGGTCAGGCCCACCACCAGGGTGGCGATCATCTGCTGTTCGGTAGTGGTAAAGCCCGCCATTTTAAAGATACGCGGCGCGTAGTACATGATGATGTTCATGCCGGTGAACTGCTGCATCGCCTGCAGCAGCATGCCAAGGAACACCGCCCGGCGCACGTTACGATTGACCTTAAACAACGCCCAGCCGCCCTGCTTCAGCTTCAGGCTCTCACGGATCTCGTTAAGCTCGTCGCGCGCCTTTTCCGAGGTATCGCGCAGCATCCGCAGCACCTCTTCCGCTTCGATATGGCGTCCTTTCTCCGCCAGCCAGCGCGGGCTGTTCGGCAAAAAGACGACCAGAATAATCAGGATCACCGCCGGCAGCGCCAGCACGCCTAACATGGCGCGCCAGTTACCGCTGTAGCTAAAGGCAGTATCGGAAAGAAACGCCAGCACAATGCCGAGGGTCACCATCAGCTGGTACATACTGATCATTTTCCCGCGCACGTTCTCACTGGCCATCTCGGAGAGGTACAACGGCGCGGTATAGGAAGCGATCCCGACGGCCACCCCCAACACCACGCGGGCTATCAGCAGCACCTCCACGCTGGCGGCAAAAGCGGAGCCGATAGAGCCGGCAACAAAGAGCACAGCCCCCGCCATCAGGCTGTATTTACGGCCGAGGCGGAACGACAGCCAGCCGTTAAACAGCGCACCGATCGCCGCCCCCAACATCATACTGCTGACCACCCACTCCTGAAGCTGGCTGGATAAGGTGAAGTGGTCGGTAATAAAGGGCAGCGCCCCGGATATCACGCCGATATCCAGGCCAAAGAGCAACCCCGCTACCGCCGCAGCGATAGAAACAAACCAGTTCATCCGCCGGGTGTCACGTTGTGTCCGCGGCGTTAATGCAGAGTCGTTACTGATTGAAGTCATTTTTATTCCTGCCACACAGAGAAAGACATAGGACGAAAGTACGTGACTGGCGGAGGAGTTTGTCAGGCTGGATAAGCCAAAGATATGGACTATTTTGCTGGCAGGAGAGGTTTTGTGATGGACATTAAACTTTCTAAGGAACAAAAAATGCGTTTGTCATAGTGAATAACCCTGTCCATACAGGGCAGTAACATTAATCAGGCGATATAGAATATGGACGATTATCACTTATTGATATGGACAATAATTGCTCACTCGGCCGGTGCGATACTCACCGCCCCGGCCTCGCGGAGGGGGTTAGCGCGCCAGCCAGCCGCCGTCCACCGCCACCGTATAACCATTGATGTAATCGGAAGCTGGGGAGGCAAGGAATACCACCGGCCCCATCAGATCGGCCGGCAGGCCCCAGCGTCCGGCGGGAATGCGGTCGAGAATTTCGCTGCTACGCTGTTCGTCAGCGCGCAGCTGCTGGGTGTTATTGGTCGCCATATACCCCGGGGCGATGGCGTTGACGTTGATATTGTGTTTAGCCCATTCGTTCGCCAGCAGGCGGGTCACGCCCATCACCGCGCTTTTGGACGCCGTATACGATGGCACGCGGATCCCGCCCTGGAAAGACAGCATGGAGGCGATGTTAATGATCTTCCCGCCGCTGCCCTGGGCGATAAAGTGCTTCGCCGCCGCCTGGGACATGAAAAATACGCTCTTGATGTTCAGGTTCATGACGTCGTCCCAGTCCTTTTCGCTGAACGCCAGCGCGTCCTCGCGGCGGATCAGCCCGGCGTTATTGACCAGAATATCAATATGGCCGAACTCCGCCACCGCACGCTCCAGCAGCTGGGGGATACCGTCGATCTGGCGCAGGTCGGCGGTCAGGCTGAGAAAGCGGCGTCCCAGCGCCGTCACCCGCTCGATGGTTTCCACTGGCTCGACGATATTGATACCAACAATATCGCATCCTGCTTCCGCCAGCCCGAGGGCCATTCCCTGACCTAAACCGGTATCGCATCCGCTCACGACGGCTACTTTTCCCTGCAGGGAGAATGCATCAAGAATCATAATGTGTTCCTTAATCGTTCAGAGCCTGCTGCGTGCAGGCAAGGTTCTCTCGGCCCTGCCCACGCCGATGGCGGAGCTGAGCGTGGGGTGAACTCTCGGGCATAGCCCACCATAATGAAAATAAAACAGAGTTCCGTTTTTGCTGATGGGTGCCATCTTAGCCCTGCCCCCTGTCATTTTCAATAATATTTAAAACGATGTTTCATTTTTTATGATGGCGATTACAAAAAAAGAAAAAGCGAAGGCACCTGGCGGCACGCGCCGGGTCGGAAGCGATTTTAAAAGGTTGATGATTCAATCGGTTGTCTGGAGAGACGGCAGAAGACAGGCCAACAGGCCGCTGAAAATGCGGGAATTACGCTGAACTGCGTGAAGCATCACAAATAATGAAACGATGTTTTGATAAATTAACACTCATCTTTTAAAACACATCACTCAGCGACACGCCTCTGGTCCAGCGGCATCGCAGGAAAGAAAGGAGCACTACATGGCTAAAGGCATGCGGGTCAAACTGAATTATCAGGTCAGCCACGATCCGGATACCGGAGCGGAAGTTACCCGCTTAACCCCTCCGGAGGTCACCTGTCATCGCAACTACTTCTATCAGAAGTGTTTTTTTAACGATGGCAGCCATTTACTGTTCGCCGGCGAGTTTGACGGCCACTGGAACTACTATCTGCTGAATATCGCCAGCGCCGAGGCCATCCAGCTGACGGAAGGCGCCGGGGATAACACCTTCGGCGGCTTCCTCTCCCCGGACGATAAGTCGCTTTATTACGTGAAAAATGACCGCACCCTGCTGGAGGTGAATCTGACCACCCTCGTTGAGCGCGAAGTTTATCGCGTCAGCGATGACTGGGTCGGCTACGGCACCTGGGTGGCAAACAGCGATTGCAGCAAACTGGTGGGCATTGAGATTGCGAAAAGCGACTGGACGCCGCTCAACGACTGGCAGATTTTCCATGACTTCTTCCACAAAGGACCGCACTGCCGCCTGCTGCGCGTCGACCTGCACAGCGGAGAGAGCCAGGTGATCCATGAGGAAAAAATCTGGCTGGGACACCCGATCTATCGTCCCTTCGACGACCACACCGTCGCCTTCTGCCATGAAGGGCCGCACGATCTGGTGGACGCCCGCATGTGGCTGGTCAATGAAGATGGCAGCCACGTCCGCAAAGTGAAAACGCATGCCCCGGGCGAAAGCTGCACCCATGAATTCTGGGTACCGGACGGTTCGGCGCTGATCTACGTCTCCTATCTGAAAGGTCAGCAGGGGCGGACGATCTATCGCTTTGATCCCGAAAGCGGCGTCAACGAGGCCCTGATGACCATGCCGGCCTGCTCGCATCTGATGAGCAATTTCGACGGCACGCTGCTGGTGGGCGATGGCTCAGGGACCCCGGTGGATGTCAAAGATACCGGCGGCTACTCCATTGATAACGATCCTTATCTGTATGTCTTTAACGTGGCGCAAAAACGCTACTTCCGCGTCGCGCGTCATGATACCTCGTGGGCGACGGTGGCCAACAGCCGTCAGGTGACTCACCCGCACCCCTCGTTTACCCCGGACGACAGCGCCATTCTGTTCAGCTCCGATAAAGACGGTAAACCGGCCATCTATATCGCGAAATTACCCGAGCATCCGCCAATGCTGAGCGCCTGATCCACGCCACACGTCTTTCTGTCACTGGCCTTGCCCTCCTTCGCGGAGGGCTTTTTTGTCCCTTCTCTTTCCCCCATAAAAAACCCCGGCTGACGGCGCCGGGGAAAACAAACGATGAGGGCTGAATGGTCTGTCAGAACGAGTAGGCCACCCCAACGCGGAAGCGGGTCTGACGATCGCTGCGGTCGTTCACCCCGACGTTGCCAATTTCACCATACGGTGACCAGTTGTTATCCAGCTTATAAGCCACCTTCACGTTATATTCCTGCGAGTAGGGTTTGTTGTCGTTGCGGCTGACCCCTTCGGAACTGCGGGCATAGACATAGTTCAGCTCTGTACGCCAGTCACCAAGCGCAAACCCGGCCCACGCATCGCCGCGGTTAACTTTGTCATCATCTTTACCGGCGTTGTTCGGATAGCGGGTGTATTCATAGCGATAGCGAGCGGCGACATAGAAGCCGTTGTCGAAGCTGTATTGCACGTGGAGGTGCGGCTTGTAGATGGAGCGGCTGTCGTTGCTCTCAATGGTAAACCCGGGGGTGAGGAAAAAGTTCGACGTTGCTTTCCAGCGCCAGCTAATGGTGTCTTCATGACCATTACCCACCACATCTGAATAGGGCTGCGAACCGTTGTCGCCACCCGAACGCCATTTGGCCTCGACGGTAAAGCCTAGCCCGTTGGCAAAACGGTGGGAAACGGAGACGCGGTCGGCATTACTTTTATCGCTCTTACCGCCATCAATGAATTCATGACGTAAATCTATCGTTACCGCAGTCGCCGCAAAAGACATACCACAGAGGGCGGCCAGAACCAGAGATCGTTTTAACATAGGGTACCCCTTATAATAAATAAAATGTCATTTCGTTTTTATGAAACGTTATTTTATTTTTTAAGCACCTTAGTTTTAGTGACCAGGATCGTAGTTATTTGTTTCAAAAAATGTGGCACAACAAGACGTGACGGAGCTCAATAAATTCGCCAGGGGGGAAGTGAAATACGCGAGAAAAAGCAGGGTTCGGCAAAGTGCGGCGCATAAAAAAGGCCTCCCGCAGGAGGCCATGTAGATCGAGACAGAGTGTCAGGCGCGCTCTACCGCCAGCGCCACGCCCTGACCGCCGCCGATGCACAGCGTCGCCAGCCCTTTACGGGCATCACGCTTGATCATTTCATGCACCAGCGATACCAGGATCCGGCAGCCGGAGGCGCCGATGGGGTGGCCGAGAGCGATCGCGCCGCCGTTGACGTTGACCCGCCGTTCATCCCACTCCAGTACCCGGCCAACCGAGATCGCCTGAGCGGCAAAGGCCTCATTGGCTTCGATCAGATCAACGTCGTCCAGCCGCCAGCCGGCCCGCTCCAGACAGCGACGGGTGGCGTGCACCGGGGCAATACCCATCAGCGCCGGATCGACCCCGACGCTGGCGAAGGCGCGGATCCGGGCGAGGATCGGCAGCCCCAGTTCAAGGGCTTTGGCTTCACTCATCATCATCACCGCCGCCGCGCCGTCGTTGATGCTGGAGGCGTTGCCGGCGGTCACCGACCCGAGGCGGTCGAAGGTGGGCTGCAGGCTGGCCAACCCTTCCGCGCTGGCATCCACCCGCGGTTGTTCATCGGTATCCACGGTGCGCGCCGCGCCGTTATGCTCGGTAATAACCGGGACAATCTCGTCGCGAAAGCGGCCGGAATCAATCGCCTTGCGCGCCTTATGCTGTGAGCTGAGCGCCCAGGCGTCCTGCAACTCGCGGCTGATGCCGTATTCCCGGGCGAGGTTTTCCGCCGTAACGCCCATATGATAATCGTTGAAGGCATCCCACAGTCCGTCATGCACCAGGCTGTCAATCAGCTGGCTGTTGCCCAACTGGGCGCCGGTGCGGCTGTCGGTGAGTACATGCGGAGCGCGGCTCATATTCTCCTGACCGCCGGCGATCACCACATCCGCTTCCCCGCACTGAATCGCCTGGGTGGCGAGGTGCAAAGCCTTCAGGCCGGAGCCGCAGACGTCGTTTATGGTAATGGCCGATACAGTGTTAGGCAGCCCGCCGCGAATTGCGGACTGGCGCGCGGGGTTTTGCCCGGTACCGGCGGTCAGCACCTGGCCGAGGATCACCTCATCCACACTCTGCGGATCGATCCCTGTCTGCTCAACCAGCGCTTTCAATACCACACTCCCCAGCTCGACGGCTGAATGGCGCGATAAGGCGCCCTGAAAGCAGCCAATCGGCGTTCGCAGCGCCCCGACGATCACGACATCCTTCATCCTCTACCCCTGCCCATGCTTTTGCGCAAAGAAACAGCGATATACTAGATAATTGTTATCAAAAAACTTTGTAATTGTTTAAAAAAAGTGAAGCTAATCACAAAGAAACCGCTTTTTATTAACGTTCACGCCGCTGCAGATGCTCACGCAGCCAGCTGCCGGCCGCCCCCGGCGGCGCTTTCTTATTCCACAGCAGATCGACCGAAATCGCCCGCGGCCAGCCGGGAATATCAAGCGCCACCAGCCCGCCCTGCGGCGCAAACTCCGCCACCAGCGCACAGGGCAGAATGCACCAGCCGAATCCCTGCACTGCCATGCTGAGCAGCAGCAGATAGTTTGGCGCCGACCAGACCTGACCTGCGGCAGGTTCGGTGGCGCTGGCCAGAAAGGTGCTCAACCGCAGCTCACGCCAGCTGCGCAGCTCATCCCAGACGACCTTGCCCTGCGCCGCCAGCGGATGGTCAGGCGCCACGTAAATGCCCATCGCCGTCTGCAGCGGCAGGCGGGTGCTGCCGATGTCGGTCGGGTAGCGATCTCTGGCCTCAATCAGCCCCACCTGGGCGCGGGCTTTTTGCAGGAGATCGATCACATCCTCGTCTTCGCCAATCAAACACTCAAACTCGGTATGGGGAAAGCGGCGGTCAAACTGCACCAGCAGATCTTCCAGCACGTCCGGGTGCAGGGTGTCCGAGAGCACGAAGGTCAGTCGCGGTTCCGTCTCACCGGCGAGCGACACCGCCAGCTCATCCAACCGCTCGCTGGCGGCGAGGATCGCTTTGACATAGCTCAGCACCTGCTCCCCCTGCGGCGTCAGCGTCGGCTGCCGCGTTGCCCTGTCAAAGAGGGTCACGCCGAGATCGGCCTCCAGGTTGGCGATAGCGGTACTGATCGTCGACTGGCTTTTACGCAGGCGACGGGCGGCAGCGGAAAACGATCCGCAGTCAACCGCCTCCACAAAGGCGGTTAACGCTTCCGGGGAATAACGCATAATCTATCTACTTTATCGATGTTTTCTATCTTTTGTTTATCATATTTTTCCATAAAATGCCGGGTAATTTCCTGTTCAGGCTAAAACTGGAGGTCGCTCGCCATGCAACAGATCCCTCATCAGCGCAAGACGCTTACGGAACGCGTTATCCACGCCATCACCTTCGAAGGACTGGCGACGCTGATCCTCGCCCCTACCGCCGCCTGGCTGATGCAGCGCTCGGTCGTGGAGATGGGCGGGCTGAGTATTCTGCTCGCCACCCTGGCGATGGTATGGAACATCATCTATAACGCGATGTTCGATCGCCTGTGGCCGGTCTCCCGCTTTCCCCGCCAGCTGAAAGTGCGTGCGCTGCACGCGCTGGGCTTTGAGACCGGATTCATCATCATTGGCGTCACCATGGTGGCGATCGTGCTGGGCGTATCGCTCTTGCAGGCGTTTATGCTGGAGATCGGCTTCATGCTCTTCTTCCTGCCCTACACCATGGCGTTTAACTGGGCATGGGACACCCTGCGCGAGCGCGTTATCCGCCGCCGCCGCCCACGCCAGCCGGCGCGCGGGTAGTGCCCCGGGCGGATCCTCCACGATCCGCCGCGACTTTATCACCAAAAACTATCGCAACAGACGAACCATAAATATGGTAAATTGCACTCCTTTTTTTTGGTTTACCGGTTGATAAAGTCGCATAATGTCTAAAATTTGGTCTAAAGAAGAAATTCTATGGAGTTTTGCCTTATATGGCACTGCAGTAGGCGCTGGGACGCTATTTCTACCGATCCAGCTGGGTTCGGCTGGCGCCATTGTCCTGTTCATCACCGCGCTGGTCGCCTGGCCGCTCACCTACTGGCCTCACAAAGCGCTGAGCCAGTTTATTCTCTCGGCCAATATCGCGCCGGGAACCGGGATCACCGGCGCAGTCAATCACTACTATGGTAAGAAAATCGGCAACCTGATCACCGGCCTCTATTTCCTCGCCTTCTTCGTCGTGGTGCTCATCTATGCCGTGGCCATCACCAACTCGCTGGCCGAGCAGGTGGCGCATCGTACGCCGATGACCCCCACGCTGCGCGCGCTGCTGAGCCTGGGCGTTGTGCTGGTCCTCAACCTGATCTTTCTCATGGGTCGGCAGGTCACCATCAAGGTGATGGGCTTTCTGGTCTTCCCGCTTATCGCCTGCTTCCTGTTTCTCTCCCTCTATTTAATCCGCGACTGGCATCCTGAGCACCTCACCAGCCAGATGCAGTTCAGCACGCACACGCTCCATCAGATCTGGATCTCCATTCCCGTGATGGTTTTCGCTTTTAGCCATACGCCGATCATTTCTACTTTTGCTATCGACCAGCAGGAGAAACATGGCGACCTGGCCATGGGTAAATGCAAAAAAATCATGAAGGTGGCCTACACCATCATCTGCGCCAGCGTGCTGTTTTTCGTCTTCAGCTGTCTGCTGGCGATCCCGGCGACCTATATTGAAAGCGCCCGCGATCAGGGGGTGACCATCCTTTCCGCCCTGTCGATGGTGCCGGGCGCGCCCGGCTGGCTGGCGGTAACCGGCATCATCGTTGCCGTGGTCGCCATGTCGAAATCCTTCCTTGGCACCTACTTCGGGGTGATTGAAGGCGCCAGTGAAATCGTCAAGAGTTCGCTGGGGCTGGTCGGCGTGCGTAAGAGCCGCGCCTTCAACCGGGCGATGTCGATCCTGCTGGTCTCCGCCTTCACCTTTGCGGTGTGCTTTATCAACCCGAATGCCATTTCGATGATCTACGCCATCAGCGGGCCGCTTATCGCCATGATCCTGTTTATCATGCCCACGCTGTCCACCTGGCTTATTCCGGCGCTTAAACCGTACCGCTCGGTGGGTAACGCCATTACGCTGGTGGTCGGCCTGCTCTGCGTTTCAGTGATGTTCTTTGGCTAATCGCCTCTGGCGGCAGCGGCTTACCTGAGCCGCTGCCGCACATTCTGACAACATTCTCGCCCTTCCCTTTCCCCTGAGCGGATTACACTTACGGCTTAGCCACCGTAAGGAGAGTTCGTATGTCCAGTGTCACCTTATCCGGTCGCGGCACGCTCGGCGATCGCCAGGTTTATCGGTTGGGTTATGGCGCGATGCAGCTGGCCGGCCCCGGCGTCTTCGGCCCGCCGAAAGATCCCGAGGAGGCGGTGCGCGTCCTGCAGGCTGCCGTCGAGGCCGGGGTAAACCATATCGATACCTCTGATTTTTACGGTCCGCATGTGACCAATCAATTGATCCGCAAAGCGCTCCATCCCTATCCTGACGACCTGTGTATTGTCACTAAGGTTAGCGCCCGCCGCGACGAGAAGGGCAACTGGCTGCCGGCCATGTCGCCTGCCGAACTGACCCAGGCCGTCGAGGATAATTTGCGTAACCTGGGGCTCGACGTGCTGGAGGTGGTGAACCTGCGCAGTATGCTCAGCCCTCACGGCCCGGTGGAAGGCTCGCTGGAGGCGCCGCTCACTACCCTGCTGGAGCTCAAAGCGCGGGGATTGATCCGCCATATCGGCCTCAGCAACGTGACGGCAAAACAGGTCGCGGATGCGCAGAAAATGACGCCCATCGTCTGCGTGCAAAACCTCTATAACATTGCCCATCGCGCCGACGACGCGCTGGTCGATGCGCTCGCCGCGCAGCACATCGCGTGGGTGCCCTTCTTCCCGTTGGGTGGTTTTACGCCACTCCAGGCGCAGGAGCTGAACGAGGTCGCGGCCTCGCTTGAGGCGACGCCGATGCAGGTCGCCCTGGCCTGGCTGCTTCAGCGTTCGCCGAATATTCTGCTGATCCCCGGCACGTCTTCCCGCACGCATCTGGCGGAAAATATTGCCGCCGCGCAGCTGGCCCTGCCGGGCGACGCCCTGCGCATCCTCGATAATATCGCCACCCGCGCACGCCCCTGACCCGTGGGGAGAAATGGGGGGAACGACAGCTATCCTTAATATTTGCCTGGAAAAACCTCAACACTGCTGGCACTATAGATCTTACAAATGGGGTGTGATCGACGATCGTTTTCTCATTATCCCCGTTAATCAAACTACTGTTTTTATCCTTCGACCGGTCTCCAGCATGGAGGCCGTTGTCGTTTTTGTCATGACCAAAATTTGAAACTCTTGATTACAGGAAACACAATATCAAATTCCAAGTTTATACATATCAATCTGGCTGCAAAGATAGCCAATAACATCAAACGCTCATAAAAACATCTGATTAACCCAATCAGAATGTTGCTATTGCTATAAGAAAAATCAAACGCCTCACGACAACTATTTACAAGGGAAGCACATGACAGAGGGAACGATAAAGACCAGTAAGTATGAAATTATTGCTATTTTCAGAGAGGAGTTGCGCAAACGTACTGAAATTGAAATATTTTTTAACAACACGAGTATCGTAACCCAACTGACACGTGTGGATTTTGCCGAGTTCCATATTCAGACTCACCGCAAAATCCCGCCGGGGCATAAAATTCGCTTTCTCCTGCATAGTGATTCAGGGAAAATAGAGTTTAATGCACCCCAGACAAAACATGACAATAGCGGTGTGGATAAAGGTATCCGCTACGCCTTTTCTTTGCCTGAATGTCTGCAGGTCGTACAGCGCCGCCGCGATCCCCGTTTTCGTTTACGCCACGAACATGATTTTTATTGCCGCGGTCGCCATAAAAATGGCGAAAACTATCTTTTCGACATCAAAGACATTTCAGATGGCGGTTGCGCATTGATGACCAGGACGCCGAACCTGAAATTTCTCAGCCATAACGCCTTACTGAAAAATGCTGTACTGATGCTCGCGGAATATGGTGAGATCACCATTGACCTGGTGGTAAAGAATGTCATTGTTATCACCCTTGATGACGCCAATGAAGAGAGTGAAAGCTACTATCAGATATCCTGCCAGTTTAAGTTCCGCCATCTCGATGACCAGCGCAGAATAGAGAAGATACTGCTGGACCTGATCTTAGAAGCCAAGCGCAAAAAGAGAATCTGATACCCTTGGACAGTATATTGCTGTACACCAATGATAATCTCATTGGTCACTCAATCTATCACTACCTTATTGATAGCCATGAAAATATCACCCGTCTTGGTTATGGCGACGTTATCCATGGGAAACATCTACCACTGGCTCAGACGGTTATTTTCAATTTAATTAATAAGGATATTTCTGCCATCAGAATCGTCGACCTGCTGAACGCGCTTCGCCTTTCTCTGCAGCGCTGCCAACAGCCGGTACTGGTAGTGAAAAGCGACATTGTCGCCCTGTGCAGAGAGTTGATAACTATTGATAATGCTATGATTATTAGCGAAAAATCTCCATTATCTCTTTTTTCCTCTATCGTCAAGCGCGCAGAGGGCGCCAGCGAACTGCCACCGCGAAGGTTGCGCAAACAGCTGTCGCCACGAGAGTGCCAGATCCTCGAACTGCTGATTGCCAACAATAATAACAAGCGTATTGCCGCCCTGCTCGGCATTGCTCATAAAACGGTTCACAGCCATCGTATCCATATCATGCAAAAGCTGGGCATTGATAATTCCCGCGCCATGAACCAGCGTATTGCCGCACTCCATCAATGTTAAATTATGCTCCAGTAAATCAACAGCGGATAAAGCGTACTTATTCGCTGTTGATTTACATTTCCTGCCATTCCCATTAATCATCAGGTAGCCTATAATTAGTGTATCCTCTGCCTATTGTCTGACTAACCTCGTGATGAGGGATAATGAACACTAAAATAACCGAAGACAACATTTTATCTCGTAATGATATCGCTGTACGCTACGTCTTTCAGAAAATGTTTTCCCCACAAGGTACCTTAGTCGCGGTTGAATGCCTGAGCCGCTTCGATAATCTTACCGTCTCTCCTGAGTATTTTTTTCGTCATGCTACCGCGGCGGTTCGTGAGCGTATTTTTCTCGAGCAACTGGCATTGATTGAAAAACATAAAGAATGGTTTTTACACAACAACATTTCCGCCACGATTAACGTCGATGACCATATCCTGAATCTGCTGCGTCAGAAGGAAATAAAAGATAAAATTGCCGCACTCACCTGCGTCCATTTCGAAGTGACCGAAAACGCTGAGAATCTTCTCAATAATTCCCTGGCCGCCTGGCAAAACCCGCAAGATACCTCGCTGTGGCTCGATGACTTCGGCTCAGGCTATGCGGGGATTAACGCCATCAGAGGGTATCATTTTGACTATGTCAAAATTGATAAAGATTTTTTCTGGCATCTGATGCGCAAAGAGTCAGGCCGCCAGTTAATGGATGCCCTGGTGACCTTTTTATCCCGCAATCATCACAACGTGATTATTGAGGGGGTGGAAAGCGAAGACCATAAAAAATGGTTGCAGGGAATGGAATGGTTTGCCATTCAGGGCCATTACTGGCAGGAAGTCAGTATTGAACAACTGGTTGCTGACGATATTACCCGATAAAAAAAGCCGGGGATTCTCCGGCTTTTTTGCATTGCTTAATTATAAACTAATTCCCACGTTGCCCAACTGGTAATCGGCCCACTGGTGGCGCTTTTTGGCGTTGGCGAAACGTAGCCCACGTAATAGGTGAACAGCCCACCGCTGACCGCGTTTTCCTGCAAATGCACCTGATTTTGCTGCGGGTCCGCCGGGACAATTTTATTACTTTTATCCAGCGTATTATTATCATTGGTCGACAACGCCAGATAAATATTCTGCGCCCCATCTGGCAAGGTATTGGCCAGATAGCCCGCATTCTCATTCCCGACCGCCGTCAGTAAAAAACCGTCAATCCAGCGAACGCTGACCCGTCGCACTTCGTCCTGCGAGGCGGCCCCACCGTCATGGCGCAACTGACAGTTTGACAGCGCCAGGGTAAATGGCTGCGGCTTCATAAACGCCCCGGCCCCGCGATCGTGCACTTCCGCCAGGCTGACCGGCGCCAGCCAGACGTTGCCATTGCCGGCATGCTGACCGCCATTCAGCGCGACGCTGCAGGAAATATCCGTCACCCGCCCGGCAAATTCGACCCGTCCGCGGTCATAATTGGTCTCGAAACCCCACGCCGAGGGGGCGGCGAGGCTGCCGCAGAATAGCAGCCACGCGATAGTGTGTTTCGGCAATCCCTTCATTCCCCCTCCCGTATTAATCGTACGTCAGGTTAAAGATCATATGCGACTCCACCTCGCCGGTGCTGGTCGTCGGGCCATACTGATAAAAGCGCGCGTGCAGCGGTATGGTGATGTAGCGGATCTCCTGATTATTCAAGCGGCCAACGGTGTATTTCTTATTAAACTGCAGCGGCGATCCATCCTTCAGTACCTGAATACCGACGCCTTTTGCCATACCGCTACCGGCCTTTTCATTGAGCAACGCGCCCATAGTCGCCGTCGTGCTGGTAGCCAACGTTCCGGAAAACGAGGTGCTGATGTTGGCATACCCGGTTTCGCTCAGGCCGCCGCTGCACTGCAGATCGATATTAAAATCTTTCCCGCCCGCGGTAGTGCCCACCCCTTTCAGGTCACTGCGCCGGATGGAGCCCACATCGACATTCATATTCTTCCCGCTCATCACCGTACAGGAGGGCGAGACCACGGTGATGGCGTTGGCGCTCAGATAGGTTTCGAGGATCGGGTTGCCGCCGCTCTCCCAGTCATAGGAGGTGTATTTTCCCGTCGCCAGGGTGCCGCTGCCGGTGGTTGCCGCGGTTTTGATTATCTCCAGGGTAAAGCGCGATCCCTCCAGCGAATAGTTGGTGGTACCCGATACCCGAGACGAAAAGACGTCGGGATAGACGATATTGACCGTCGCGCCGCCGCGGCTGAAACGCATGCCGATACCCGGCACGTTGGTGGAATAGATTTTATTCCCGAGGTCCGTGGCCCCTGGCGCAACAATCTTCGCCGCGAAGCGGTTGGTGCCGGAGGTACAGCGATAGCTCGCGCCGCCGGGGGCGCTCATCGTCCAGTCGCGGGTGAGGATCACCGACCCCACCGGCAGATCCGGAGGCACCACCACCCTGCCCACCACCATGTCCAGCATCACCGTTGGCGAAGAAAGGCGCGTACAGACGGCCCAGGACGAGGTGGTTCCCAGCGCCATTAAGACGATAAAAAGCGTTAGTAATTTCCTCAGCGACATACGCTATCCTTTGTTGTTTGCGGTCCCAGATCCACCGAACACTGCCCGCCGCTCCACTTCACAATCGCGCGTTTGGCATTCGCATCGCTGATAAACATCATGCTGCCCTGGCCGACAACGCCGATCTCCTTACCATCAGGAGAGAAAATACTCGCCGCAAACGGCAGCGGCTCATGGTTCGCCTGGCGCACCTGCAGCGTGAGGTTGTTCTGCACCGTGGTGCCGAACGCCACCTTAACCACGCTGCCTTCCCACGGCACAACCTGCGCCACGGTGCGATCGAAGGCGACATCGTCAAGGCTACCTTTCGGGTCGATCTCGACGGCGTTAATCCGGTACGGGCGCAGATACGGCAGGATGGCGTAACCATTGCTGTCCACACGGGTGCCCGGCGACCCCGGGAGCATGGCGCCGGCAGCGTCTTTGGCTTCAATCAGCGCCATCGTCGAGCCGCTTTCCGGCGAGAGCACCACGCCGCCGCTATGGGCGATCATCGTCCCGCTGGCGCCCAGGCCGCTCTGACGATAGCCTTCGCCCTGGCTGTAGCTGCCGTTGAGCGTGGTCCATGGCGTACGGTAGCTGCCGTTGAGCGCCACGTCGTGCTGGCCGCCGGTGGCCGTGGTGGTCGACACGCCGTAGTTAAGGTTGTTTTCACTGTCCAGCGAACCGTTGATACCAATCTGCGAGCTGGCAAAGCGCGAGTTGTTGAACGAGGTGTTCGACGTCAGGTTGGCGGTGCGGTTATCGCCAAACCACAGCGGGTAGCTGAAGTTAAGTGAAATACGATCGTCGCGGCGATGACCGGAGCTGTCTGGCGTGTAAACGCGCTGCGCGCTCGCCGACCAGGAGAGACGACCAAATGAGTTGTTGTAGCTGACCTGATACTGCTTCTCGGTCCCGGAGCGGTTCCAGTAGTCGGAGACGCGACCGCTCAGATAAAACCCGCCCCAGCCGTCCGGCAGGTTCTGGTTCACGGTGAAGGTCATGCCGTTTTTCTGCCGCCACAGGGTGTAGTTGCTGCGGCTGTTTTTTTCCTGATCGACGGCATACAGCGCGTCGTTGAGGTTGTAATAACCTTTCGTCGAGTAGCGATACGCCGCCAGCACGATGCTGGTCTGGGTATCGGTAAACATGCGGTTAAAGGTGGCGCGATAGCTCTGCCCCGAATCATCATGGGTATCACTCTTCAGCCGCGAATGGGTCACGTCAAAGGAGAGCGCGCCGATGCCGGTGTTCATCCCGGTCCCCACCAGGAAGGCCTGATAGTCGTCGAAACCCGTGACCCCGGTATAGCCGGTCAGCAGGTTGTTGATACCGTGCTGCCAGGTGGCCTGATAGAGCATCGGCTTGTTACGCAGAGAACTGTCGTCCACTTTACCGGCGGAGAGCGCGTAGCGGGTCATTCCCGGGCGCAACAGCTGGGCGACGGAAGCGTAAGGCACGCTAAACACTTCCACCGAGCCATCCGCCTCTTTCACCGAGACCTCAAGGTCGCTGCCATAGCCGGAAGGATAGACATCCTGCAGGGTAAACGGCCCGGGCGGAACGGTGGTCTGATAGATAATGTTGCTGCCCTGGCGCACGGTGACGAGGGCGTTGCTCTGCGCCACGCCGCGAATTTCCGGGGCATACGAGCGCATGCCATCCGGGAACATATTGTCATCGGTGGAAAGGTTGACCCCACGCAGACCGATGGTGTCGAAAAATTCACCATTGGTAAAAATCTGACCGCCGCTGACGATGGAGTTGAGCTGCGGAATGGGGCGCTGGAGATAGGTCTGGTTGCTGTTCCAGTACGCTTTACCCTGCTGCTGTTGCCAGTTCAGGTTGCCGATGTGCTTCAGCAGCCAGCCGTCCCACGACAGGCCGGCGTTGACGCCAAGATAGGCGCTGCTGTTATCCGAGCCGCCGACCGAAGAGGTGTGGCTGTTCCAGGCGTTGGCCATCCAGCCCAGATTGAGCGCAGTAATGCCTTTGTCCCAGAACTCCGGGCTGACATAGTTTTTCAGACGTTGATCTTCATAGATCTGCGGCACCGAAATGTTCAACCGCAGGGAGGACTGGACCAGGTTGTCTTTGACGTTTTCTTCGTTACGCCAGGATTTGAGGCTACCACAGTACCCCTCCTGTTCGCTGAGCTTTGGGTTAAGCTTTTCCGCCGCGATGCCGTACTGCGTCAGCATCGCTTTGGTGTAGCAAACGCCAAGGTTACCGTCTTTGTCGCGCGCGATGCGCAGGTCGTAGCGCCCTTTCCACTCGTCGTTGGTGTAGACGTCAAGGGAGTAAGTGCCTTCAGTAATCGCGCTGGTCGAAAAGCGAGACAGATCGACCTTCTCGCGGCTACCGACAATAAAGCCGTCGTTAAATTGATATACCGTTCCCGGGTTTTCCTGTCCGCTGGAAAATGGCGGAAAGCAGCACAGCGCGATGGCTATCGCGGTGCTTAATCTTCCCGGGCAGAATGACCTCTGCTTCATTAGCTTTTCCCTTATTTAACGGCCACTTTCACTGCGACATCGGCGCCATAGTCATTAATGTTGTTAACGGTCAGGGTTTCGCCGCGGTTGACGGCGGAGGAGAGTGCTACCGTCTGGCTGGACTGCGGCGCCAGCATCACGGTTTTGCTGTTCAGGGCTTTACCGCCGTCGCGGGAAATACGGCTGACGGTAATGTAGAACGGCGTCGGGTTATTGATGGCGAGACTGCTGCCGTTGGCAGTCAGCGTCAGCTTCTCGGCCGCCGCATCGCGGTTGCCCAGTCCGGCAGGGCGGTAAATAAATTTAAAGCGGGAACGGATCGCCAGCTGCAGCACGTTCTGGCCTTCATTTTTCTGATTGGCCACTACCGGTGGAATTTCCAGCAGATTCAGCCACCACAGTGTCTCTTTATCTTTCGCCAGACCGGCGCTGCTGCCGAGCTTAATACGCAGCGTCTGGCCACTTTTGGCGTCAACGCGCGAGATCGGCGGGGTGATAATAAACGGGGTGGTAATGGTATCCGGTGTGGCATCGGCATCGCCATTATCCAGCCAGGCCTGCGCCAGTGCCGGACGGTCGGCGTTATTTGAAAGCTGTACCGTTATTTCTTTTTCATTTCCTGGATAAATAAAGCGGGTACCGTTAACAATAATGTTGTTGGCATGGGCCGCAAAACTAAAAATGAAACAGAAAAAAAGGGCAATACGCTTCATGCTGACCTCAGAATAAAAATACAAGCGGCGGACATCGCCGCTTTATTATTGTTATTAACTGCCCCGGAGCGGGGCAGTTTTATTTTCTGGCGGAATTACTGATAGGTAATTTCGTAAGTCGCGTAGCTGTTGACCACACCGGTAGTTACTGTGGTCGGTGCGCTGGTCGCATAACCAACGTAGTAGGTGAAGCGCGCGCCATCGGCTACAGCAGCAGCATCGCCTTTTGCTTTCGGCTGAGTGCTGTCACCCGGGATGATTTTGTTGGTCAGCGCGGTGGCGTTGTCAGTAGACAGCACCAGCTGGATGTTCTGGGCACCGGAAGCTTCGGTGTTCGCCAGGTAACCCTGCTGTTTGCTGGTTGCGCCAGCCAGCAGGTTACCGCCGGTCCAGTTCACGCCCAGTTTGGTTACGTCATCCTGTTTGGTGCCGTCAGCAGCCTGGCAGTTAGAGACGTCAATGGTGAAAGATTTCGGTTTCAGATAAGTATCCGCTGCTGCCGCTTTAACTTCAGTCAGGGTTACCGGAGACAGGTAAACGTTCGCATCGCTGCCCTGGCCGTTAACAGAAACAGTACAGGATACATCGGTAACTTTACCGAAGAAATTAACCTGGCCGCCGCCAACATTGGTATCAGCTGCATGGGCAGCAGTCATGCCAAAAAACGCGGTTGCCATTGCTGCAGAGAGAAGAACCTTTTTCATTGCCATTTCCTTGTCAGAGTGAATTACGAATCAATGAGCACACTGTGAATTCGCATAGAACCAGAAACATCAGGCGATGCTGATTTATGCCACTGCTAATAGAATCTTCGACTGACCGGGAGCCGCAATATTTAAGGCGTCAGGTAACGAACTTAAAAATATCAGTTCGCTGGTGCTATCGGCGTCAAAGAATGCTATTTATTCGCCGACAAATATACATTTGTTCACGTTTCATTAAGTTATATAACAGATAACCATCAACTATTAATAAACAGTCATTGATAGATGAAAACGAGAGGGTGGTTGTTTACAGCGCAGCAAGCCTAACGCCAGTGCGAGAGAAAGTGACCGCAACAGCATGCAGAAAAAGCCCTCGGAAGGCCATCGCGATAAGTCTGAATCTGCCTTTGCGGTGGTGAAAACAGCACCAAACCATTCATACAACGAATGATGAAAGCATGAATGAGGCGCATTCCTCTCCCTGAACAAGGGCAGCCCATGTGATATCCCCTTCCAGAAACAAATCATTAATCCATTGTTTTTAAATTAAAAAATCGATAAACAATCATATTTCCGCCATCAAACCGCCATAAAAATGTGATCTAAATCGCACTTTTTGCAACGCACGTTATAGTTAGCAGACTTATTATAAGTCCATCGAAAGCAAACACGCTTTCCACCATAAAAGTTAAAAGGACAAACACCATGAAAAACGTAAAATTACTCGCCGCTGCCGGTATGCTCTCCCTGGTTTCTTTTGCTAGCTTCGCGCATCCGGTGAGCGTGACTGCCGACACCCTGGACAGCGCAGAAGCGAAAATCGCGACCATTGCGAAAGAACAAGGCGCTTCCTACCACATCACCGAAGCGTACACCGGCAACCAGGTCCATATGACCGCCGAGCTGTCTAAATAAGCGAATGGTTGCAGAGGGAGCTGCCGGACAGGCCGCCTGCGGGTGGCTGGTCTGGCTCCCGCCGCCCCCCCCGCACGCAGCAATGTCGAGCCCCGTTATGGGGCTTTTTTCGTTTTTGCTCCCGCCGCCTGGCGCGCCAGCGCGCGCTGGATAGACAGCACGCTCGCCAGCACCACGATCAACCCCACCAGCGCCATCCCCTGGATCTTTTGTCCAAGGAAAATCCATCCCAGCACCACGGCGGTCACCGGGCTCAGCAGACTCATCGCCGACACCGCCACCGGCGAGAGGCGGCCAATCCCCCGGAACCACAGGCCATAGGCCAGCATGGCGCCCGCGACGCACAGCCACAGATAGCCTGCGACCTGCAGCGCTGTCACCTGATGCAGAGGGGGGTCAACGATCAGCGCCACCGGGGCCAGCACCACTCCCCCAATCGCCAGCTGCCAGCCGGTCAACGCGACAATCGGCAAGGAGAGCGCCCAGCGGCGGGAGAGCCAGGTGCCCAGCGCCATACTGATCGCGCCGAGAAACGCCGCGCCGATCCCCAGCGGGTCGAGGACGGTGTGCGGCGACAGCAGCAGCATGGCCATACCGAGTATACCGGCGATGGCGGAGAACACCGCCAGCCAGGGCGAGCGCTGCCGATCAACGCACCAGGCGAGGAGCATCACCAGCAGCGGCTGGATCGCGCCAATCACCGCCGCCAGTCCACCGGGTAAGCGATAGGCAGCGATAAACAGCAGCGCCTGGAAAGCGCCGATATTTAAAATGCCGGTAACGATAAGCTTTGCCCACTCGCCGCGCTGCGGGAAACGACGGCTCCAGATCAGCAGGGCGATGCCTGCCGGCAACACCCTCAGCAGCGCAGCGATAAATGGCCGATCGGGAGGAAGGAACTGGGAGGTGACGATATAGGTCGTCCCCCAGATAGCGGGCGCCAGCGCGGTGAGCAGTAAGTCGATCATCAGACTACGTGAGAGAAAAGCCATGATTTTATCTTCACTTCAAGCTAAATTGGTGACTGAAGTATGTACCGACAAGTATCTTGATATCAAGACAAGTGAGCACTGATGGACAAATCACCCGCGATCGACGCCGTGGATCGCATTCTCGCCCAGTGGCAGCGGGAGCGACCGGATCTGGACTGCAGCCCAATGGGACCGATAGGCCGCCTGAAACGATGCGCCATGCTGCTGGAGCCGCAGGTGGAAGTGGCCTTTACGCGCCACGATCTGGTGCGCTGGGAGTTTGATATGCTGGCGACGCTGCGCCGCGCCGGCCCCCCTTTCACTCTTTCGCCGACCCAGCTCTTCTCCACGCTGATGATCACCTCCGGCACCATGACTCATCGCCTGAAGGCGCTGGAGAAACGCGGATTTATTACCCGCCTGCCGAACCCGGAGGATGCCCGCAGTATGCTGGTCGCCCTGACTCCTGTCGGGCGTGAGCGGATCGATGAGGCGGTGGAAACGCATGTCGATAATGAACGGCAGCTGCTGGCAGGACTCAGTGACAGCGAACGCCTGCAACTGGATCAGGCGCTGCGGGTATTGATGCACCTGCTGGAAAGTCGTTAACAGCCGGCGGCGATAAAGTCGCCGTTGGCGCTGATCGGCACCACGGTGAAAAACAACCCGGCGGCAAAGAGGATCAGCGCCAGCCCGCCGAGGATCTTCACCAGCGGCACCAGCCAGGGCCGCGGACGACTCCCCACCGTCAGCCTGTTGGCCATACGGTGACGGGCATAGTGCACCGTCAGTGACAGACCGAGGATCGAAAGTCCGGTGCCCAGCGCCATGGTCATCACCGCGGCGATGCCCCAGCTGACAATCCCCAGCGCGTTGGCGAACAGCAAGATCATGATTGCCCCGCTGCAGGGGCGGGCGCCGATGGCCAGCACCACGCCAAGGCGTGTTTTCCAGTCGGCGCCGTGCAGGTTGTGCCCCACGCCGTGGTGCCCGCAGCCGCACGAGGCATCATGCTGATGCACCGGCGTCATGGCGCGAATCACTCTCTTGCCCGGCCTCAGGTTCTGCAGCGCGCGAAAGATAATGTAAATTCCAAAGGCGCCGATGGTCAGGGCGCTGATCTTCTCAACGTACCAGCGGCTGGCGCTGAGATCGCCGGCGGCCAGATTCAGTCCTACCGCGAGAATAAAGACAAAGAGGATGGCGCTGACGCCCTGCAACAGGCTGCCGAGAAAGGGCACCACCCGCGCCGCCATCAGGCTCTCCGGGTTGGTGCTCAGGTAAGTCGTGACGATAAACTTGCCGTGACCCGGCCCGATGGCGTGCAGCACGCCGTAGAGAAAGGCGCCCACTAACAGCCAGACGCCGCCGCTGTACTGGTGATTATTCAGCAGTAAAAGATACATCACCAGATAGCGATGTAAGGTTATTTGGGTGGCGAGGCACCACTGGAGAAAATCGCCCCAGTGGCTGTGCAACATGATGCCGGCCACCAGCAGAAGGAGCCCGCCGCTCCCGGCCGCCAGCAGGCGCCAGTCGCGCTGCGCAATCGGAGTATTCATCATTATGCCATTGCGTAAAGAGTTTATCTCACCGGGCGGCGAACCGTCTGCCTGCCCTGTCGGCCAGGGGAAGCGGTATGCCCCCTGACAGATAGAGATAACATTAGCCTGGGCTGGCGTCGACAGGCAAAGCGGGGTTAGTTATTGTTGACCACGATGATGACCCGGCTTTTCATCTCCCCGGTACGTATATTCTCGCCATACTTCATTGGCTTGATATTAAGGGTAATTGGGTTTTTGCCGTGCACGGCTTCCTGAGGCGTTTCGTACAGGTAGCCATTGTCATACTGGATATCCGCCCCGCTGGCATCCTGAATATGGAACCCGACCTCACCGGCGCCGGTGGCAGATAATTCCTCATCGTTGGCTAACACCTGGCCGTTTTTCAGTCCCGATGCGCTCCTGAACGAGTACTCAATCTTGCCCGGCGTCAGTTCCAGTACACCGGACTCTCCCTGGCGGCAGTCGATATAGATCACCTCCGGGCGGTACGCTACGGTTCCCTGTTTAATATCGATGAAATTATATTCACCCATGTTGATTTCCGTCGTCGGATTCTCAAAACCACAGGTCATCACGTTGATTTGCAAAATGATATGATAAATATAGGTAATAGGGATATCGGTGCACTCTTTATCCTTATTCTGACAATATCTTAGATTGAGTTTATAACTTACCGTAAAGGGCTGACCGGGGGTGATCACCGGCCTGCCTGCGACCTCTCCCTTACTGATGGCATAGCTAATCGAGGCGGTATCATTAAAAATGTCAGACAATTTATAGTGAATTTTTTCGGTCAAATCGGTGCCGGAAATATTATGCGGCGACAGGTCGAATTTAATTTTATATTTTTCGTGGCCCACCAGGAAATTATACTCGGTGCTGTGCTGCGCTTCTCCTGTCAGGGTAATCACGACGTTCTGTAATGACTGACAAACAAACAGCCAGTCATCATTGGTAAAGGTGCCTTCGCGTAACGCCAGAGTACCGGAGAGGGTGACGGGTTTGAAAATATAGGTACCGTACCCCTCAATCCCTTTCTGGATATGACTGGTGTTCAGGTCGCAGTTCCCCGCCCAGGCGCCAAAGGTACTGAAGGTGAATAGCAGAAACAGTAGCCATCTCATCGTAATATTCCTTTACCGGCAGACATAGGTCTGCTCTTCATCAATGGTTTGTTTAAAGGTGATCGTGCAGTACTGATTATTTGCTTTATCAACAGCCACTTTCAGCGTCGACGGAACAGTATCCGTGCGGATGTATAATAAGCTGCCCTGGCCCACGACCCCGACATTCTGCCCCCGGTTATCCTCGATTTCATAACCAAACGGCAGCGGCTCACCCGCGGCTTGTCGGGCATGAATCAACCACGGCTTACGCTGGTCGGTATCAAAGTGGCTGACCACCACAGCCCCCCGATACGGAGCCACCATTTTCCGGTTGCCTTTCAGTTCCGTCGTACTGTGGGAATCCGACACATCCAGCATCAGGGCGTTTTCACGGAACGGCGTGAGGTTGTCGTAGAGCACGATCCCTTTCCCGTTGGTGGTGCGGTATTTCTGACCATTGACATAAGCCCCCTCCAGCCCCGGCGCCTGCAAAATCGCGAAGGTGTCTGATAACCGATTCGCCAGGTTCACGCCCCCGGACCAGAGCACCATGCCCCCGGACAGGCTTCCGCTGGCCTGGGTGTAGTTTGACGACTGGCTGTAACTTCCGCTCAGTGTGGCCAGCGGGGCATTCCAGGTAAGGTTGGCCCCGGCAGCGGTTTCATTATTTTGCTGCTGATGACTGAGATTAACCCCGTAGCTGAACTGATCGCGCGAGCCGGCAATGCCGTTCAGTCCGGTGTTATTGGAGGCAAAGCCACTGTTATCGAAGGTGGTGGAGTTAGACAGATTCAACCGACGGCGCGGCGCGGTCAGGTCGTCCCCCCAACTGAACGGAATGGAGAAATAAAGATTAAATCGCTTATCCTGGTGATGATATTCGTCATAGGTTTGGCTGGCCGATAGCGTATAGGTCAGCCGCTGCCAGGTATTCGAGTAGCCGAGCTGATAATCTTTATTGCTGCCGCTTTTTCCCCAGTAGTCGCGCCACAGGGCGCTCAGGGAAATCGCGCCATAGCCCGCCGGAAGCGCCTGACTCAAACTGGCCGACAGGGAATTTTTCCTGCCGAAATCATATTGATAATAATCGGCAATATCGTAGACATCATTTTCGTCGCGGTGATAGTGGGTTCTGTTCTTCGCCCACACGTGATCGTTAAAGGTGCGGTAATCGCGGCTGGAATAGCGGTAGGCCGCGAGGCCAAAACGGGTCTGGGTTGGCGTCAGGAATTTACTGTAAGCCACCTGATAGCTTTGTCCATCATAGGTGCCGTTATCCTGCTCGCTGTGCGACTGGGTGGCATCGACGGAAATAGCGCCGAGCCAGGTATTCCAGCCCGTCCCGAGGGTAAAAGCCGAATAGTGATTCGACAGCATCGAACCACCATACAGCGTCAGCAGATTGTTCAGACCATACTGATAGGTCCCCTGGATAAAATCAGCCTGCCGATCGGCCCCCTCAATATGGCTGCGTCCGGCAGCAAGATCGTATTTCGAGACGCCTGCCTGCAGCATATTGGGAACGGAAGAAAAGGGAACCAGATAGCTGGTGACCGTCCCGTCTGCTTCTCTGATGCTCACGTCAAGATCGGCCCCGCCGCCGGCCATCTGTAAATCAGCGATGGCAAAGGGACCGGGCGGCACCTCTTTCTGATAAATGACAAAGCCATTTTGCTCAATGGTGACCAGGGCATTGCTTTGCGCAATCCCCTGGACGATCGGCGTAAAGTTGCGTCTGGAGTTGGGCAACATCTGCATATCGCGATATAAGCGCACCCCGCGAAAGCGCACAGTGTCGAATATATCTCCTGATGTGTACATATCGCCAGCGCGCAGCGTACTCTCTATCTCGCCGAAGCCTCGCTCCAGATAAAGGGTGTTACTTTTCCACTCACCGGCGCCAGAATCATTATTGTTATAGCTGGCGTCAGAGTGCAGTTGCCATCCCAGGAGATTTAAACCGCTGGTAAAACGGGCAAAGGTACTCTTGTTATTCCCGGCGCTTTTATAATCGCTGTAATACTGACTGGCATAATAGGACGTATAGAAGGCGTTGACCCCGCGGTCCCAGCTTTCCGGGGAAGCATAGCCCGCCTCCAGCTCATTAACAAACGCCTGCGGGACAGTGAGCTCGAGGGTCAGGGTGGAGATATCAAAATGATATTTCCCCCCCTGCACAGCCTCGCGTAGCGTGATGCATTGCGCCAGATCCTTTTTGTCCAGCCTCTCGGCTTTAATACCGAGCTGCTGCAGCTGGGAGTGTGACAAGCAGCTTTCCCCTGGCTGCTCCTTCACTGTCAGGTCATATTTCCCACGCCACTTGTTATTGACATACACATCCAGGTTATATTCACCCGCAATCGGTGCGTCATCTGTAAACTGATAGTGACTGTCTTTGACCCCTTTCATCCCGCCGAACATAAAGTTGGTATCAAAGGTCTCTTCTGCCGCCAGGGCTTCAGCAAATAATGATGCAATAATTGCCAGGGCCAGTGATGTCATCCTTAACATAACCACCTCTTTTTATTTTACGCTGATGCTATCACTAATATAATTTCCATAATCATCAATAAGAGTTATTTTGTACTGTCTGGCAACGCTGCCACTGAGGGTGATCATTTGCTGTGAAAATGGCGCCAGCATAATGGCTTTACTATTTCCTTTCACATTATTCACTTTAATTTCAGGGATCGTAATCCAGTTTGCGCTGTTATTTTTAAGCAGTACATTTTTACCTTTTTGCTGCAGGTCTAAATGATGAAAGCTGGCCTGCGTAACGCCAGCAACACCTTCCGGGCGATAAAACAACTTAATTCGATTTTGGATCGCAAATTTCACCACATTTTTACCATCATTCACGCTGGCATTGGGTGGGATATCGAGGACATTCAAATAAAATAAACTTTCCTGATTTTGCGGTAACGTATTGGATAATGCTTTTATTTTAAGCTGCTGACCGGTATTGGCTCTGACGCGCACCACCGGCGGTGAAATAAGAAAAGGCACGCGGATATTTTCCGGGGCAATGGAAGTATTACCGTCGTCGATCCACGCCTGTACCAGGGCGCCGCGATCGCCGCGATTCATTAACTGCACCATCACCTCATTTTTACCGGCCGGATAAATAACGCGCGTCCCATAGATCACAATACCCGCCTGTGCGGGGATAATGAAAAAGGTCAGTAGCAGCAGAATGAATCCTTTCATCTCTTTCACTCCATGTAAACAGAGACCCGGCGAACGCCCTGCGTCTCGCCGGGTGACAGCATCACTCGGTTACCACGGTCAGCGTAAGGGTTGACTCAACATCGCCCTGGGTGACTGCGTTACCTGCGGCCACCACCGCATACTGTGCTGAAAAATCAATGGTATATACACCGTTTTCATCAGGATCCCCATTAAGAGGAATCAGCGAGTTGGCGTTTAGTTCGGCGTCATTCGCTGTCACCACAAAGCCGACGCCGGATGCGCCACCCGCTACGGTATTTTTCGTAATGTTCGGGTAAGTGGTATCAAACTGGTTACGTGCCAGGCTGATTTTCGGCGCAGCACCGGTACATTTTAATTTTAATGGCACCGTGGTGCTGTTTTTAATGCCGGTATAGGTGGCGCCGGCATTAAGACCAGCAAGACTTTCCTGCCCGACCTGGTTCATCGTAATAGTGGTAGAGTTGTTGCCATCAAGAAACTGACACGTGGTTCCCACAACGCGTCCGGTGATAATAACTTCACCCTGGTCAGTATCCGCAAAAGCACCGGCACTCATAAATACGGTGGACAGGACTGCTGCAGCAACAGTTAAACGCTTCATAATATAGTTCCTTTTATTTGTTTATCCATTTGGCTTATGAGATGAGAAAAAACTCATGCGGTAAATATTGCACGCGACTTAATCATTCACAACAGACGTATTTAATTCACTTGACTAATATCAAGCCAAATAATTCATTATATCTACGACTCATCCAAAAGTTATGTTGCTTATATCGCATTAAAACACAATAAAAACATAGACATCAGAAACGACGGATTCATTTAATAAAAAACAACGTTATCGCTGGCAGCGATGCATTTTGTGCTATCCTCACTTAAGCTATATGATAATTTTATAATTACCTGCTAATTATTTATTGTGTTTATAAAAACAGAAGGCCATCTCCATGAAAAGAGGCTTACTTGCCCTGGTCTGCGTCGCGCTGCTGGCGCCATCGTTTTCGGCGCAGGCGACCTGGCGTGGCGACAAACGCCAGGACGCCCGCGATATCCGACAGGATAGCCGCGAGCAAGGTCGTGATACCAAGCAGGAATGCGTCCGCAATAACAATCAAAGCAACGCCAGCTGCCGTCACGATAAACGGGAAAACCGCCGCGAAGGTCGCCAGGAAGCACGTGACGAAAAATGGTGAAACTGAGGCTTCGGCGTCTTCAGGACGTCATTCCTCCCACCGCCGGAGCCTTTAACGCCCCCTCATACTTCAGTTGTCTGGCTGACATTTGTGGCATGCGCCTTATTCTTAGCATAGAGCAGAATATTCCCGCGCCCCCCTCAGACCGTATCCCGGTCCTCATCATATCCCCCTTTTTTCCAGCCCACTAATATCGCCGCCACTGGCGCTTACCGTGCCTGATACCACTCCACTTCGACCACATGCTTTAGATTAAACTGAATTACTGAAATACAGCGTAAAGTGCCCTCATACAGACAATGGCTATTATCCCCAGGCTTTTTGCAGTATGGTTTAATCACTGTTGTAGTTTTGCAGTGAATGCTATCCAGACGATGCAGAGTTGTATTCTGTCTGAGAAATTTCTCATGCTATTCCCGAAGGTTGTTGGCGCGGGAGGTTGGTTTGCTGGCGCAATGATGTCCAGCAGGCAGGCAATAAATCATGACGGCATTGATGGCCGCCTTGCCGCGGCCGGAAGCCCGCGCCTTCATCATCATGCGGGCATCATCAAGAGGATCAGGGATGTACAGGACGTGGAAACCACCAGGAAAGCGACGCCACTTCAACCCGCTAACCCTTTCTTTACCCTTCAGCTTGCGGCGCCTTATCGGTGGCGATGGAGATAGCCTATGATACCGCACGCTCACTCAGCGATAGCATTCAGATTTTGCCTTCACCAGGTGAAACGCTTTCGTATGAGATTAAAACGTTATCAGCACGCCGTTTCAAAATAAAAAGGCAGTCGAATTTAACAATGACCTGACGCAGGCCTGGAAAGAGAAAAATATGCCTGCAATAAAAGGGAAAACCATGACGAATAACGCCGATATAAAAAAAAGGAACTTCCTGACTCAGAATGAGATCGAGTCTTTACTTAAAGCCGCCGATACCGGTCTCTATGCCGCACGGAATTATTGCCTGACATTACTGTGCTTCATTCACGGTCTGCGAGCCAGCGAGATCTGCCGTCTACGAATATCGGATATCGACCTTGCTGCCCGCTGCGTTTACATCCATCGACTCAAAAAGGGGTTTTCAACTACCCATCCGTTGCTGGAGAAAGAGATCCACGCCCTAAAGCGATGGCTGGCCATTCGCAGCAGCTGGCCGCAGGCAGCCAGCGAATGGCTGTTTCTCTCCCGCAAAGGTAATCCCCTTTCTCGCCAGCAGTTTTATCAGATTATCGCCTCATCAGGGGATCTGGCGGGATTACCGCTGGAGATCCACCCACACATGCTGCGTCACTCCTGTGGCTTTGCGCTGGCCAATATGGGGATCGATACCCGTTTGATCCAGGATTACCTTGGGCATCGCAATATCCGCCATACCGTCTGGTATACCGCCAGCAACGCGGGACGTTTCTATGGCATCTGGGACAATACGCGCGACAAACAGCGATCGTCTTTGATCCAATAACCTTGACGCCAAGGATGGCGTTGTCTCGCAACCTGCTCGCAAATTATAACATTTATTATCATTAACCCTGCGTTAATTATGATTACTGTTCCCGCAAGTTCTTATTTATTCCTGCCAGCTCCGCGTCAATTTAACCCTGCGTTCATTCTGGATTTGACCGAATTATTTATTGCTCGAGTAAAATTTCCGCACCGTTTTTTTAATGACAACGTGCGCCAGAAAAAAATCCTTTTATTTTATGCACCTGGCGATAACATCTGGAGAGGCTATTGAGACAACGATTAAAATCTTTAAAATTAAGAATTATCGCCCGGCGATATTTTTAGTATCAGTCAATGTAATGTGCTATCTATTCGTGGTTAATCAACTTCACCCTACAACGTTTTAGCATTACGCATTCTTTTCGTCATGGCGTAAGGTTTCGCCGTGACGGTCATTCATCCTTTTTTCAGGAGCTAATATTGTGAACCGACGTCGTTTTCTTACCGCCAAAGAAGTTCAGGCAATGATGCAGGCCGCTCGCCAGGGCCCAACCGGTGAACGGGATTACTGCCTCATCCTGCTTGCCTTTCGCCACGGCATGCGCATCAGCGAACTGCTGGATCTGCACTATCACGATCTGGATCTGCATGAAGGACGGGTCAATGTGCGGCGGCTTAAGAACGGTTTTTCGACTATTCATCCGCTGCGCTTTGATGAGCGCGAGGCAATCGAACGCTGGAGTCAGGTCCGCGCCGGCTGGAAAGCGGCGGCAAAAACCGACGCGCTGTTTATCTCTCGTCGCGGTACGCCGCTCTCACGCCAGCAGGCATATCGTATTATTCGATCCGCCGGTGAAAATGCGGGCACCGTGACGCACACGCACCCTCATATGCTGCGTCACGCCTGCGGCTATGAACTGGCGGAAAGAGGTACAGATACCCGTTTGATACAGGATTATCTGGGACATCGTAATATTCGTCACACGGTACGCTACACCGCCAGCAATGCGGCGCGTTTTGCCGGGATTTGGGAAAGAAATAATCTTTTAGAGGAAAAAGGCCTGCCAAAGGAAAATGATTTAAATGATTGATTTAATACAATAAAATTAATTGCTAACAGGTCAATTGGGGCCAAACTGTTTATATCATAAAAATGTTTTGTAATGTTTTGCAACTCACCGCGCTATATTTCTGCAGAAAAAATCATAGTTTATTGATTATTATATATTTTTAATCACGCAATCACTCACTTTTCTCCCACCATACTCCCGTTGCACCGGCGATCCTTCGCCAGCGCCATCGCTATTCCTTTTGCACTCCCGCCCACCACTCCAGATTATATACCCACAAAAAGCCAAATAAACAGAATTTAAAACCACAAATAAGCCAGTCAAAAACCAAAAACAGATCATTTACCCCGACGAGTCAAAATGGCCCCAATTGTCTCATCAGTTGGGTAAAAACTGTGCAGAGCCGGCAGCCTGACTACTCGGCTGAAATCTGACATGCCTGGAAGGCACATCGGCTGCCAATCCGGTTCGTTATTTCGACATCGTTCAAAGGAAAACAGTATGAAAATCAAAACACTGGCAATGGTTGTTGTGTCAGCCCTGTCTCTGAGCTCCGCGGCGGCGCTGGCCGATACCACCACGGTCAACGGCGGGACAGTGCATTTTAAAGGGGAAGTCGTCAATGCGGCCTGTGCGGTAGATGCCGGCTCTATCGATCAAACCGTCCAGTTAGGACAGGTGCGTTCCGCGAAACTTGCCACCGCAGGTAGCACCAGCTCCTCCGTCGGTTTCAACATTCAGCTGGATGACTGCGACACCACAGTGGCGACCAAAGCTTCTGTCGCATTCTCCGGTACCGCTATCGACAGCAGCAACACCACCGTTCTGGCACTGCAAAACTCTGCCGCCGGCGGCGCAACCAACGTTGGCGTGCAGATCCTCGACAGCACCGGCACGCCGCTGGCGCTGGACGGGGCCACCTTCAGTGCCGCGACCACGCTGAATGACGGCACCAACATCATCCCGTTCCAGGCGCGTTACTACGCGACCGGCGCAGCGACCGCCGGTACGGCGAACGCGGATGCCACGTTCAAAGTGCAATACGAGTAAGGCCCGATCCACGCAGGGAGGCAATCAGGGCCAGGAGGGCCCGCTCTCTATTTCCAACTGGAGTGAAACGATGCAGGGAATGAAATCAGGTCTGCTGCTGCTACTACCCCCGCTGGCCCTGGCCGGTAATCAGTGGAACGTCACGCTGCCTGGGGGCAGCATGCGTTTTCAGGGCCTGATTATGGCGAGTTCCTGTCGCGTCGAAGCGGGCGATCGGCAGATGACGGTCAATCTGGGGCAGATCAGCAGTAACCGATTTCATGATGTCGGGGAAGACAGTAACCCGATCCCTTTCGCGATTCATTTACAGGATTGCAGTACCGCAGTCAGCCAGCATGTGGGGGTGGCATTTCACGGCGTGGCTGATGGTAAAAATCCCGATGTGCTCTCGGTGGGCGAAGGCCCGGGGATCGCCAGCGGGATTGGCATTGCGCTGTTCGACAGTCAGGGCCAGCAGCTGCCGCTCAATGGTCCGCCCGACCGCTGGGTGCCGCTCTACCGCGGACCGACGACGCTCAATTTTGTCGCCAAATATCGGGCGACCGGACGCCAGGTCACCGGCGGCGCGGCCAACGCCCAGGCCTGGTTCTCATTGACCTATCAGTAATTAATCCGCAGACAAACAGGACAACACGGTGAGCAGACAAGGAGATAACGTGAGAAAAATGGCAACGACGACACGCGGCATACTGGCGGGATGTTTACTTTTCGTCGCCGGTGCGTTGAGCGCCAGCGCGCAGGCGGGCGTCGCGCTGGGCGCGACCCGGGTTATCTACCCGGCGGGACAGAAGCAGGTCCAGCTCGCGGTGACCAATAATGACGACAACAGCACCTGGCTTATACAGTCATGGGTGGAAAATGCCGATGGTCAGCGAGACGGCCGGTTTGTCATCACTCCCCCGCTGTTTGCCATGCAGGGCAAAAAAGAGAACACCCTGCGCATTATCGACGCCACCAATAACCAGCTGCCGCAGGATCGGGAAAGCCTGTTCTGGATGAACGTGAAGGCGATCCCCTCGATGGATAAATCCAAGCTCAGCGACAATACCCTGCAGCTGGCGATTATCAGCCGCATCAAGCTCTACTACCGTCCGGGAAAACTGGCCCTGCCCCCGGATCAGGCGGCGGAAAAGCTGACCTTTAGCCGCAGCGGATCGTCGCTGACGCTGACGAACCCCACCCCTTATTACCTGACGGTGACCGAACTGAACGCCGGGACGCGCATTCTGGAAAACGCCCTCGTGCCGCCGATGGGCAAAACCAGCGTCAAGCTGCCCGCGGATGCCGGGAGCACCATCACCTATCGCACGATTAACGATTACGGCGCGCTGACGCCGAAAATGAATGGCGTACTGCGTTAACCCAGAGTACCCCGCCGCGCGGGCCACGCTGCGCATGACCAGAAGCACTGACAGCCGGGCAACGTCGGACCGGAGGGATTATGTCACATCGAAAATATGGACTGGACCATTGGGGTTGCCGAAGCGCCCGGCGCCTGATTACGCCGGCGCTGACGCTGTGGCTCTGCTCACAGCCGTTTGCCGCGCGGGCGGACCTCTATTTTAACCCCCGCTTCTTAGCTGACGATCCGGCGGCGGTGGCTGACCTGTCGGGATTTGAAAAAGGCCAGGAGGTGCCGCCAGGCACCTATCGCGTCGATATTTATCTCAACAATGGTTTTATGACCACCCGGGACGTCACTTTCCAGGCCGACGCGCAGGGCCATGGCTTGTCGCCCTGTCTGACGCGCGGCCAGCTGGCGAGCATGGGCGTGGATACCGGTCGGGTGCCGGGCATGGCGACGCTGGACAGCGCAGCCTGCGTGCCGCTAACGACGCTTATCAGCGAAGCCACCACGCGCTTCGACGTCGGCCAACAGCGTCTGTATCTCACCGTGCCTCAGGCATTTATGGGCACCCGCGCGCGCGGCTATATTCCGCCGGAGCTGTGGGATAACGGTATCACCGCCGGGCTGATTAACTATAACTTCACGGGCAATAACGTCCATAACACCACGGGTGGCAGCAGCCGTTACGCCTATCTGAATCTGCAGAGCGGCCTGAACGTTGGCGCCTGGCGTCTGCGCGATAACAGCACGTGGAGCTACAGTAGCGGCAGCGGCAGCGCTTCCTCCAGTGAAAACCGCTGGCAGCACGTTAACAGCTGGCTTGAGCGGGACATCACGCCTCTGCGTTCGCGGCTGACCCTCGGGGACAGCTATACCAACGGCGATGTCTTCGACGGGATCAACTTCCGCGGCGCCCAGCTGGCCTCGGACGACAATATGCTACCGGACAGCCAGAAAGGCTTCGCGCCGGTGATCCACGGGATCGCCCGCGGCACGGCGCAGGTGTCAATCAAACAAAACGGCTATGAAATCTACCAGAGCACAGTGCCGCCGGGGCCGTTTACCATCGACGATCTCTACGCCGCGGGCAATGGCGGCGATCTGCAGGTCACGATTAAAGAAGCGGATGGCTCCCGCCAGGTCTTCAGCGTGCCCTGGTCAACGGTGCCGGTGCTGCAGCGCGAAGGCCATACCCGCTTCGCCCTCACTGCCGGAGAGTACCGCAGCGGCAACAGCCAACAGGAAACGCCCGATTTTTTCCAGAGCACGGCCATGCATGGCCTGCCGGCGGGCTGGACCCTGTACGGCGGCACTCAGCTGGCGGACCGCTATCGCGCCTTTAACCTTGGGGTGGGGAAAAACATGGGCTATTTCGGCGCCCTGTCGCTGGATATCACCCAGGCCAACGCCACGCTGGCGGACGACAGCGAGCATCAGGGACAGTCGGTGCGTTTCCTCTATAACAAATCCCTGGATGAGACCGGGACTAACCTGCAGCTGGTGGGCTACCGCTACTCCACCCGCGGCTACTATAACTTTGCCGATACCACCTACCGCCGGATGAGCGGCTACAGTGTGGAAACTCAGGACGGCGTTATCCAGGTGAAACCCAAATTTACCGACTACTACAATCTGGCTTACAGCAAGCGCGGCAAGGTGCAACTGAGCGTGACCCAGCAGCTGGGCCGCACCGCCACCCTCTATCTCAGCGGCAGCCACCAGACCTACTGGGGCACCGACGATGCCGATGAGCAGCTGCAGGCCGGCCTCAACGCCGCCGTAGACGATATCAACTGGTCGCTAAGTTACAGCCTGACCAAAAACGCCTGGCAGCAAGGGCGCGATCAGATGCTGGCGGTCAACGTCAATATCCCCTTCAGCCACTGGCTGCGTTCCGATAGCCGCTCAGTCTGGCGGCACGCCAGCGCCAGCTACAGCCTGTCGCACGATCTCAATGGCCGCATGACTAACCTGGCGGGCCTGTACGGCACCCTGCTGGAAGACAACAACCTCAGCTATAGCGTGCAGACCGGCTATGCGGGCGGCGGCAACGGCGACAGCGGGAGCACAGGCTATACGGCGCTCAACTACCGCGGCGGCTACGGCAACGCCAACGTCGGCTACAGCCGCAGCGACGGCTTTAAACAGCTCTACTACGGGGTCAGCGGCGGCGTGCTGGCGCACGCCAACGGCATCACCCTGAGCCAGCCGTTGAACGATACCGTGGTGCTGGTGAAAGCCCCCGGCGCCGGCGGCGTGAAGGTGGAAAACCAGACCGGGGTACGCACCGACTGGCGCGGGTATGCCGTCCTGCCCTATGCCACCGAGTATCGCGAAAACCGGATCGCGCTGGACACCAACACCCTGGCAGACAATGTCGACCTTGATGATGCAGTGGTCAGCGTGGTGCCGACCCATGGGGCGATCGTCCGCGCCAACTTTAACGCGCAGGTGGGGATGAAGATCCTGATGACGCTGACCCATCGCGGCAAACCGGTGCCGTTTGGCGCCCTCGCCACCGGCGACAGCAACCAGAGCGGCAGCATCGTCGCGGATAACGGCCAGGTCTACCTGAGCGGGATGCCGCTGGCGGGCAAGGTGCGAGTGAAATGGGGCGATGGCCCGGACGCTCAGTGCGTGGCCGATTATCGTCTGCCGCCGGAGAGTCAGCAGCAGGCGCTCAGCCAGCTGTTGGCCGCGTGCCGCTAAGGAGATCATGATGAAAACACTGCAGTATCTGCTGGGCGCTCTGCTCACTCTGGCCGCGCCGCTGAGCTTCGCTGCCGATAGCACGATCACCATCAGCGGCTATGTGCGCGACAACGCCTGCGCAGTGGCCGGCGAGTCGAAGGATTTCACCGTCGATTTTCAGGACAACGCCGCAAAGCAGTTTTATGCCGTCGGGGCGACGACGCCGCCGGTGCCGTTCCGCATCGTGCTGTCGCCCTGTGGCACTTCCGTCACCGCGGTGAAGGTCGGTTTCACCGGCGTGGCGGACAGCGTCAACACCAGCCTGTTAAAACTCGATGCCGGCGCCTCGGCGGCGGCGGGAATGGGGGTGGAAATTCTCGATCAGCAGCAGTCCCGGCTGCCGGTCAATGCGCCGTCGTCAGCCATGTCCTGGACCACGCTGACGCCGGGCCAGACCAACATTCTCAACTTTTACGCCCGTCTGATGGCCACTCAGGTGCCCGTCACCGCCGGGCATGTCAATGCGACAGCGACATTCACGCTGGAATTTCAGTAAGCGGAGGCTGAAATGAAATGGACCCACGTGGGCTGGCTGCTGGCCGGCCTGTTAACCGCGAGCGCTTCCCTGCGGGCGGCCGACGTCACCCTCACCGTCAACGGGAAGGTGGTGGCCAGACCCTGCACGGTTTCCACCGTCAATGCCACCGTCGAGCTGGGCGATCTCTATACCTTTAGCCTGATCGGCGCGGGCTCGGCATCGGCCTGGCACAGCGTGGCGCTGGATCTCAGTAACTGCCCCGTGGGTACTTCACGGGTGAAGGCCACCTTCAGCGGGACGGCGGACAGCACCGGCTATTACAAAAACCAGGGAACGGCGGGCAATATTCAGCTCGAACTGCAGAGCGAGGACGGCACCACGCTGAACAATGGCAGCAGCCAGTCGGTACAGGTGGATGAGGCCAGCCAGTCCGCTCGCTTCCCGCTGCAGGTTAGAGCCCTGTCCGTCAACGGCGGCGCCACGCAAGGCACCATTCAGGCGGTGATTAACGTCACCTATACCTACGCCTGAGCCAGGAGAGCATTATGATGAAAAAAATTATCCCCCTGTTCACCACCCTGCTGCTGTTGGGCTGGTCGATGAACGCCTGGTCCTTTGCCTGCAAAACGGCCACCGGGGCGACGATCCCCATCGGCGGCGGGTCAGCCAACGTCTACGTAAATCTGACACCGGCGGTTAACGTCGGGCAAAACCTGGTGGTCGACCTCTCCACGCAGATTTTTTGCCATAACGACTATCCGGAAACGATCACTGACTACGTCACCCTGCAGCGCGGATCCGCCTACGGCGGCGTGCTGTCGAGTTTCTCCGGCACCGTGAAATATAACGGCACCTCTTACCCCTTCCCGACCACCACGGAAACGGCGCGGGTGGTTTACGATTCACGGACCGATAAGCCCTGGCCCACCGTCCTGTATCTGACGCCGGTCAGCACCGCCGGTGGGGTGGCGATCACCGCAGGATCGTTAATCGCGGTGCTGATCCTGCATCAGACCAACAACTATAATAGCGACTCCTTCCAGTTCATCTGGAACATTTACGCCAACAACGACGTGGTGGTCCCCACCGGCGGCTGCGATGTCTCCGCCCGCGATGTCACCGTCACCCTCCCCGACTACCCGGGATCGATGGCCGTGCCGCTCACCGTGCACTGCGCGCAAAGCCAGCAGCTGGGGTATTACCTCTCCGGCACCACCGCGGATAGCGCCAACGCGATCTTCACCAATACCGCCTCCGCCTCGCCGGCGCAGGGGATAGGCGTTCAGCTGACCCGCAACGGCAGCGCCGTGCCGGCGAACAGCACGGTCTCGCTGGGCACCGTCAGTACCTCGCCAGTTAATCTCGGTCTGACGGCAACCTATGCCCGGACCACAGGCCAGGTCACTGCCGGCAACGTGCAGTCGATCATCGGCATCACCTTTGTCTATCAATGATGACCGACTATATCCTCTCACCCTGCTCGCTGGCCGCCCGCGGGTTGAGCCAGCTGATGGTGAACGCCGCGAAGCGGCCCGTTGAGCTGCCGGTCGAGGGCGTGTCCTTGCGGGAGCTGACCGCCGTGAAGCGGATCGTGGTGTTTCTCCCTGACGATCCCCTGTGGATGCTCACCACGCTGCGCCAGGCGGCAAGGCTGCTCGACCAGGCCTTGCAGCCGTTACCGATGTTGATTCTGAGCCGCAGCCCGGCCATCTGGCTGTGGCAAACGCTGCTTTATCAGGTGAGCCATCCGGATCGTCTGCGCAACGTCCATACCGCCCCCGCCGATCTCTCCTGCACGGAGCTGGCCGATCGGCTGGAGAACGCACCGCGACTTGAGCGGCTTGCCAGTGAAGCCGCCCTGCTCAACGACAAACGAGCCGCCGGATTGAGCCATGCCGAGTTCAAAGTGATCCTCGCCCTGCTGCAAGGGCAGACGATAGGCGAGCAGGCCCGGCGTCTCCGATTGAGCCAGAAAACGCTCTACACCCAGCGGCTGGCCGGGGTGAAAAAGCTGGTGGAATATCACCCACATCTGGCCCCCCGCTTTCCGCGTACGCTGCTACCGCGCTCATCCGCCAGCTCACTGTCGGCGTTTGAACAGGAATGGGTACAAGCGATCCACGATCGCCAGGTCTTCCCGGTTTTTCAACCTATCGTCGATAGTCGCTCACAGCTACAGGGGGTGGAGATCCTGATCCGCTGGCGCCACCGCGGCCAGGTTCTCCATCCGCAGGCTTTTTTGCCGCAGTTCCGCGCCGACTACGCCTGGCTGCTGCTCACGGCCTTTGTCCTGCAGGAGGCCGTGCAGAATATTAATGAGCATCCGGGTACTTTCTATTTTTCGGTCAATATTCCTTCCTCGCTCGCCGCCAGCGATAGCCTGCTGCGGATGGTGGAAGCCGCTCGCCAGCAGCTCCGGCAGCCAGAGGGCGTGGAAAGGCTGGTGCTGGAATATGCTGAAACCATCGATTTTCGCCGTCAGAGCCGATCCACCGCCCAGGTGGAGGAACTGCAACGTGCTGGCGTGCGGGTGATGCTGGACGACTGCTTTTCTCAGGGGAGCGTCATCTTTCCGGCGCGTCGCCTGCACTTCAATGCCTATAAACTGGATATGAGTATCGTCAACGACGCTCAGCACGATCAGAAGGCGCTTGCGCTGATAAAAAGCCTGGCCTACTACTGCCAGTTGAGCGGCAGCCGCTGCGTGGCGGAAGGGGTGGATTCGCTGGCGAAGTTTACGCAGTTAAAATCGCTGGGTATTGACCGTTTCCAGGGCTATCTGTTTTCACCGCCGATGCGGCGCGAGCATCTCCCGGATCTGATCCGCCGCTTTTCCCATCAGCGCGATCCGGCGGATCGTTAATGGCGCGAGAAAAGCGCACCGGTTGGCACCGGTGCCGGTACGTCAGGCGCGAATATCGTCGTATTCGCGGGTGTTATCGAATTCATGTTTGGCAAACGGGCAGAGAGGGATGATCTTCCGCTGCTCCTGGCGCATTTTTTCCACCACCTTCGCCACCAGCTGTTTCCCCACGCCCTGGCCTTTCAGGCTGGGATCAACATCGGTATGTTCGATAATGCTGAGGTGGTCGCCGGTGGGAACAAAAACAATTTCCGCCACCTGGTTTCCCTGCGCGTCGTTAACATAAAACTTGTTGTGCCCTTCCAGTATTTCCATCTTCTCCTCGCTTATTTATGACGATAGTGCAGGGCGCCGCTCGGGCAGGTATCGATCACTTTTACCACCGTCGCCACATCCACTTCATCCGGGATAATCCACGGTTTACGCTTCAGGTTAAAAAGCTTCGCGCTGCCGCGCACGCAGTTCCCCGAATGCTGACAGATCGCCGTATTAAAGTAGACGTCGATTTTCTCTCCGGTGTAGGCCCGGTAGCCCGCTTCCAATAATTCCTTATCCATGACATTGCCTCGTTCTTTTTTTATGTTTCAGGCTAAGCATAGTCCTACACGTCGCGGCTGACTACGCGTAAGCGTGGGAATTGGCGCCTCACATCATGCTTTCCCATCGGGTAAGGATCCCGCAGTCGGCGATCCGTTGACTTTCATTCCCGCAACGAGGCGATTACACTCATCACACACTGGTATGATCACTCAGGGATGCTCTATTGAATCATATTGCCACCATCGCCCGCCCGGCGCGGTTACTGCTCGTCTTGCCGCTTTCTGGCTGCTCACTTTCGCCCGCGATCCCGGTATTGGGCGCCGCGTTCCCCGGCTGGTTTTTCTGCTTATTGGGCGGGGCGTTTTTACTGATCCCCTGCCATATCCTGATTACCCGTAAAGGCTGGCAGCCGCGCTTTTCTCCTCTGGTCTTCAGCTATGTCGCGCTGATGTTCCTGTTCGCCACGCTGCTGTGGTTTCTGTTTTTTGTTCACTGATCGCTTATGACAACTTCCCGCACTCCCCTGTTACGCAAAAAGTGGCCTCTGCTGGCGCTGGTCCTTGCCGCTATCCTGGCGCTGATCCTGGTTATCTGGCAGTTGCAAACCTCGCCGGAGACCAATGACGCCTATGTCTATGCCGATACCATCGATGTGGTGCCCGAGGTCAGCGGACGCATCGTGGAGATGCCCATTCGCGATAACCAGCGGGTGAAAAAAGGCGATCTGCTGTTCCGCATCGACCCCCGCCCCTATCAGGCGATGCTCGATGACGCGAAAGCGCGGCTGACGACCCTCGACGCGCAGATCATGCTGACCCAGCGCACCATCAAAGCGCAGGAGTATAACGCCCAGTCGGTGGCGGCCGCCGTCGAGCGCGCCAGAGCGCTGGTCAAGCAGACCACCTCCACGCGCACCCGCCTTGAGCCGCTGGTGCCGCAGGGGTTTGCCTCCCAGGAAGATCTCGATCAGGCGCGCACCGCTGAGAAAGCGGCGCGGGCGGAGCTGGAGGCCACGCTGCTGCAGGCCAGACAGGCCTCGGCGGCCGTGACCGGCGTGGATGCCATGGTGGCGCAACGCGCCGGGATCCTGGCGCAGATCGCCCTCGCCGAACTGCATCTGGAATTTACCGAAGTGCGTGCGCCCTTCAACGGCGTGGTGGTGGCGCTGAAAACCACCGTCGGCCAGTACGCCTCGGCGCTGAAGCCGGTCTTTACCCTGCTGGATGACGACCGCTGGTATGTGATCGCTAACTTCCGCGAGACCGATCTGAACAACGTGCGCCCCGGCGTGGCGGCGCGGATCACCGTGATGACCAACCACAACCGGACCTTTAACGGGGTAGTCGATTCGGTCGGCTCCGGGGTCCTGCCCGAAGGCGGGAGCGTCATCGAAGGGCTGCCGCTGATCCAAAAAAGCATTAACTGGGTTCACGTCTCGCAGCGCTTCCCGGTGAAAATCGCCGTCAGCGATCCCGATCCGGCGCTGTTCCGCATGGGCGCCTCGGCCAGCGCCGTGCTGCAGCCGTAGCCGGGGGACGCGATGTTTCCTCTCGCCCATTTTTTACGCCAGGAGCTGCGCGACGCGCCGGGACGCGCCAGCTACACGCTGCGCCTGACGCTGAGCTGCGCGGTGCTCATCACCCTGTTTATGACCCTGCAGATCCCCTTCCTGGCCGTTGCGCTGATCGTCGTGTTCTACGTCAGTCAGCCTAACGTGTTGATGATCAAGCTGGTCAGCGTGGTCTTTTTTGTTACCGTCACCGTGGCGCTCGGCGGCGTGCTGCTGATCATCAAGTGGACCTATGACTACCCGCTGATCCGCCTGGCGGCCTCCGTGGCGCTCTTTTTCTGCGCCATCTACCTGATGCGGGTGCTGGGTAAGCTGGGACTGGCTTTTTTCGTGGTGGCGCTGGCGGTGATTTATGCTCAGACCTTCCCGTCAATGACCAGTCAGAGCGAGATCCTGGTGCGGCTGCTGCTCTGGCTGTGGGTGGCGATTAACACCGCGATCCTCGTCACTTTGCTGGTCAACGCCTGTTTTCAGCAGGCCTTTCCCGGCAACCAGTTTAAGGCGCGCCTGGCGGGGATGCTGCACGAGGTCGCCCGGCGGCTGACGGCTCCTGGCGATGAAGCGCCACCGACCTTCGGCGAGACCGCCGCGCAGTTCAACCAGCTGCAGTCGCTGTTCGCCCAGGCCAGCCGGGCCACGCCGGAGATAGCCGCCGAACCGCAGGCCTGGCGCTCGCGGCTGGCCGCCACCCTGCGCTGCTATCAGCTGGCGGCGCTGCTGCAAGCAGACGAGGCGGATAGCGACGATCGCCAGCAGCTGTCGCAGGCGGTACTGAAGCTGAAGAGTGCCCTCAGCGAGGAACAGTTTGACGGCGCCATTCCTCCCCTGGCGCTCAGCGGTCGTGGCATTAATCACGCGGTTCTGCAGGAGATGGCTACCCTCCTGCAGCAGCTGGCGCAGGGTGAGCCCGTCGCCCTGCCGCAGGGTGAGGTGGAGAAGGCGCCCCTGCTGGCGCCGGACGCCTGGCGTAACCCCGCTTATCTCCATTTTGCGCTCAAGACCCTGCTGGCGACGCTAATCTGCTATGTCTTCTATACCGCTGCCGACTGGCAAGGGCTGCACACCATTATGCTGAGCTGCGTCATTGTCGCCCAGCCCGGGCTGGGCGCCACGATGCAAAAGACATGGCTGCGTATCGGCGGGGCGCTGCTCGCCACCCTGCTGGCGCTGCTGTTAATCGTCTTTGTTCAGCCCTGGACCGATTCGCTGTCGGGCCTGCTGGCGATGTCTCTGCCGGTGCTGGCGCTGGCGGCGTGGATTGCCGCCGGCTCGGAGCGTATCGCCTACGCCGGGATCCAGATTGGTTTCACCTTTGCGCTGGCCTTCCTCAGCTGGTTTGGCCCGCTGACGAACCTCACCGAGCTGCGGGATCGGGTGCTCGGCATCCTGCTCGGGGTGCTGGTCTCCTCCATTGTCCATTTGTATCTCTGGCCGGACAGCGAAGCGCCGCAGCTGAAATCGCGCCTCGCCAGCCTCTATCGCCGGCTGGCGGACTGCCTCGCCGCCCCGCACGATGCGGTGCCGCTGGCCCCTCTGTTTGTCGCCTTCACCGACAGCGAAGCGCTGCTCCATCGGGTTCGCGCTGAACCGCTGGGCACCTGGGCCCATCCCTGGCCCCAGGCGAAAGGCTGGCCGATGCGCGCCACCCTCGCCCAGGCCGAGGAGATCGCCCGCCTCAGCGAAGGCTACCGGCTCAACGCCGCGCCGGGAGACCCGACGCTGGCCCGCTGCGCCGAACAGCTGCGGCGCTACGCCGAACGTATCGAACAGGAGGCGGCAGCGCCTGACGGGACGCTGGCCGCCGATCTCCGCAACCCCTTTGGCCCGGCGCTGGCTACCGCGCTGGCCGCCCTGCCCGACTGGGGCCCGACACCGATAGCGACTGAGCAACAGGCTAAAACGTCATGATGATGCTTCCTTTCCCCGCGCGATTGCGGGTCACTCTCTTTACCCTGACGCTGACGCTGCTCAGCGGCTGCGCGCTGATCCAGGATGAGCCTTCCCAGGTCGCCATCGTCAATCCGCAGCAGGCCCAGCTGGCGCAGGTGATCCACCTGGCGAACAGCGACTGGCCGGCAGCCCGCTGGTGGGAGGCCTATGATGATCCTCAGCTCAACCTGCTGATCAACCGGGCGCTGCAGAACTCGCCGACCATGCAGGCCGCCCGGCTACGCATCTCCCAGTCGCAGTCCACGGTGGAACTCGCCCGGTCGGCGATGGGCCTGCAGGCCACCGCCGTCGCGGCGCAAAACCGCCTGCGGATCACCGACAAATCCTTTAGCTGGCCCTACTCGTACTCCCTGCCGGTGGATAAGAACGGTCCCTGGTATACGCTGAATACCGTTGGCGTCGGGGCGCAGCTGAATATCGATCTCTGGGGAGCCGATCGCGCCCGGGTCGCCGCCGCCATTGGCGAGAAAAATGCCCGGCTGGCGGAAACCGCCGGCATTGAACTCGACATCGCCAGCAGCGTGGCGCAGCTCTATTTCGCCATGCAGGCGACGTTCCAGAAAATCGCGCTGCTGCAGGAGCTGGAGGGTATTGCCCAATTCTCGGCAGCGGCCCATGAGCACCGGACCCAACGCGGCGTGGAAGACAGTGTGGATGTGGCCAATGCCCGGGCTGAGCAGCTCGCCGCTCGCCAGCAGATTATCAGCGCCGAGGGGATGCTGACCCAGTATCGTGAAACCCTGCGGGCGCTGATCGGCGCCGATGCGCAGAGCATGCCGGCGATCCATCCGGTGGCGCTGCCGGCGCTCCAGGAGACGCTGCCGCCATCGCTCTCTTTCGAGCTGCTGGCCCGCCGCCCGGACCTGCAGGCGCTGCGCGGCTACGTGACTGCCTCCCTGAGCCAGGTCGATGCGGCGAAAGCGGCCTTCTATCCTCATTTTGATATCAAAGCGTTCTGGGGATATAACGCCCTGAGCGTCGGGGATCTGTTTAAGTCCTCTTTCCAGCAGATCAACCTGCTGCCCGGGCTGTATCTGCCAATCTTCGACGGCGGTCGTCTGAACGCTAATCTGCAGTCGGTGCGCACCGCCAGCAACATCCTGATCAAACAGTACAACCAGGCGGTGCTGGACGCGGTGCGCGATGTCGCCATCAGCTCCAGCCAGCTTAACGATCTGAACCAACAGCGCGCGCTGCAGCAGCTAAAGGTCACCGCGGCGCAGACCACTACCGACAGCGCTCGCGCCCATTATCAGCGCGGCCTGCTCAGCCGCTACGCCGCCGAAGAAGCTCGCCGGGCGGTCCTCGCCCAGCAGCTGTTGCTGCTGGACATTGAGGCCCAGCGGCTAAGCACCGACATTACCCTGATCAAAGCCCTGGGCGGCGGCTATCGCGGGCAGTAACAAAAATGCCTTCCCCGAGGGGAAGGCATTCAGACTGCAGACAAAGTGCAATCTTCAGAGATTGCCCGGCGGCGCTGCGCTTGCGCGAGCCTGCAACTAACTGCATAAATTTTTGATGTTGCTGTATTTTGTAGGCAGGGTAAGGCGAAAGCCGCCACCCGGCAGAAAGGCGAGCACAATAACCAAACAGGTTTGTCATCAGCAAAAATGCCTTCCCGGATGGGGAAGGCATTTAACAGAAGAGGCGGGGTGGCTGCGCGGCGATTACACCAGGGCGCGCAGCTCCTCCTGCATATAGGTGGAAAAGAATTCCGGATGCTTGATGACCATCCGCTCGCCGGCGGCGATCCGTTCAGCCCAATCCGCCACTTTGTCGGTAAACCCGGCGCTCCAGCCCTGCTGCTGCCCGCGTTCAGCGACGTCGGCCGGGGTGGCGGGCACGCCCAGCTCTTTCAAATATTTGAGAATTCCCTTCGCGGTACTTTCATCCATAGACTGTGGTACTGGCTCAGACGTATTCATACCACCGATGAAATCCAATGCTTTATCAATGACTGCTGGCATAGGTGTGTCCTTATATTAACCACATAGTAAACCTGACTACACTATGGACCGGAAAGTGACGTGATTTCAAAGAACACGCTCACGTTATGGGACATCGCGCATTGTGAAAAAGGGATTTTGTTCTGCTGAGGCGGGTTTCGTACAAAAATAAGCCGGCCCCGTAGGGCCGGCCTGAGGATCGCGTCAGGCGTTGCTGACGGATGTTTGCCCGGCGCTGGACCGACTGTTCTCCAGCATCCGGCGGACCGGGACAATCAGCACGGCCAGCACGGCGGCGCAGATCAGCAATGCGATGGAGCAGCGGGCGAAGAGGTCCGGCAGCAGCGACAGCTGATCGGCCTTCACGTGACCGCCAATCAGGCCCGCCGCCAGGTTACCCAGCGCGCTGGCGCAGAACCACAGGCCCATCATCTGGCCGCGCATTCTCTCCGGCGCCAGCAGAGTCATGGTCGCCAGACCAATCGGACTCAGGCACAGCTCACCGAGCGTCAGCATCAGGATGCTGCCCACCAGCCACAGCGGCGACACACCGGCCCCGCCGTTGCTCAGGACGTTCTGCGCCGCCAGCATCATCAGGCCAAAGCCCGCCGCTGCGCACAGGATGCCAATCACGAATTTGGTCATACTGCCCGGACGCACGTTTTTACGCGCTAGCGCAGGCCACGCCCAGCTGAATACCGGCGCGAGCAGAATGATAAACAAGGCGTTAATCGACTGGAACCAGACCGCGGGGATCTCAAAGTCGCCGATCATCCGGTTGGTGTAGTCGTTAGCAAACAGGTTAAAGGAGGTCGGTTTCTGTTCAAACGCGGACCAGAAAAAGGCCGCCGAGACCAGCAAAATAAAGCACACCAGCAGGCGCGCCCGCTCTTTACGGTTCAGCCCCGCGAAGACGAACAGCCAGATGAAATAGAGCGCCACGGAGGCGGCAATCACATAGACCAGCACGCTGGCCACCGCCACCGGGTTAATCACGATCGTGCCCAGGCTAATGAGCGTGACCAGCACCGCCACCCCCAGGGCCAGCGCCAGCAGCCACGCTCCGACGCCATTCTTTTTCGCCACCGGGCTGTTCCAGGTGGAATCGAGGCCGACCTCCGCGTCATAGCGCTTCATCGACGGCACGGCAAAGACGCGGAAAATGACCAGCGCCACCAGCATCCCGATCCCCCCGATGCCGAAGCCCCAGTGCCAGCCATGGGATTTAATCAGCCAACCGGAGATCAAGGGCGCGATAAACGAGCCGATGTTGATCCCCATATAGAACAGCGAAAAACCGCCGTCGCGGCGCGCGTCGCCTTTTTTATACAGGGTGCCGACCATCACTGAGATACAGGTTTTAAACAACCCGGAACCCAGGACGATAAACATCAGACCGATAAAGAACAGGTCGTTGCCCAGCCATGCCGACAGGGCGATCGACAGGTGCCCCAGGGCGATCAGGATAGAGCCGTACCAGACGGCCCGCTGCTGGCCAAGCCAGTTATCCGCCAGCCAGCCGCCCGGCAGCGCGGCCAGATACATACTGCCAGCAAAAATCCCGACGATCGCCGAGGCGTTCTCCCGCGCCAGTCCCATCCCGCCGTCGTACACCGTCGCCGCCATAAACAGGATCAGTAAGGGACGGATGCCGTAAAACGAGAAGCGCTCCCACATTTCGGTGAAGAACAGGGAGCCCAGCGGATAAGGATGGCCGAAAAAGGTACGGCTTTCGTTTTTATTAACAGAGGAATGCATAAATTCTCCAGGTAAGGTGCGCCGCAGCGCAAGTTAACCGTATAAAGCGGGCTGACGATTTATAATTTGTTTGCATTAACATCAAACGCGAGCATTTTTAACCATTTGATAACCACACAATGGTTTTGTCCAGCCCCTTACCTTCCCTTTTTAGATGAAAAGTCGACAAACATCTAGTTTTACAGATTTAACGTTCATAAAAAGATAAACAGCATTGACTTTATATTAGCGCAGCAAATCCGATTATTTTTATTAAAAAACAGAAAGTTAACGCTAAGGCGAGGATCTATAGCGGCTCAGTTCGGCTGCCAGGATAACGACAGAAAAAGTAAGGAAAACAGGTGGAATGATGTAGAAACCACGCTAAGTGGCAATATTTCTCTATCAGGGACTATCCTGGCCCACGGTGTTTGTCGCGGAGGATGACGGGAGGGGAAGTGAGGCAGCCGGGAGTCAAAGCCGGCGCCTTTCGCGAGTTATTTCACACGCTGCCCTGCGGCATCAATGACTGGCTCACCGTCTTCCTTCACGAACGCGCCTTTTTGCGACGCCGTCAGGATCTCCAGCACCACCTCTGACGGGCGGCAGAGTCGGGTGCCCCGCGGCGTTGTCACGATCGGACGGTTAATCAGGATCGGATGCTGAAGCATAAAGTCGATTAACTGATCGTCAGTAAACCGGTCTTCCGCCAGCCCCAGCGCGTCGTAGGGTTCAACGTTTTTCCGTAGCAGGGCACGTACCGGGATCGCCATCGCGGCGATCAGCTGGCGCAGCTCATCGCGCGATGGCGGCGTCTCCAGATAATAGATAATGGTGGGCTCAGCGCCGCTGTTGCGGATCAGCGCCAGGGTATTACGCGAAGTGCCGCAGTCAGGGTTATGGTAAATGGTGATGCTCATCGTACGTTCTCATGGCTGGTTGAAGGAGAGACGCAGCGCCAGCGCGGCCAGCGTCACAAGCAGCACCGGCAGGGTCATGGTAATGCCGCAGCGGAAATAATACCCCCAACCGATGGTGATGTGCTTCTGCGCCAGCACATGTAGCCAGAGCAGCGTGGCCAGGCTACCAATTGGCGTGATCTTGGGCCCCAGATCGCAGCCGATGACGTTGGCATAAATCATGGCCTCTTTGATCGTCCCTGTTGCCGCGCTGCCATCAATCGACAGGGCGCCGACCAGTACGCTGGGCATATTATTCATTATTGAAGAGAGGAAGGCCGACAGGATACCGGTGCCCAGCGTCGCGGCCCAGAGCCCGCGCTCCGCCAGCATGTTCAGCACCGTGGTCAGATAATCCGTTAACCCGGCGTTTCGCAGGCCATACACCACCAGATACATTCCCAGCGAGAAGATCACGATCTGCCACGGGGCGCCGCGCAGCACCTTGCCGGTGTTAATCACCCGCCCGCGCTTCGCGACAGCAAACAGGATCCCCGCTCCCGGCGCCGCGATGGCGCTGACCGGGATCCCCAGCGGGTCAAGAACGAAAAAGCCGACCAGCAACAGCAGCAGCACGCCCCAGCCGGTGCGGAACGTCGCCGGATCTTTTATCGCCGTGACCGGCGCTTTCAGTAACGCCATATCCCAGGCCGGCGGGATATCCCGGCGAAAGAACAGGTGCAGCATCGCCAGGGTGGTGAGGATCGCCGCGAGATCGACCGGCACCATCACCGAAGCGTACTCCCTGAAGCCGATGGCAAAGAAATCTGCCGAAACGATATTCACCAGATTCGACACCACCAGCGGCAGGCTGGCGGTATCGGCAATAAATCCGGCGGCCATGACAAAGGCCAGCATCGTTCCCTTGCTGAATCCCAGCGCTCGCAGCATGGCAATCACGATGGGGGTGAGGATCAGCGCCGCGCCGTCGTTGGCAAACAGCGCCGCCACCGCGGCGCCGAGCAGGATAATCCAGGTAAATAGCAGACGACCCCGCCCTCTTCCCCAGCGGGAAACGTGCAGCGCGGCCCATTCAAAAAAGCCAGACTCATCAAGCAGCAGGCTGATAATGATAACGGCGATAAAGGTGGCGGTCGCATTCCAGACGATATGCCACACCACCGGGATATCGGCTAGTTGTACTCCACCGGTGGCCAGCGCCAGCGCCGCGCCAAAGGCCGCGCTCCAGCCGATCCCTAAACCCCGCGGCTGCCAGATCACCAGCACCAGGGTCAGGACAAAAATCGCGCCTGCCAGCAACATGATTACCCCCGTCAATCACATTCGAAAAAACAGATATGTTTAGATAAAATTTTTACTGACAACCCGCCCCGTCAGCCAGTCTGCAAACCATCATCCGCACATCGTCCTGCTGACTGAGCCAGGCCTGCTCAATCACCTGCGCCGCCCAGGCCGGCATCTGCGGAGAGAGGCGGTAATGGACCCATTTACCCTGTTTACGATCCAGCAGCAGCCCGCTTTCCCGCAGCATCGCCAGATGGCGGGAGATCTTGGGCTGGGACTGGGCGAGCGCCGTACAGAGATCGCAAACACACAGCTCTCCACGCGCCTTGAGCAGCAATACGATCCCCAGCCGGGTTTCATCGGCGAGGTTTTTGAACAGTTGCAGGGGCAATAAAGACATGATTTCTCCTTAAGCGTGACGGACAGCATACGGAACCACCAATAAAGATCAATATACATTCGTAAAAACATATGTGTTATTTCACGCCTGCGATAAGCCCCCGTTGAGTGGCTACACGCCCTCCCTTGCGCAATAGCACGGAAAAATGCCGCGCTTTCTTTTATCCCTCATCGAAATGTGTCAGGCTGGCGATCCCATCGGATTGACAGGGTTTTCAGGATGAGTACGCTTTATGTGGTTGTTTTAACGTATATAAAACCGCTCGAAGAGGTGGACGACGCCATTCCCGCCCACGTCGAATGGCTCAAAAAAAGCTATGCTGACGGCCTCTTTCTCGCCTCCGGCCGCCGCCTTCCCCGCACCGGCGGGGTGATTCTGGCGAAATGCGCCAGCCGGGAAATGCTGGAATCGCGTCTGAGTCAGGATCCCTTCCAGCAGTTGGGTCTCGCCCGTACCGAGATTATTCCCTTTGAGGCCAGCATGGCGTCACCCGTACTGCAGTCGCTGTTATAAGCGTATCCCGGAGGAAAAATGCAGCCGTCCTTTCACTGGATCAATGAACCTGCCGAGTGGCGCCGCGATACCGACGGCCTGACGGTGGTCACCGATAAGCATACCGACTTCTGGCGCCATACCTGGTATGGCTTCGAGCGTTTCTCTGGGCATCTTTATGCTACTGAGGTGGAAGGTGATTTTACCCTGCAGGCAAAAATATGTGCCGATTTCACCACGCTTTACGACCAGGCTGGACTAATGATGATGGCGGACGAGCAGACCTGGCTGAAGGCGGGGATTGAATTCAATGACGATGCCCCGGCCATCGGCAGCGTACTGACGCTAACCCACTCCGACTGGGCCACCGGGCTTTTTCCCGGCGACCCGCGCACCTTCTGGCTGCGGCTGACCCGCAAGGGCGATGCGTTAAGGCTGCAGTATTCGACCGACGGCGAGCGCTGGCCGCTGCTGCGGCTCGGCTACTTTCCGCCAGGCCCGGTGAAAGCGGGCGTCATGTGCTGCTCACCGGAGCGCGCGGGACTGGCGGTTGAGTTTCAGGATATCCAGCTTTCCCCGCCATCAGACAAAGCGCTGCACGATCTGAGCTGAACGCTAGCGGGAAGACCCGACTTTCTCTGCATCCTGGGGCCCGGGATTACAGGGTTCGCGGGTGCCGGGCAGGTAAAAATGGCCGTGCTTATCGGGATCGGTGCCGCCCGGGCACCCTGCCCGACCCGAGGAATTATCGCTATCGCCGCCGTTCGAACCGTTGCCGCCGTCGGCGCCAGCTATTACCGACTGCCCGTTATGGCCACCGTGAACGCCCTGCGCTGCACTGGCCGAAAACGCCACCAGCGCGAACATACAGACCATGAAGCGTCTGCCCATTGCTGCCTCTCCCTTATTGATATTCCCCGTCCATCGCGTTGACGATGGGATGAGCCGTTGCACGGCAAAATGCACCGCGATAAAAACGCGTTATCCGCAGGGAGTATAGGGTTAAGGCTGAGAGAAAGACAGGGCCGGTGCCTTCAGACATTTCGCACGCAAATAACCTCTATTCCGCGGTATGCGCTATCAGAAAATCAATCAGGGCTTTCACCCTTTTCGTTCTGCCCGCGTTTTTCGGGTAATAGAGATAAACCGGCGGATAGGTTTTCCAGTAGTCCTCCATCACCGGTAGAAACTGTTCACGATCGGGCTGTAGCCGCCAGATGGGTTCAAACAAGCGGCCAATCCCCAGTCCATGGCGGATACCGTCGGCCATGACGTCAATATCATTGCTGATTAACTGCCCCGGCATCTCGACGGTGAGTTGCTCGCCGTGGTCATTGAGGATCAGCGGCAGGATGCGGTTGTTGGTAATAAAGCGATAGCCAATCAGCCGGTGATGGTTGAGATCGGCGGGTACCGCAGGCACGCCATATTCGGCCAGATAGGCTGAGGAGGCATATAACCCTTCCCGAAACGGCTTCATTAACGGGCGGGCGACCACTCCGCCTTCGAGAATATCGCCAAAGCGGATCCCCAGGTCGAATCGTTCTTCAATAATATTGACGGTACCGTCATAGACCGATATTTCCAGCTGGATCCCCGGATATTGCTGACAAAATGCCGCCATCGCCGGTTTCAAAATAAGCAGGTAGGCAAAGCGCGAGAGGGTTATTCTCACTGCTCCGGAGGGTTCCTGATTCTGGTCGCGGAGGCTCTCCAGCGATGTTTCCAGAACCTCCACCGCCGCCGCAGTCTGCTCCAGCAGCTGTTGCCCGGTTTCTGTCAGCTCGATTCGCCGGGTAGTGCGCACAAAAAGCGGATGACCAATGTGCTCTTCCAGCAGCTTGAGCGCGTTGCTGACCGACGGCGGCGTGATTTCTAATTTCCTTGCGGCGGCCGAGATAGTGCCTTCGCGCGCAATGCTCTGAAAAATGCGTATCTGATTATAAAGCGCGTTATTCATAGCATCTCCTTAAGCCAACCTCGCCTGATTATTAAGTACAGGCTAAATATTCTTAAGTCAATGACCGCCTAATCTTCGCCATCAGGGGCTCGTATACTTTTGTCTCTTCCCGCTGATAACGACTTTCCGGAGACAACGATGCGAATTTTATGTCTGGATATCCCCGCGCCCGGCGCGACGCTGGAACACTATGCGCCGCACCTTACCGCGGAAGCCCTGCATGCCTGGGGACTGTATAAGTCTGGCTTTATCCGCGACATCTATTTCCGTCAGGACCGACCCGGCGTCGCTATTTTCCTCGAATGCGACACCGTGGAAGAGGCGAATAACGTCATGGCCGAATTTCCGCTGGCAAAAGCGGGTTTATTAACCTTCGAGTGTATTCCACTCGGCTCGTTTATTAGCTGGGAAAACCTCTTTTCTGCCGAATTTAAACATCAGGAGTAACGATGGAAAGGCCTCATATCCTTATCGTTTCCGGGCATCCGGATCTCAACCATTCCATCGCCAACGCCACCATTCTCGACGAGGTAGAGACCGCCCTGCCCGACGCGGAAATCCGTCGTCTGGACTGGCTCTATCCGCACGGCAAATTCAACATCAGCGCAGAGCAGGAAAGCCTGCTGAAGGCCGATGTGATTGTCTGGCAGTTTCCTTTTTCCTGGTATGGGCTGCCCGGGTTAATGAAACAATGGCTGGACGAGGTCTTTGTTCACGGCTTCGCGCATGGCTCAACGGCGAAACTGGGCGGTAAAAAACTGCTTCTCTCTTTCACCACCGGTGCGCCGCAGGCGCTCTACACCACTGACGGTTTCTTTGGCCACGCCATTGAAGAGTACCTCCTTCCTTTCGAGACCACGGCCAGGCTGTGCAATCTTGAGCTGCTGGCGCCAGTTTATACCTGCGGCATCAGCTACGCCGACCGGGATGCCGACAAAATCGCCCAGCAAAAGGCGCGTGCCCGGGAGCACGCGGCCAGACTGATCGCGCAGCTGAAAACTCTGGTGGAATAACCCAAAGGGAGAAAATAACGATGCAGTATACCCGGCTCGGTAAAAGTGACTTACTGGTCTCCCGCATCTGCATGGGATGTATGGGGTTTGGCGATCCGTTGACGGGCCAGCATCGCTGGACGCTGGACGAAACAGCCAGCCGGGACATCATTCGCTACGGCCTCGAAAAGGGCATCAATTTTTACGATACCGCCATCGCCTATCAGAACGGCTCCAGTGAGCGGTACGTTGGCCGGGCGCTGCGGGAGATGGCAAAACGCGAGGAGGTGGTGCTGGCCACCAAGTTTCTGCCACGAACCGCTGCCCAGATAGCCGAGGGGATCAGCGGAAAAGAGGCGATAGCCCGCTCGCTCGACCAGAGTCTGCGAAACCTCGGGATGGACTACATCGACCTCTACATCTACCACATCTGGGATCACAACACCCCGGTTATCGACGTGCTGGAGGCGCTGCACACCGCCGTGACCGCCGGCAAGGTGCGCGCGATTGGCATTTCCAATTGCTATGCCTGGCAGCTGGCGAAGGCGAACGCCCTTGCTGAACGCGAAGGGCTGACGCCCTTTGTCTCCATGCAAAGCCATTACAACCTGATTATGCGTGAAGACGAACGAGAACTCTTCGGGCTGTGCGCAGAAGATAATATCGCCATGACCCCCTATAGCGCGCTGGCCAGCGGCCGTCTCTCGCGTTTAGAAGGCTACACGCGGCGAGCGGTGGAAGATGATTATGCCCGGGGGAAATACGACGGCACGGCAGAGCAGGATCGGATCATTATTGCCCGCGTCGCCGAACTTGCCGAACGGCATCAGGTCTCCATGACCGAAATCTCGCTGGCCTGGCTGCTGACTAAAGTCACCGCCCCGGTGGTCGGCGCCACGCAAAAGCACCATGTTGACGGTGCGGTCAGCGCTGTGGCCCTTCAACTGAGCCCGGAAGAAATCCGTTATCTGGAAGAAGCCTATCAGCCGCACGTTCTCACAGGCGTGATGGCGCAAAACACGCCGCAAGCCAAAGACCATCCTCAGGTGTGGACGCGGTAACCCTCTGTCCTGTTCAGCAGGGAGAATAAAACATGAAAAACGTGATTGCCGCGGCAGCCTTGTCGCTTGTGCTGTCTGATTTTACTTATGCCAACGAACAAAGAGATGAAGCTATGATGAAAATTCCCCCCTCCACCCTTGTGGACGCTGATATTCACGCGGTCTCACCGGCGCTGGCGCGCTTCGGCCGCGAGGCCATCAGCAACGACCTCTGGCAACGTGACGCCCTGTCCACCCGCGACCGCAGCATCGTGACCGTAGCCATGCTGATTGCCCGCAACCAGCCAGGCGAGCTGAAGCACTATATTGAAGTCGCTCTCGATAGCGGCGTGACGCCAGCGGAAGTATCAGAGATCATTACCCATCTGGCGTTCTACTCAGGTTGGCCCAATGCAATGTCAGCCGTCAGCGTGACCAAAGCGATCTTTGCAGCCCGCGACATCACGGCAGAGGCCCTGCCCGCCGCCTCGCCAACGCTGCTGCCACTCAATGAACAGGTAGAGAAACAGCGTGCAGAGACCGTGGAGAAAAATGTCGGCCCCATTTCGCCTGGCCTGGTTAAATTTACCGCCGACCCGCTGTTTCTCGACCTCTGGCAACGGCCCGCGCTTACGCCCCGCGACAGAAGTCTGGTGACGGTCAGCGCGTTAATCGCCGCCGGACAGAGCGCGCAGATTGGCTACCACCTGAACAGAGCTATGGATAATGGGCTTTCGGCTGAAGAGGCCGGAGAAGTGGTCGCCCAGGCGGCGTTCTACGCGGGATGGCCAAATGCGTTTACCGCCGCCCCGGTGGTCGGCGAGGTATTGCGAGCGCGCGAGAGCAAAGCTGAATAAAAAAGAATAAAGGACAGGGAAGCTGTCCTTTATTTATCGTTAACTGTTAATTTAAAGGTACCACGAGGGCTTTCGATTAGGTCTCGCGGAAAGAACATAAACGGTCTATCGAAGTATGGAGACTTCGATAGTGAGTCTGTTCACATCGCTCATTGAGAAAATTTCCGTTCCGTATGCCGTCATGAGTCTCATCCTTTGAAAGCAGCGATCGCTGTAGCGAGACGGTAGCGCGGACATGTCTATTTGGTCAGAGATGGGCATCTCAATTTAGTTACTACACCGCTACTTCGTTTGATTTTTTATCTTAAATATCAGTAGTTTGAACTATTCATTTAATATAAATTGATGTTATAGCAATCGCTATACAGGCTCCTTAGTCATGACTGACCTCCCCACACCGCATATCGCAAGAATTTGCTCTCTCAGCCAGCGGTGACCGGGGTCGCGTTCCATTCTTGGGTGCCACATCTGCGATACCGTAATACGACGGCTTTTGAACGGCAGCTCGAAAACGTGTACCTGATCCGTTACCTGCTGATTGAGTAAATAGAGTGCGGGTATCATGGCGATAAGATCCGATTCCAGCGCCACGGACAGGGCTGTCGGAAATCCCGGTACGACGCTCGCAATTTTACGTTTTGTCCCCAGTTCGGCCAGCGCATCGTCGACGGATCCGTGCAACGCGCCATCGGGTGACGCTACCACATGGCCCCAGGCGACATAATCACCCACGCCTATTTCTGCCTGCTTAGCCAGCGGGTGCCCTTTACGCACGACGCCAACAAACCGATCCTCAAACAGTCGTTGCAGCCGTATTTCTGGCCCCATATTACTCTGAACGCCAATCTCCAGATCAACCAGCCCTTCCCGAAGATAGCGCGACGTTTTTTCCGGCTTAGGCGCGAAGCGTATACAGACATCCGGCGCGGCGTCGGCAACCGCTGCTATGAGCGCAGGCCCAAACGCCACCACAAAGCCATCGTTTGCCCTGATGGTAAAAAGACGCGCCAGACTTCTCGCGCAGAACGTTTCCGTTGAGGGCTGCAATACTGCCCTGGCCTCGTGCACTGCACGCCTGGCGCGATCCCGGGTCGCTTCGGCCCACGGGGTCAGTACCATGTTACGCCCGGCGCGCACCAGGATCGGGTCTCCTGTGACATCGCGTAACCTGCTTAATGTCCGGCTCATGGCCGAGGTGCTGAGGTTCAGACGACGTGCCGCACCTGCGACACTCGCTTCACTCAGCAATATGTCGAGTGCTACCAGCAAATTAAAATCGGGATCAGACATTATCCTTCCTCCCAGTACATTAAGATAAGGCGTTTGATGCAACAATAAAGTGAAAGTAGTGCGCCTTCCGCCCAGTAAAAGCCATCTTTATAGTTTTGTCATCCATACACTCTTCTCAGAGGACAAATGATGACGCTCTTTTCCAGCCAACCCGGCGACGAAGGACTGCCTGGCCCGGCGCGTGCACGGGTGATGGCCGCAATAATGACCACCACCTTAATGGGCGTGTTTGATGGCACCATGATCAACATTGCCCTGCCCTCAATGGCTCAGGAGATGCAGGTACCTGCCAGTATTGCCGTCTGGTTCGCCAACGGGTATCTGCTGGCGGCTGCGATGACGCTGGCGATATTCGCGGCGCTTGCGGCCCGTCTGGGTTATCGCCCCGTATTTCTGGCGGGCCTGACGACCTTTACCCTGACATCACTGGGTTGCGCGCTGGCGAATAAGCCCGAAGTGCTTATTGGTATGCGCGTGCTTCAGGGGATCGGCGGCGCGGCGACGCTGAGTATTGCCCCCGCAATACTCAGGTCCGTATTTCCCGGACGATTACTTGGCCGCATTCTGGGGTTCCATGCCCTGCTCATTGCCTCCAGCTCCGCTATCGGCCCGGTATTGGGCGGTACGATCCTTCACACCCTGAGCTGGCAATGGCTGTTTGCGATAAACGTTCTTCCCGGCACCCTCGCCTTACTGCTGGCGGTCAGAGCGCTGCCGCGGGATGCGATCCGTATGCAGGCGCCCTTCGACACCCTGGGCGCCATATTGTCGGCGCTGCTGTTGGGTTCGACGATCATGGCGGCGAACAGCCTACAGAACGCTACTTCTCAATTCGGCAGCCTTTGCTGGATGGCTCTCGCTGCGCTGAGCGGCATGGCTTTTATCTGGCAAATCCGCCGCACGGATCATCCCTTACTGCCGCCGACCATGTTTAAAAATGAACGTTTTACCCTCGCGGCCTTCACGTCGATGGTTGCTTTTGTCAGCCAGGGGATCACCTTTATTGCGCTACCCTTCCTGTTTCAGAGCGAATACGGCTACAGTCCGGTAGTGTCTGCCCTGCTGTTTACGCCGTGGCCGTTAGGGATCGTGCTGATTGCGCCGCATGCAGGCCGTTGGGCGGACACGATATCAGCCCCGGCGATATCCACCCTGGGGCTGGTGATTTTTGTCATCGGTTTGATCCTGCTGGCGACGTTACCCGCCGGCCCTTCAATGTGGGATATCTGCCTGCGAAGTCTGGTGTGCGGAATAGGGTTTGGCTGCTTTCAGAGTCCCAATAACCGGGAAATGCTCTCAAACGTTATTCGTGAGCACGCGAGTTATGCGTCCGGTGTTTTATCCATTATGCGCACTTTCGGGCAGTGCCTGGGAGCCGCCGCCGTAGCCGTTCTGCTGGCAGCAGATGAAAGGTCAATTCATGTTGCGCTGTGGAGCGCTGCCGCGGCCTCTGCGGTATCGGTCATCGTCAGCGCGAGCCGGTTGCGTAAAATTACTCATCCTGCGGAAACAGGATAAATGCGAAAATATCACTAAACGCGACTACTCCAGCGCCAGCAGCGCAAAACGCTGATCCCGCAACCAAAGTGGAGTCCTCCGTCGGAGTTCAATAGACTGACAGAAAGCTATAACCGCTGATTTATCAAGGGAGAAGTGAGTTTAGAAGACGTCAGGAGACTGGAGTTTGGAGCGGGCGAAGGGAATCGAACCCTCGTATAGAGCTTGGGAAGCTCTCGTTCTACCATTGAACTACGCCCGCGAAGAGGTGCGAGAAGCATTATAGCCCTTACGCACCCTGTGACAAGCCTGCCAGATGCTGACTGGCGATAAAATAACCTTTTAGCACTTAGGTTTACTGCCCTGCGGCGGCAGATAGCGCAGCGGATCGATGGCCGTGGCCCGATAGCGGATCTGGAAATGCAGGCGCACAGAGTCGGCATCCGTACTGCCCATGGTGGCAATTTGCTGGCCGGCCTTCACGCTCTGGCCATTATTCACCATCAGCTTATCGTTGTGGGCGTAGGCGGTGATGTAATCCTCGCTGTGCTTAATCATGATCAGGTTGCCATAGCCGCGCAGCTGGTTGCCGACATACACCACCTTGCCCGCCCCGGCGGCATACACCGGCTGCCCGCGGGTCCCGGCAATATCAATGCCCTTATTGCCGCCATCGGCGGTGGAATAAGGCAGGACCACTTTGCCACTGGTCGGCCAGCGCCAGCAGCGCTGTCCCACCGGCGGCCAGGAGGATTGAGGTACCGCAGATGAAGGGGTGGCCGCCGCAGTGCGCGTAGAGGAAGATTTTTTCTTCGTCGTCTTTGACGCGCCGCTGCCGTTGAGCTTCAGCTTCTGCCCCACCTCAATGGTGTAAGGCGGCGAGATGTTATTCAGACGAGCCAGATCGCGAACGCTGGTGCCGGTGGTGCGCGAGATGCCGTACAGGGTATCGCCACGTTTGACGGTATAGGTGGCACCGGAGTCGGAGGTGCTGGAGCAACCGGCCAGCACCAGGCTTGTCGCCAGCATCAGTGTCATATAAAAGCGTTTCATCATCAGGCATCCTGCACTTAACACAACCACTTACCTCGCAATCAGGGCGAATATCATACCAGCCCGCGGCGCAGGGCGTCATCCCTGAAGGCTAACAGATGACCCTCTGGCATCACGTTCGGCCAGCGACGAAAAGATTCACGTTCATACCGCACGTCGTGGAGGGCACGCCCCGCAGTCCCAGGCTGCCGCTCGCAGACCAGCCTCCAGGGCTTGTTTTGGTAATGCCTTTCTCCCATTTATGGGCTACCCTAGTGGCCTGAGTACATGACCCGGCGGGTTTGTGCCGGGTCATTTTTTATTTTCAGGAGTCGTCATGGCCGGGGAACACGTCATTTTACTGGATGAGCAGGATCAACCTGCCGGTATGCTGGAGAAGTATGCCGCCCACACGCTTGATACCCCTTTGCATCTCGCGTTTTCCTGCTGGTTGTTTAATCAGCAGGGTCAGTTTCTGGTCACCCGTCGTTCGCTGGGCAAAAAAGCCTGGCCCGGGGTGTGGACCAACTCGGTCTGCGGACACCCCCAGCAGGGCGAGACCTTCGAGCAGGCCGTCACACGCCGCTGTCGTTTCGAGCTCGGCGTGGAGATCGCCGATATCGCGCCGGTTCACCCGGCCTTCCGCTACCGGGCGGTCGCCCCTAACGGCATTGTTGAGAACGAAGTGTGCCCGGTGTATGCCGCACGCGTGGTCAGCCAAGTGCAGCCTAACGACGATGAAGTCATGGATTATCAGTGGGTTGACCTGGAAACGATGTTAAGCGCGCTGGCCGCCACGCCGTGGGCGTTTAGCCCGTGGATGGTACTGGAAGCGGAAAACCAGGACGCCCGCCAGGCGCTGATCGATTTCGTTGCGCGTCTGCGCGGGTAAGCTGACTATTCTCCAGGCCAGGCGCAGCCCTGTGCCTGTCATTAATGCCTGGCGGCGCTACGCTTGCACAGGCCTACGGTTCTGCGCCATTGCGTAGCCCGGATAAGGCATTTACGCCGCTATCCGGGATCCCCCGGCTTGCGCTGCGCCGGGCTACGTCAGGCTTCGGCCCTCATATCAGACATAAAAAAACCCGGCAAGCCGGGTTTTTTGTATTTCGCTAAGGGCGATTATTTCTGCGGACGCATCGCCGGGAACAGGATCACGTCGCGGATGGTGTGGCTGTTAGTGAACAGCATGACCATACGGTCGATACCGATACCCAGACCAGCGGTCGGCGGCAGGCCGTGTTCCAGCGCTGTGACGTAGTCTTCGTCGTAGAACATCGCTTCGTCGTCGCCGGCGGCTTTCGCATCAACCTGATCCTGGAATCGCTGCGCCTGATCTTCAGCGTCGTTCAGCTCGCTAAAGCCGTTACCGATTTCACGGCCGCCGATAAAGAACTCGAAACGGTCGGTGATTTCCGGATTCACGTCGTTACGGCGCGCCAGCGGAGAAACTTCCGCCGGGTATTCGGTGATGAAGGTCGGCTGAATCAGATGCGCTTCCGCCACTTCTTCGAAGATCTCGGTCACGATACGGCCCAGACCCCAGCTCTTCTCAACTTTTATGCCGATGGACTCAGCGATCGCTTTCGCGGAATCGAAGTTATCCAGATCCGCCATCTCGGTTTCCGGACGGTATTTCTTGATCGCTTCGCGCATGGTCAGTTTTTCAAACGGCTTGCCGAAGTCGAACACCTGGTCGCCGTAAGGCACTTCAGTGTTGCCGAGGATGTCCTGCGCCAGGGTGCGGAACAGGGATTCGGTCAGCTCGATCAGATCTTTGTAATCCGCGTATGCCATATAGAGTTCCATCATGGTGAACTCTGGGTTATGACGAACGGAGATCCCTTCGTTACGGAAGTTACGGTTGATCTCGAAGACGCGTTCGAAGCCGCCAACCACCAGACGCTTGAGGTACAGTTCCGGCGCGATACGCAGGTACATGTCCAGATCCAGCGCATTGTGATGGGTGATGAACGGACGCGCGGAAGCGCCGCCCGGGATCACCTGCATCATCGGGGTTTCCACTTCCATAAAGCCGCGGCCAACCATGAACTGACGAATACCCGCCAGGATCTGCGAACGCACTTTGAAAGTGTTGCGAGATTCATCGTTGGAGATCAGATCGAGGTAACGCTGACGATAGCGCGCTTCCTGATCCTGCAGGCCGTGGAATTTGTCCGGCAGCGGACGCAGGGCTTTGGTCAGCAGACGCAGCTCGGTGCAGTGGATGGACAGCTCGCCGGTTTTAGTCTTGAACAGCTTACCGCGGGCGGCGATGATGTCGCCAAGATCCCATTTTTTGAACTGGTCGTTATAAACGCCTTCCGCCAGGTCATCACGCGCGACGTATAGCTGAATGCGGCCGCCAACGTCCTGCAGGGTAACGAAAGACGCTTTACCCATAATACGACGGGTCATCATGCGGCCAGCAACGGCCACTTCAACGTTCAGCGCTTCCAGCTCTTCGTTTTCTTTCGCATCGAAGTCAGCGTGCAGTTGGTCAGAGGTATGGTCACGACGGAAATCGTTCGGGAAAGCGACGCCCTGCTCACGCAGCGCGGCCAGCTTCTCACGGCGGGTTTTCAGTTCATTATTAAGGTCAATTGCCGCGTCAGCGCCCTGTGCTTGTTGTTCAGACATGTTGGTTCCTCATAACCCTGCTTTCAAACTTGCTTCGATAAATTGGTCCAGGCTGCCGTCGAGCACCGCCTGAGTGTTGCGGGTTTCCACCCCGGTACGCAGATCTTTAATACGCGAGTCGTCCAGCACGTAAGAGCGGATCTGGCTGCCCCAGCCGATGTCGGACTTGTTGTCTTCCATCGCCTGCTTCTCGGCATTTTTCTTCTGCATTTCCAGCTCATAAAGCTTCGCTTTCATCTGCTTCATGGCCTGGTCTTTGTTCTTGTGCTGCGAACGGTCGTTCTGGCACTGTGTCACCAACCCGGTCGGAATGTGGGTAATACGCACCGCGGATTCCGTACGGTTAACGTGCTGTCCACCGGCGCCGGATGCGCGATAAACGTCGATACGCAGATCGGCCGGGTTAATTTCGATATCGATATCGTCATCCACTTCCGGATAAACGAACGCCGAGCTAAAGGAGGTATGACGACGGCCACCGGAATCGAACGGGCTCTTACGCACCAGGCGGTGAACGCCGGTTTCCGTACGCAGCCAGCCGTAGGCGTAATCGCCAATGATTTTGATGGTCACGGATTTAATGCCCGCAACTTCACCTTCGGATTCTTCGATGATTTCGGTCTTAAAGCCGCGGGCTTCCGCCCAGCGCAGGTACATGCGCATCAGCATGCTGGCCCAGTCCTGGGCTTCGGTGCCGCCGGAACCGGCCTGAATATCGAGGTAGCAGTCGGCGCTGTCGTATTCGCCGGAGAACATGCGGCGGAACTCAAGCTGCGCCAGCTTCTCTTCCAGCCCGTCCAGCTCAGCAACCGCTTCGTTGAAGGTCTCTTCGTCTTCGGCTTCAACCGCCAGCTCCAGCAGACCAGCCACGTCTTCCAGCCCCTGGGACATCTGATCCAGGGTATCCACAATGGCTTCCAGAGAAGAACGCTCTTTACCCAGCGCCTGGGCGCGTTCAGGTTCGTTCCAGACGTCCGGCTGTTCCAGCTCGGCGTTTACTTCTTCGAGACGCTCTTTCTTGGCATCGTAGTCAAAGATACCCCCTAAGAACGTCGGAGCGCTCCGTGAGGTCCTGAATGCGGTTTTTTACCGGATTTATTTCAAACATGGTCGGTTTCTTTTAATGGATTTGTCAAAATGCGGTGATAAGAGCGGAATTCTACCGGATTCGCGCCCTTATTCATACACTGTTGTCAATTTGGCCAGAGGTGATCGATGATCAGCTGCAGGCTGCGGTTGCCGCGGAACTCGTTGATGTCGAGCTTGTAGGCTAACTGCACTTCGCGCACGCCGTTGTCCGGCCAAATGGAAGTATCAACGTTGAAAGCAATACCGTCCAGCAGCGGGCCGCCGCCAACCGGTTCGACCATCACTTTCAGGTGACGCTCGCCCACCAGCCGCTGCTGCAGCAGGCGAAAACGGCCATCAAACAACGGTTCCGGGAACATCTGCCCCCATGGTCCGGCATCGCGCAGCATCTGCGCCACTTCCATGCTCATCTCCGTCGCCGCCAGCGGGCCGTCGGAGACCACCTCGCCCTGCAATAATGCGGGATCCAGCCACTCAGTCACCAGTTCGCCGAAGCGCTGTTGAAACTCCTCAAAGCGCGCCTCTTCCAGCGATAAACCCGCCGCCATCGCATGGCCGCCGAACTTCAGGATCAGTCCCGGATAGAGCGTATCCAGGCGCTCCAGCGCATCGCGCATGTGCAGCCCCTGAATAGAGCGGCCGGAACCTTTCAGCGTGCCGTCGCCGGTCGGCGCAAAAGCGATAACCGGGCGATGGAAGCGCTCCTTAATGCGTGATGCCAGAATGCCGACCACCCCCTGATGCCACTGCGGATGGTACATCGCCAGCCCGCCAGGCAGGGTGTCGCTGCTGCGTTCCAGTTGCTGACACAGGGTCAACGCTTCGGCCTGCATCCCCTGTTCAATCTCTTTACGCGTCTGGTTGAGCGCATCAAGCTCATTGGCTAACACGCGCGCTTCGCCGATGTTATCGCACAGCAGCAGCGCCACGCCGACGGACATATCATCCAGCCGCCCCGCCGCATTGAGGCGCGGCCCAAGGGCGAAACCGAGGTCGCTGGCCGCCAGTTTTTGCGGGTCGCGATTGGCAATTTCCAGCAGCGCTTTAATGCCTGGCCGACATTTGCCGGCGCGAATGCGGCTTAACCCCTGCCAGGTCAGGATGCGGTTGTTGGCATCCAGCGGCACGACGTCCGCGACGGTGCCCAGCGCCACCAGATCCAGCAGCTCAGCCAGGTTCGGCGCGGCTATGCCGCGGGCGTCGAACCAGCCTTTATCGCGCAGGAAAGTACGCAGCGCCAGCATCAGATAAAACGCCACCCCCACCCCGGCCAGTGATTTCGACGGGAAGTCACAATCGCGCAGGTTAGGGTTAACGATGGCCTCGGCCGCCGGTAGCGTCTCGCCCGGCAGGTGGTGATCGGTCACCAGCACCGGAATGCCCAACGCATGGGCGTGATCGACACCGGCATGTGACGAAATGCCGTTATCAACGGTCATGATCATCTGCGCGCCGCGGGCGTGCGCCTGATCGACCACTTCCGGGCTTAAACCGTAGCCGTCTTCAAAACGGTTGGGCACAAGATAGGAGACGTTACCGTAGCCCAGCGCGCGTAGCGCCAGCACGCTAAGGGCGGTACTGGTGGCGCCGTCGGCATCAAAATCGCCGACCACCACAATATGTAACCCTTTCTCGAAAGCCTCATGCAGCATTTCAACCGCTTTTTCAACGCCGGTGAGCTGCGTCCACGGCAGCATGCCTTTGACGCTGCGCTCCAGCTCCTGCGCGCTGCGCACGCCGCGGCTGGCATACAGCCGCTGCAGCAGCGGCGGCAGGTCGGCGGGGAGATCGACGCCGTCAACCGCCTCACGGCGGCGTAGTTGTATCTGTTGTTTCACGCGAATCAGTTACCGCTTGTCTGTTTTTTATGCTCGTCGAGGAACGCTTTCAGCTCTTTCGGCCCCTGATAGCCCGGCAACACCATACCGTTGCTGAGAACCATCGCCGGGGTGCCGTTGACGCCCATCTGCACGCCGAGGGTGTAATGTTTGGCGATATCCACATTGCAGCTTGCCGGCTGTACGCCTTTGCCGTTCATGGCGTCATCCAGCGCTTTGTTGCGATCTTTCGCACACCAGATGGCCTTCATGTCCTGCTCGGCCTGGCTCTGCAGCCCCTGGCGCGGGAAGGCCAGATAGCGCACGGTAATGCCCAGCGCGTTGTAGTCGCTCATCTGCTCGTGCAGTTTATGGCAGTAGCCGCAGGTGATGTCGGTAAAGACGGTAATGACGTGCTGCTCCTTCGGCGCTTTATAGACAATCATCTCGTTGCTCAGCGCGTTCAGCTTACCGACCAGCAACTGGTTGGTGACGTTGACCGGCTGCGCGCCGCTCACATCGTACATCGGCCCCTGGATGATGTGTTTGCCATCGTCGGTAACGTACAGCACGCCGCTGTCGGTCAGCACCGTGCTCATCCCGGAAACCGGCGACGGTTGAATATCGGTACTCTGCACACCCAGCTTCGCCAGCGACTGTTTGATCGCCGCGCTATCGGCATGCGCCGCGCCGGAAAGCGAGGCTGCCAGCAGAGTGAACATCAATAAACCTTTTTTCATACTCAGTCCTTTTGTTCAGCACTCACGCCCGCGGGTGGTGCTGTTGATGAAGTTGTCGCAGACGCTCGGTCGCCACGTGGGTGTAGATCTGCGTGGTGGAGAGATCGCTGTGTCCTAACAGCATCTGCACCACGCGCAGGTCGGCGCCGTGATTGAGCAAATGCGTGGCGAAGGCATGGCGTAATACGTGCGGGGAGAGTTTCGCGCTGTCGATCCCCGCCAGGACGGCATAGTGTTTAATGCGGTGCCAGAAGGTCTGACGCGTCATCTGCTGTGCGCGCTGGCTGGGAAATAAGACATCCGACGCCACGCCATTCAGTAGCCACGGGCGACCATATTCGAGGTAATTTTCTACCCACATTACCGCCTCTTCGCCCAGCGGCACCAGCCGTTCTTTGTTGCCTTTACCAATGACCCGCAACACGCCCTGACGCAGGCTGATATCGCTCATCGTCAGGCCAACCAGTTCCGAGACGCGCAGGCCGGTGGCATACAGCACTTCCAGCATCGCCTTATCGCGTAACTCCAGCGGCTGCTCCACCAGCGGCGCCTGCAGCAGACGTTCAACCTGCGCCTCGCTGAGATCCTTCGGCAACCGCTGCGGCAGCTTCGGCGAAGCCAGCAGCGCGCTGGGATCGTCCGGGCGAATTTTTTCCCGGTACAGATGCTGGAAGAACCGGCGCACGGCGCTGAGCAGACGTGCGGTGCTCGTTGCTTTGTAGCCGCCGGTTTGCCGCTCGGCCAGCAGCGCCTGCAGATCGTCGCTGCCGACGCTGGCCAGCGACAGGCCGCGATGGTGCAGCCACTCGACTAACATCGTCAGATCGCGACGGTAAGCGCTGAGCGTATTCTCCGCCAGATTCCGCTCCAGCCAAAGGGCATCGAGAAACTGTTCGATTTGTGCCAGATCCTGTTTCACATCGGCCTCTTTGTTCGTTATACGGTCTCATTATGCCTTAAGAGGCCGCCTTTCTGGTACACTGGGCGCAATTCACGGCAAGAATTGAGACGTTTACGCGATGAATATAGGTCTTTTTTACGGCTCCAGTACCTGCTATACCGAAATGGCTGCGGAGAAAATCCGCGATATCATCGGCCCTGAGCTGGTGACGCTGCACAATCTGAAAGACGATTCCCCCGCGCTGATGAGCCAGTACGACGTACTGATCCTCGGCATCCCGACCTGGGATTTCGGCGAAATTCAGGAAGACTGGGAGGCGGTCTGGGAGCAACTGGATACCCTGGACCTGGAAGGCAAAATCGTCGCACTGTACGGCATGGGCGATCAGCTGGGCTATGGCGAATGGTTCCTTGACGCACTGGGCATGCTGCACGACAAGCTGGCGACCAAAGGCGTGAAGTTTGTCGGCTACTGGCCAACCGAAGGCTATGAGTTCACCAGTCCAAAACCGGTTATCGCCGATGGCCAACTGTTCGTTGGCCTGGCGCTGGATGAAACCAATCAGTACGACCTGAGCGACGAGCGCATCCAGAGCTGGTGCGAGCAGATCCTCGGCGAAATGGCCGAACACTTCTCCTGACGCCGCTTACTCCTGCGCCGGTTTTTGCAGCACCAGCCGGCGCAGATCGCGCCATTCTCCGGCATCCATGCTATCCGCCGCCAGCCACAGATGCTGCCCGCGCCGGGTATCGACATGGCGTAAACGCAGCAGCATACCGCTATTGATGACCCACGGCGTCCCGAGGATCTCCCATTCGGCGTTTTGCCAGCGAAGACGGGAATCGGTGAGCAGTTTTATCTCTCCGCGACGGGCATGGATCCGCCGCTGGCTGCGCACGCAGTCAAACACTACCAGCGACAACAGCAGCAGCCAGATCGGGGTGTAGCTTAGCGGCCAGGGAACCAACAGCACCAGCGCCGCCACAACGCCGTGGAGCAGCAGGGAAAACCACTGCGCGCGCCAGGAGATACGGAGATCAGATTGCCACAGGACCACGTTCCCGATTCCGTGTCTGAATTAAGGTTACCATCCGCTGCAGCTCCGCATCGGCCGGTTTGCCGTGGTTCATCAGCCAGTTGAACAGATCCGGATCGTCATTTTCCAGCAGGCGAATGAACAGCTGTTTGTCAGCGTCGCTGAGGGTATCGTACTCATACTCAAAGAACGGCATGATGGAGATGTCGAGTTCGCGCATCCCGCGGCGGCATGCCCAGTGGATACGTGCTTTATTGTTAATGTCCATGTTGACCTTCCAGCAGCAAAATATAGGTTAGTTTAACCCGTTTTCTGCCGTAACTTTACAGGAATATCGCTGAATGCGAGCATCCTTCCATAAAAACCATATAATAATGATGGGCTTATTGATTCCCTGCGTCAGGCGGCTGTCTCACGCCAGCGCACAAATGGCCTGTTGAAAGCACTTGCAATGCACTATAGCTCTTTTACCATTGGTCACACACACTGCGTTAAGCGATTCAGGATATGACTATGGCTTTTACACCTTTTCCTCCGCGTCAGCCTTCCTCTTCCGCTCGTCTGCCGTTAACGCTGATGACCCTGGATGACTGGGCGCTGGCGACGATTAGCGGGCCGGATAGCGAAAAATATCTGCAGGGGCAGATTACCGCCGATGTGAGCAATCTCACCGATGCTCAGCATCTGCTTGCCGCCCACTGTGACGCCAAAGGCAAGATGTGGAGCAATCTGCGCGTATTCCGCCGCGACGGCGGCTTCGCATGGATCGAGCGCCGCAGCCTGCGCGACGTACAGCTGACCGAACTGAAAAAATATGCCGTCTTCTCCAAAGTCACCATCGCCGCCAACGACGATCTGGTTCTGTTGGGGGTGGCCGGCTTCCAGGCGCGCGCCGCGCTGGCGCCGCTGTTCGCTGCCCTGCCCGACGCGGCCGCCCCGGTGGTCAGCGAAGGCGCCACCAGCCTGCTGTGGTTTGAACATCCAGGTGAACGCTTCCTGCTGGTGACTGATGTCGACACCGCCAATCGCGTTACCGATGCGCTGCGCGGCGAAGCGCAGCTCAACAACAGCCAGCAGTGGCTGGCGCTGAATATTGAAGCCGGTCTGCCGGTTATCGACAGCGCCAACAGCGGGCAGTTCATTCCGCAGGCCACCAACCTGCAGGCGCTGGGCGGTATCAGCTTCAGGAAAGGCTGCTACACCGGCCAGGAAATGGTGGCGCGGGCAAAATTCCGCGGCGCCAATAAGCGTGCGCTGTGGACGCTGTCAGGGACCGCCAGCCGGGTGCCGGAAGCGGGGGAAGATCTGGAGCTGAAAATGGGCGACAACTGGCGCCGCACCGGGACGGTGCTTGCGGCGGTTCAGCTGGATGATGGCCAGTTGCTGGTGCAGGTAGTGATGAATAACGATATGGAGCCGGACAGCATCTTCCGCGTGCGCGACGATGCCGGCAGCCTGCGCATCGAACCGCTGCCCTATTCGCTGGAAGACGTGTAATAAAGCGTTATGACTCCCGGCTTGCGGCGCTCGCGCCTTAGCCGGGCTACTTGACTGCAAATACCGTAGCCACAGTAAGCGCAGCGCCACCGTGGGATTTCCAGGCGGCAGAGTATCGTAGCCACAGTAAGCGCAGCACTACCGTGGGATTTCCAGGCCGCAGATAACCGTAGCCACGGTAAGCGTAGCGCCACCGTGGGATTTCCAGGCCGCAGATAACCGTAGCCACGGTAAGCGCAGCGCCACCGTGGAATGTTTATCAGGACTGGCCGACGTACAGATAGATCGCCAGGAAGTGACACACGCTGCCGCCGAGCACGAAGCCGTGCCAGATAGCGTGGTTATAGGGAATACGTTTGCAGACGTAGAAGATGACCCCCAGCGAGTACACCACCCCGCCGACCGCCAGCAGCGTTACGCCGCCCACCGCCAGCTTCACTGCCAGCTGATAGACCACGATAAGCGACAGCCAGCCCATGGTCAGATAAGTCACCAGCGACAGAATTTTAAAGCGGTGTGCGATGGTCAGCTTAAACAGGATCCCCAGCAGGGCCAGGCTCCAGATGACGATCATCAGCCCCTTTGCCAGCGGTGAATTCAACCCCACCAGCAAAAACGGCGTGTAGGTCCCGGCAATCAGCAGGTAGATAGCGCAGTGGTCGAACTTTTTCAGCCACTGTTTCGCCCGCTGATGCGGGATCGCGTGATAGAGCGTAGAGGCGAGGAACAGCATAATCATGCTGCCGCCGTACAGGCTGTAGCTGGTGATCGCCGTCGCGCTGGCGTTGGTGTCTACCGCCTGCACCAGCAGCAACACGAGGCCGACAATACCGAACACCAGCCCGATCCCGTGGCTGATGCTGTTGGCAACTTCCTCTGCCAGAGAATATCCCTGAGTGATTAATGGTTTGCGCACCATATTTGACTCCGTGAAAACAAGAACGCTTTCATTGCCCACTTAGGGTAACTGAGAATGATTCCAGTGAACACCTGTTAGCTAAAATAAAACGATGTATATTTGTAAATACATTAAAATCATAATGTTACAATGTTATTTCAACTAACAGCTGTGCCGGTTTTATTTAAAGGCGTTTGAATTCAATAACATAAAACCGATCTTCCGCAGGATAGATTTCCCTAATCACCTGCCGCAGTTGTTCGAGGGTCATATTCTCCTGTTGAGCATGCTGTTCAGTTAGCGTATCGAGCGTCACCGTCGAGGTGGCGGTCACGGCGATGGTGCAAAAATAGCCGTCATCTTCATAGCGCCCAACGCGCAGGACGTCACCCGGTTTAAAATGCGATTCCGCCGCATCGCGGATAGTAATCGTTTTGCGCCCGGCAAGGATGTCCTCCTGAAAACGCTGAAAAAAGGTAATGTCATTGGCCTGCATGATATAATTCCGTCCTGGTCATTATGAATTGTGAGTTCGCCACTGTGAGTATGTTCTCCCACGCCGCTGTCGCCAGTCTCAATAATCTTGAGATGATGGTCTATCACTATGTCATTAAGAATCGTGACAAAGTGATGTACATGACCATCCGCGAACTGGCCGAGGCCGCCGGGGTCTCCACCACCACCGTGTTGCGCTTCTGCCGCAAACTGCAGTGCGAGGGCTACTCTGAATTTCGCGTACGCTTTAAATTATATCTTGAGCAGAATGAGCCTCAACAGGCAAATATCGGCGCCAGCGAAATTATGAGCTTTTTTAAAAGCGTCAATAATGACGAGTTCGATGAATTACTCGAGCAGGCCGTGGATATTATTCTCGCTTCGGAACGTATTATTTTCGTCGGCGCCGGCACCTCCGGCGCGCTGGCGAAATATGGCGCACGCTTCTTTTCCAACGTCGGTAAATTCAGCAACCATATTGACGACCCCTATTTTCCGGTAACCAATGATATGGCCCGTAACGCGCTGGCGATCGTGCTTTCCGTCTCCGGCGAAACCGAAGAGATCCTGCGCTTCGCCAGCCAGTTCAGCCTGCACCGCTGCAAGGTGATGTCGATTACCAGCCACGAGCATTCGCGACTGGCGAAACTGGCTGATTTCAATCTCTCCTGGCACGTGCCGCAGACGCGCATCGGCGGCGTCTACGATATTACAACGCAAATTCCGGTGATCTATATCCTTGAATCGCTGGGACGTAAATTAGCGCGCAAAATCAGCTAAAAATAACAGCCTGTTTTTTCGATGTAACATATTACCTTTAGCGGAATTTGTTATATCGTGACATTCAATTTCGCTTTGCTAGACTCAATCGCAATAGTTATTCAGAGAGATTAGCAAAGATGAAAAAATTGACTCTTCCCAAAGACTTTTTGTGGGGCGGCGCGGTCGCCGCGCATCAGGTTGAAGGCGGCTGGAATAAAGGCGGCAAAGGCCCGAGCATCTGCGACGTGCTGACTGGCGGGGCGCACGGCGTACCGCGCGAAATCACCCACCAGGTCGAAGCGGGTAAATATTACCCTAACCATGAAGCCGTCGATTTCTACGGCCACTACAAAGAAGACATCAAACTGTTCGCTGAGATGGGCTTCAAGTGCTTCCGCACCTCTATTGCCTGGACCCGCATCTTCCCGCAGGGCGACGAAACTCAACCGAATGAAGAAGGGCTGAAATTCTACGATGACATGTTCGATGAACTGCTGAAGTACAACATCGAGCCGGTGATCACCCTTTCCCACTTTGAAATGCCGCTGCATCTGGTACAGCAGTACGGCGGCTGGACTAACCGTAAAGTGGTTGATTTCTTTGTGCGTTTCGCCGAGGTGGTCTTCGAGCGCTATAAGCACAAAGTGAAGTACTGGATGACCTTCAACGAGATCAATAACCAGCGCAACTGGCGCGCGCCGCTGTTCGGCTACTGCTGTTCCGGCGTGGTCTATACCGAGCATGAAAATCCGGAAGAGACCATGTACCAGGTGCTGCATCACCAGTTCGTCGCCAGCGCGCTGGCGGTGAAAGCGGCCCGTCGTATCAACCCGGACATGCAGGTCGGCTGCATGCTGGCGATGGTCGCCCTCTACCCTTATTCCTGCAAACCGGAAGATGTCATGTTCGCCCAGGAGTCGATGCGCGAACGCTACGTCTTTACCGATGTCCAGTTGCGCGGTTACTACCCGAGCTATGTGTTGAATGAATGGGAACGCCGTGGCTTCAACATCAAAATGGAAGACGGCGACACGCAGATCCTGCGCGAAGGCACCTGCGCCTACCTCGGTTTCAGCTACTACATGACCAACGCGGTGAAAGCTGAGGGCGGCACCGGCGATGCCATTTCCGGTTTCGAAGGCAGCGTGCCGAACCCGCACGTCAAAGCCTCCGACTGGGGCTGGCAGATTGACCCGGTTGGCCTGCGCTACGCCCTGTGCGAACTGTATGAGCGCTACCAGAAGCCGCTGTTTATCGTGGAAAACGGCTTCGGCGCCTACGACAAAGTCGAAGCTGACGGCAGCATCAACGATGACTACCGCATCGATTATCTGCGCGCCCACGTCGAAGAGATGATCAAAGCGGTGACTTATGACGGCGTCGATCTGATGGGCTATACCCCATGGGGCTGCATCGACTGCGTCTCCTTCACTACCGGGCAGTACAGCAAACGCTACGGCTTCATCTACGTCAATAAACACGATGACGGCACCGGCGACATGTCCCGCTCGCGCAAGAAGAGCTTTAACTGGTACAAAGCGGTTATCGCCAGCAACGGTGAGAATCTGTAACTGACCGCCCTCTCCCGGCCGGGAGGGGGCAAATCACTTATCCGCCAGACACTTCTTTACAGCTTTACCATTGCCAAAACGCGTTCGCCCGATAAGATAGGCCGCGTGAATATTTGAGGCGATCATGATTAAGCGACAACGCAAAGCCATTCTTTTTGTCCTCCTGGCCTGTCTGGTGGTGCTGACCTGCACCGCCCAGCGGATGGCCGGGATGCACGCGCTGGTCATGAACCTCACCGCCGACAGCCCGTCGCTACAGCAAAACCCGGATAAGGCCGAGGCGCCGGTCACGCCGTGCGAGCTCAGCGCCAAGTCGCTGATGGCCGTTCCGCCGATGCTGTTTGAAGGGGCGCTGTTGGCTATCACTCTGCTGCTGGCGGTGCTGGCGGCGATCCCGCCGCGTATCGAACGCCAGTGGCCTCCCCGCGTTATCTCCCCACCCCGATTGCGGGTGCATCTGCGATTATGCGTCTTCCGTGAGTGATTAATTCTCCTGACAGCTCAGGTTAATTTATTACTTACGGAGAAAATTTATGTTTATGGTATTCAGGCGACTGCTGGTCTGCCTGCTTTGGCTATGGCTGCCCGTCAGCCAGGCCGCCGATAGCGGCTGGCTGCGCGTCGCCGACAATCAACACGCCAGCGTGCGCCTGCGGGCGCAAAGCGGAAGCAATGGCGACACCCGCCTGCTTTTAGACATAGCGCTGGGAAAGGGCTGGAAAACCTACTGGCGTTCGCCGGGCGAAGGCGGCATCGCGCCGGCTATCGCCTGGCGCACGCCGCTGGAGGTGAACTGGCGCTGGCCGACGCCGCAGCGCTTCGACGTCGCGGGTATTTCCACTCAGGGGTATCACGGCGACGTCAGCTTCCCGATGACCCTGCTCGGGAAAATACCGCCGACACTTAGCGGCGTCCTGACGCTCTCTACCTGCAGCAATGTCTGTATTCTCACTGACTACCCCTTTTCGCTGGATATGACGGCTCCGGCGGGGGAGCGATTTAATTATGATTTTACCCGCGCGATGGGCACGCTGCCGCTGCGCGATGGCCTGACTTCGCAGCTGACCGCCAGCTACGTCAGCGGCAAACTGACGGTGACCGCCCGCCGCGATGCCGGCTGGCAGCAGCCAGCGCTGTTTATCGACAGCATGGAGGATGTCGATTTCGGCACGCCGAGCTTTACCAGCCGCGGCGATACGTTGACCGCCACCGTACCGGTCACCGATAGCTGGGGCGAAGCGGCGCCGGATCTGAGCGGCAAAACGCTGTCGCTGGTGCTGGCCGATAGCGGCCAGGCGCAGGAAAGCCAAATCGCCATCGCCGCCGGCAGTACCGCGCCGGGGCTGGCGTTAGGCTGGGTGCTGCTGATGGCGCTGGCCGGCGGGCTTATCCTCAACGTCATGCCTTGCGTGCTGCCGGTGCTGGCGATGAAACTCGGCTCATTGGTGCAAACCGAACGTCGCGAACGCGGCGCGGTGCGGCGGCAGTTCCTCGCCTCGGTATGCGGGATCGTCGTCTCCTTCCTGGCGCTGGCGCTGATGATGACCGCGCTACGCTTAGGTAATCAGGCGCTCGGCTGGGGGATCCAGTTCCAGAACCCGTGGTTTATCAGCGCGATGGCACTGGTGATGGTGCTGTTCAGCGCCAGTTTATTGGGACTATTCGAAATCCGTCTCTCCTCCAGCGCCAGTACCTTCCTCGCCACCCGCGGCGGCAACGGCTTGATGGGCCATTTTTGGCAGGGCGCCTTCGCCACCCTGCTGGCGACGCCCTGTACCGCGCCGTTCCTCGGTACCGCCGTGTCGGTGGCGCTGGTGGCGCCGTTGCCGCTGCTGTGGGGGATTTTCTTCGCCATGGGGATCGGCATGAGCCTGCCGTGGCTGCTTATTGTCGCCTGGCCGGGGCTGGCGCAACGACTTCCACGTCCAGGCCGCTGGATGAATCATCTGCGCGTGGTGTTGGGGCTAATGATGCTTGGTTCAGCACTATGGCTGGTTAGCCTGCTGACGATCCACATCGGCCGCACGCCGGTGCTTACCCTGCTGGTGATTCTGGCCATCGGCCTGCTATTGGCCACCGCCTGGCGCTACCGCTGGCGTACGGCGCTGCGCGCGGGCGCTCTGGCCATCGTGGTGGCGGGCGCCGTCGCCTTTGTCGCCCAACAGGACGGCCAGGGCCCGCGCCGCGACCGGGTTAACTGGCAGCCGCTCAGCGAGCAGGCTATCGCTAACGGCCTTGCGGAGCATAAACGGGTATTTATTGATGTCACCGCCGACTGGTGCGTGACCTGTAAAGCCAATAAATACAACGTGCTGCTGCGCGACGACATCCAGCAGGCGCTATCAGCGCCAGACGTGGTCGCCTTACGCGGCGACTGGAGCCGACCCTCCGCCGACATTAGTCAGTTTTTAACCGCACGCGGCAACGCCGCGGTGCCGTTTAACCAGATTTACGGACCGGGATTGCCGCAGGGAGAGATCCTGCCTGCGCTGTTAGACCGCGAACAACTTCTCGCCACCCTGTCCGCCGCTAAAGGAAAATAACATGAGAGCTATCACCGCCTTATTACTGCTGTGCGTATCGGCCTTCAGCTTCGCCGCGCCGGCGGAAAAACCGCAATCGAACGGTAATGACCAGTTAGCCCAGCTGCTGTTTAACGATCCGAATAGCCCGCGCACCGGCGCGAAAGAGCCAAAACTCACAATCGTCTCGTTTACCGATTACAACTGTCCTTACTGCAAACAGTTTGATCCGCTGCTGGAAAAAATCGTCCACGATAATCCGGATATTCAGCTCATCGTTAAGCTGCTGCCGTTTAAAGGGCAGAGTTCGGTGAATGCCGCTAAAGCCGCGCTCTCCACCTGGCGTCAGCAGCCCGATAAATTCTGGGCGCTGCATCAGCGGCTGATGGCGAAAAAAGGCTATCACGATGACGCCAGTATCGCCGCCGCACAGAAGAAAACCGCCACCGATGGCGTCAGTATTGATGACAAGACCATGGATTCGCTGAAGATGAACCTGATTTTGTCGCAGGTGCTGAATATTCAGGGCACCCCGGCGACCATCATCGGCGATCAGATGGTGGCCGGCGCGATCCCTGCTGAAGACCTGGAGGGGCTGGTGAAAGAACAGCTGGGGAAAGCCCGTGGCCAGTAAATTCAGGCGCTGGCTGCGCGAGCTGGCGGTGTGGCTGCTGATTGGCGCGGCGGTGAGCCTGGCGGTGGATTATTTTCGCCAGCCCGCGCTGCCGCAAAACGTCAGCGCCACATCGCTGCAGACACTCGACGGCAGGACGCTGGATCTGAACGCCATGAGCCAGCAAAAGCCGCTGCTGCTGTACGTCTGGGCGACCTGGTGCGGAGTCTGTCGCTATACCACGCCGTCGGTGGCATCACTTGCCGCCGACGGCGGCAATGTGCTGACGGTAGCCCTGCGTTCCGGCGATAACGCCGCGCTGGAGAAGTGGCTGACCAGGAAGAAAATGACGCTGCCGACGGTGAATGACCCGAGCGGCCAACTGGCGCGGCAGTGGGACATTCGGGTAACGCCAACGCTGGTGGTCATTTCTCAAGGCGAGGTGAAGTCGGTTACCACCGGCTGGACCAGCGGTTGGGGAATGCGCCTGAGGCTGTGGCTGGCCTCCTGGTAGACCGTCGGTTTCCCCGGCTCGCGCTGCGCTTAGCCGGGCTACGGGTAGGCATCGTTGGGTAGCCCGGATAAGGCGTAGCCGCATGCGGGAAGGTTACCCGGCTCGCGCTGCGCTCAGCCGGGCTACGGGTACGCATCGTTGGGTAGCCCGGATAAGGCGTAGCCGCCATCCGGGAAGGTTACCCTGTAGGCCCGGCAAGCGCAGCGCCGCCGGGCAATAGACATCTACGGGTTATTTCCCGCCCGCCAGTTCAAGAAAACTGCCCGTCACATACGACGCTTTGTCGCTCAGCAGCCAGGCAATGGCCTGAGCGACCTCTTCCGGCTGGCCGCCGCGCTGCATCGGCAGCGAATTTTTTACCCGGTCCACGCGTCCCGGTTCACCGCCGGAGGCGTGCATCTCGGTATAAATCAGCCCCGGACGCACGCCGTTCACCCGGATCCCTTGCGCCGCCACTTCCAGCGCCAGCCCGGTGGTCAGGGTATCTACCGCCCCTTTCGACGCGGCATAGTCAACGTACTCGCCCGGCGCGCCAAGGCGCGAGGCCGCCGACGACACGTTAACTATCGCCCCGCCCTTGCCGCCATGCCGATGCGCCATGCGCTTTACCGCCTCACGACAACAGAGGAAGTAGCCGGTGACGTTGGTGGCCAGCACGCGGTTAATACGCTCAGCGCTCAGGCTCTCCACCGTACATTGGGTAAACAGGATCCCGGCATTGTTGACCAATGCCGTCAACGGTTCGCCCATGCGGTCAACCGCCTCAAACATCGCCATCACCTGCGCTTCATCGCTGATATCCGCCCGCAGCGCCGTGGCTTTGCCGCCAGATTCAACAATGGTATTGACCACTTCGGTGGCGGCGTTAATGTTGTGATGATAATTAACCGCGACGGTATACCCTTCCTGCGCCAGCAGCAGCGCCGTCGCCCGGCCTATGCCGCGGCTCGCGCCGCTAATCAGAGCTATCGCCATACCTTCCCTCCAAAAAATAAAGGCGCCGCAGCGCCTTTAAAAGTTTAGCTAATTCACCACTTACTGGTATTCGCTCATCGGCACGCAGGAGCAGAACAGGTTGCGGTCGCCGTAGACATCATCCAGACGTTTCACCGTCGGCCAGTACTTGTTGTGCAACCCAGCCGGGAATACCGCCAGCTCGCGGCTGTACGGATGGTTCCACTCGCTCACCAGCTCACCCTGGGTGTGCGGCGCGTTCACCAGCGGGTTGTCTTCCAGCGGCCATTCACCGGCTTTGACGCGGTCGATTTCCGCGCGGATCGCCAGCATGGCGTCAATAAAGCGGTCCAGCTCTACCTTGCTTTCCGATTCTGTCGGCTCAACCATCAGCGTCCCGGCAACCGGGAAGGACATGGTCGGCGCATGGAAACCAAAGTCGATCAGGCGTTTAGCAATATCCAGCTCGCTAATGCCGGTCTCTTCTTTCAGCGGACGAATATCGAGAATACATTCGTGCGCCACGCGACCATCGCGGCCGGTATAGAGCACCGGGTAAGCCTCTTTCAGCCGGGTAGCGATATAGTTGGCGTTAAGGATCGCGTTCTGGCTCGCCTGCTTCAGGCCTTCCGCGCCCATCATGCGGATATACATCCAGCTGATCGGCAGAATGGAAGCGCTGCCGAACGGCGCGGCGGAAACCGCGCCCTGACGGGTCAGCATACCTTCAATCTGTACCACGCTGTGGCCCGGTACAAACGGCGCCAGGTGCGCTTTCACACCGATAGGGCCCATACCCGGACCGCCGCCGCCGTGCGGAATGCAGAAGGTTTTATGCAGGTTGAGGTGCGAAACGTCGGCGCCGATAAAGCCCGGAGAAGTGATCCCGACCTGGGCGTTCATGTTGGCGCCATCGAGATAAACCTGGCCGCCGAACTGGTGCACGATCTCGCACACTTCACGGATGGTCTCTTCATACACGCCGTGGGTTGACGGATAGGTGACCATGATGCAGGAGAGATTCGCCCCTGCCTGCTCTGCTTTTTCACGCAGGTCGGCAAGATCGATGTTGCCGTTTTTGTCGCAGGCAACGACCACGACCTGCATACCCGCCATCTGCGCGGAAGCCGGGTTGGTGCCGTGCGCGGAGCTTGGGATCAGGCAGATATCGCGATGGCCTTCGTTGCGGCTTTCGTGATAGTGGCGAATCGCCAGCAGGCCAGCATACTCGCCCTGCGCGCCGGAGTTCGGCTGCATACAGACGGCGTCATAGCCGGTCAGTTTCACCAGCCAGTCAGAAAGCTGGGCGATCATCTGATGATAACCTTCCGCCTGCTCGACCGGACAGAACGGGTGCAGCTCGGCAAATTCCGGCCAGGTGATCGGGATCATCTCCGCCGCGGCGTTCAGTTTCATGGTGCAGGAGCCCAGCGGGATCATCGCCTGGTTCAGCGCCAGATCTTTACGCTCCAGCGCATGCATGTAGCGCATCATCTCGGTTTCGCTATGGTAGCGGTTAAACACCGGATGGGTGAGGATCGCATCGTCGCGCAGCATCGCCGCCGGGATCGAACGGCTATCCAGCGCCACGTCTTTATCCAGGGTATCGATATCCAGACCGTGATCGTCGCCGACGATGGCGCGGAACAGGTTCAGCACATCTTCGCGGGTGGTCGCTTCATCGAGCGTAATGCCAACCGCGCCGTGAATATCGCTACGCAGGTTAATCTGCAGCGCTTCGGCACGCGCCAGCACCGCAGCTTTATCCGCCACTTCGACGCACAGGGTATCGAAGTAGTGCGCATGACGCAGCTTCAGCCCTTTCTTCTGCAGGCCGTCGGCCAGAATATCGGTCAGGCGATGAATGCGGCCAGCGATACGTTTCAGGCCCGCCGGGCCGTGGAATACCGCGTAGAGGCTGGCGATGTTGGCCAGCAGAACCTGCGAGGTACAAATGTTGGAGTTCGCTTTCTCGCGGCGGATATGCTGCTCGCGAGTCTGCATCGCCATGCGCAGCGCGGTATTACCCGCCGCATCTTTCGATACGCCGATAATCCGGCCCGGCATGGAGCGTTTGAATTCATCTTTCGCCGCGAAGAAGGCCGCGTGCGGGCCGCCGTAGCCCATCGGCACGCCGAAACGTTGGGCGGAACCGAAGACAATATCCGCGCCCTGCTTGCCCGGCGCCGTCAGCAGCACCAGCGCCATAAAGTCGGCGGCGATGCTGACAATCACTTTGCGCGCTTTCAGCTCGGCGATCAGTTTGCTGTAATCGTGGATTTCACCGGTGGTGCCCACCTGCTGCAGCAGCACGCCAAAGACATCCTGGTGATCGAGCACTTTGTCGGCGTCATCGACGATCACGTCGAAGCCGAAAGTTTCCGCACGGGTGCGCACCACGTCCAGGGTTTGCGGATGGACGTCGGCGGCAACGAAGAAACGGTTGGCGTTCTTCAGTTTACTGACGCGTTTGGCCATCGCCATCGCTTCAGCGGCGGCGGTGGCTTCATCAAGCAGCGAAGCGGAAGCGATATCCAGCCCGGTCAGATCCAGCGTGACCTGTTGGAAGTTGAGCAGCGACTCCAGACGGCCCTGGGAGACTTCCGGCTGGTAAGGGGTATAGGCGGTGTACCAGCCCGGGTTTTCCAGCATGTTGCGCTGAATGACCGGCGGCAGCTGCACGGCGGTATAGCCCATGCCGATGTAAGACTTGAAGCGCTTGTTGCGACCGGCAATCGCCTTCAGCTCCGCCAGCGCGGCGAATTCGGTAGTCGCGTCGCCCACCTGCGGTGGGGTCGCCAGCTGGATATCCTGCGGCACAATCTGGCCAATCAGGGCGTTAAGCGAATCCGCGCCGACGGTCTTCAGCATCTCTTGCTGCTGCTGAGCGTCCGGGCCAATGTGACGTTCAATAAAGGCGTCGCGGTTTTCAAGCTGACTTAAAGTCTGAGTCATGAGCGATGGTTCCTGAAACGTGCGGTGAATCGTGATTGTCTGACTGGTTTGCCCGGCAAGCGCTGATGCTTACCGGGCCAGAATACGCAAAATCATTCGCGTTGCAGGAAGGCGGCGACACAGCGACTCCCCGGGAGCTTACAAAAGTAAGTGACCGGGGGAGCCAGGAAGCCAACGCCCCTGCAGCGTGAAGGATGAAGCGTATTTATTCGTCTTCTAACAGAGCTTCATAAGCGGTCGCATCCAGCAGCGCGGCAACCTGCGCTTCGTCGCTGGCTTTAATTTTGAAGATCCACCCGTCGCTATACGGGTCGCTGTTGACCAGTTCCGGAGAGTCGTTCAGCTCTTCGTTGACGGCAACGATTTCACCGCTAATCGGCGCGTAGATATCGGAAGCCGCTTTCACGGATTCGGCAACGGCGCAATCAGCGCCCGCTTCAACGGTGGCGCCCACTTCCGGCAGGTCAACGAAAACCATGTCGCCCAGCAGCTCCTGCGCATGCTCGGTGATCCCGACGGTATAGGTGCCGTCTGCTTCTTTACGCAGCCATTCGTGTTCTTTGCTGTATTTCAGTTCTGCTGGTACGTTGCTCATCAATTCATCTCCAAAAAAGGGAAATCACACAATGGCTTTGCCATTGCGTACAAAACCAGGTTTAGTCACTTTTACCGGCATTTCACGGTTACGAATTTGCACCACCGCGGTGTCGCCAATCCCGGCCGGCACGCGCGCCAGCGCGATGCTGTAGCCCAGGGTCGGCGAGAAGGTGCCGCTGGTGATAATGCCTTCTTTTTGATTACCGTCGCTATCGGTAAAACGGACCGGCAGGCCGCCGCGCAGGACGCCTTTCTCGGTCATCACCAGGCCAACCAGTTGGTCGGTGCCTTTTTCGCGCTGCATCTCCAGCGCTTCGCGACCGATAAAGTTACGATCGGCGGGCTCCCAGGCGATAGTCCAGCCCATGTTCGCCGCCAGCGGGGAGACGCCTTCGTCCATCTCCTGGCCATACAGGTTCATCCCGGCCTCCAGGCGTAGGGTGTCACGCGCGCCGAGACCGCACGGCTTAACGCCAGCGTCCAGCAAACCGCGCCAGAAATCAGCGGCCTGCTCGTTCGGCATCGCAATTTCATAGCCCGCTTCGCCGGTATAACCGGTGGTGGCGATAAACAGGTCGCCGGACTGCACGCCAAAGAACGGCTTCATGCCTTCCACGGCCTGACGCTGCGCATCAGTAAACAGCGTCGCCGCCTTCGCTTTCGCCTGGGGGCCCTGCACCGCGATCAGCGACAGATCGTCGCGAACGGTAATTTCAAGGCCGTAAGGTTCAGCTTGCTCGGAGATCCAGGCGAGGTCTTTTTCGCGGGTGGCGGAGTTAACAACGAGGCGGAAATAATCTTCAGAAAGGAAATAGACAATCAGGTCATCGATGACGCCGGCGGAGGCGGTAAGCATTCCCGTGTAGAGCGCTTTGCCTGGGGTGGTCAGCTTCGCCACATCGTTGGCCAGCAAATAGCGCAAGAACTCGCGGATCCGGCTGCCGTGGAAATCGACGATGGTCATATGCGACACATCGAACATCCCTGCATCGCCGCGCACCGCATGGTGCTCATCAATCTGGGATCCGTAATGCAGCGGCATCATCCAGCCATGGAAATCCACCATGCGAGCGCCGCATAGCGTGTGTTGTTCATACAACGGAGTCTGTTGAGCCATCTTTTCCTCATCGAATAAAACGGAACCAGCCACGAGATTGTCGGCGATTTTGCGCCACGAAATTCGGCGACGGCACCGCTGACGGACGCCGACGCAAACGTTCTCTTTTGCCTGAACTTACCACCGAACCCGGCGCTAAACCATAAGCTCATTCAGGGCATCACATTAGCTTATGACTAAAATCCGCCGAAAAGCCTACAGAGTTATTGACTGGAAAAAAGCGATTTATGCCACATAAAATTAACATCAAGCTTTCATCGATAAGGTAATGATGGTGTTTTATGCGATTTTACGGGCCTAATTTCTTTAACAAAAAAAAGAGCGCATTAATAAAACTAATGCGAAAAAAGAGGTGAAATTAGAATATTTCAAATGAGGGAGAAAACCCGGCACGCAGGCCGGGTAAAAGAAGTGTGACGGGGTTAACGTAACCAGGCGGGGAGATCGTTGAGGCCCATCGCCTGACGAATCAGCTGCGGTTTTACGCCAGGCAGCGAATCGGCCAGTTTGAGCCCCATGTCGCGGAGGAATTTCTTCGCCGGATGGCTGCCGGAGAACATTTCGCGGAATCCCTGCATACCCGCCAGCATCAGCGCGGCGCTGTGTTTGCGGCTGCGCTCATAGCGGCGCAGGTACAAATGCTGGCCGATATCTTTCCCCTGCGCATGCAGGCGCCTCAACTCGTCGATAAGCTCGGCGGCGTCCATAAAGCCAAGGTTCACCCCCTGCCCGGCCAGCGGGTGGATGGTATGCGCGGCATCGCCGACCAGCGCCAGGCGGTGGGCGGCAAACTGACGGGCATAGCGGCCGGTCAGCGGGAAAACTTCACGTTCGCTTGCCAGCTGGCAGAGGCCGAGGCAATTATCGAAGGCGATATTCAGCGCCTGGTTGAAAGTGGCTTCATCAGCCTCCTGCATCCGCTTCGCTTCCGCTGGCGACAGCGACCAGACGATCGAGCACAGGTGCGGATCGCTGAGCGGCAGGAAGGCCAGAATACCCTCGCCATGGAACGCCTGGCGTGCCACCGCCTGATGCGGCTCAGCGGTGCGAATCGTCGCCACCAGCGCATGATGGTGGTAATCCCAGAAGGTCAGCGGAATATCGGCCTTATTACGCAGCCATGAATTCGCGCCATCAGCGCCCACCACCAACCTCGCGGTCAACATGCTGCCGTCCTGCAGGCTGAGAAAGGCTTCGTTTTCACCCCACGCCACCTGCTGTAGTTCCGCAGGCGCCAGCAGGGTGACGTCAGCGCAGCGCTGCGCTTTCTGCCACAATGCGTGATGCACCACGGCATTTTCAATAATATGGCCCAGATGGCTAAAGCCCATGCTCTGGTCATCGAAGCTAATGCGGCCGAAGCTGTCTTTGTCCCACACTTCCATACCGTGATAGCAGCTGGCGCGCTGGGCGACGATCTCGCGCCAGACATCCAGCTTAGTCAGCAACTTTTCGCTGGCGGCATTGATCGCCGAAACGCGCAGCGCCGGCGGCGCATCGGCGGCCAGAGGCTGCGGCGCTGCTTTCTCCAGCACCGCGACGCGCAGGCCGCTGCCCTGTAAACCGCAGGCTACCGCCAGTCCCACCATTCCACCGCCAACAATGGCAACATCAACACTTTGCACGTTTTACTCCTTAACGGGGAACCCAACCGAGGGTACGCTGCGCCAGCGCATCGCGCGCCGGGGTAAATAAGTCCATGGCCATCAGACCGACGTTGCGCCCCGCCACCAGCGGCGCCCAACGGTTGGCAAACAGATGCACCAGCCCATCGGTGACACCGATAGTGGCGGCTTTATCACCTGCCCGCCGTGCCTGGTAGCGGCACAGTAGGGAATAATCGCCCACATCGTCGCGGGCCACATGCGCATCGGCAAGCATCTCCGCCAGGCTCATCACGTCGCGCAGGCCGAGGTTAAAGCCCTGCCCGGCGATCGGATGCAGCGTCTGCGCCGCATTACCGACCAGCGCCAGGCGATGCGACACCGCACGGGTGGCGGTGGTTAAGGCTAACGGATAGACGCTGCGCTTACCGGCATGGGTAATACGCCCCAGCCGCCAGCCGAATGCCTGCTGTAACGCCTGACAAAAATGTTCGTCAGACCAGCTCTGTACCTCGTCGCGCCGCGACTGCGGATGGCACCACACCAGCGAACAGCGCCCTTGCGACATCGGCAGCATCGCCAGCGGACCATGCTCGGTAAAGCGCTCGAAGGCGCGGCCTTCGTGCGGCAACGCAGTGCTAACGTTAGCAATGATCGCTATCTGCTCATACGGCTGCTGCTGCCAGCTGATGCCGCAGTGAGCGCCCAGCGACGAACGGGAACCGTCCGCCGCCACCAGCAGCTTACCGTTGATGATTTCGCCGCCCTCAAGCGTAAGGCTGACGCTCTCCTCGCGGCGGCTGACCGCTTCCACTTTCGCCGGACAGTGCAGGGTGACGCCCGGCGCCTCGCGCAGCAGGCTAAACAGCCGCTGGCCGACATCGTGGAGTTCAACTACCTGCCCCAGCGCCGACAAGCCGTAATCGGCCGCCGCCAGGTTCACAAAACCAGCGTGACCACGGTCGCTGACGTGGACCCGCTGGATGGGCGTCGCTCGTTTAGCCAGGGTCTGCCAGATACCAATGCGCGCCAGCTGCTGGCAGGTACCGGCCGCCAGGGCAATTGCCCGATCGTCAAAACCGGGATGGCGTGACGAATGCGGATCCTGCGCCTCAATCAGATGGACCGGCAGGGCGCCGCCGGTCAAACGGGAGATGGCCAGCGCGAGCGTCGCCCCGGTCATCCCGCCGCCGACGATCAGCACGCTCATGACTGGCGCGCCGCCGCCATCAGCGCCTCGATCTCATCCGCCTTCTTCACCACGCTGGCGGTGAGATTTTCGTTGCCGTCTTCGGTAATGACGATGTCATCTTCAATACGAATGCCGATGCCGCGATATTGGGCCGGCACGTCGGCATCGGTGGCGATATACAGTCCCGGCTCGACGGTCAGCACCATTCCCGGTTCCAGTACCCGCGAACGGTCGGTGTCGTAATTACCGACATCGTGCACATCCAGACCCAACCAGTGGCTCAGGCCATGCATAAAGTACGGGCGGTGGGCGTTGTTGGCGATGAGCTCGTCAATCTCGCCTTTCAGGATCCCCAGCCGCACCAGGCCGGTAATCATAATGCGCACCACTTCCTGATTAACTTCATAAATGGAGGTGCCCGGACGATAAAGCTCCAGCGCGGTTTCCAGCGACTCCAGCACGATGTCGTAGATTTCACGCTGCGGTTTGCTGAATTTACCGTTAACCGGGAAGGTGCGGGTGATATCGCCCGCATAGCCGCGGTATTCGCAGCCGGCGTCAATCAGCACTAAATCGCCATCGCGCAGCTCGGATTCGTTTTCGGTATAGTGCAGAATGCAGCCGTTTTCGCCGCCGCCAACGATGGTGTTATAGGACGGGAAACGCGCGCCGTGGCGGTTGAATTCATGGAGAATTTCGCCTTCCAGCTGATACTCGAACATGCCAGGGCGACATTTTTCCATCGCCCGGGTATGGGCAAGGGCGGAAATTTCGCCGGCGCGGCGCATCACTGCCAGCTCTTCCGCAGATTTAAACAGGCGCATCTCATGCACGATGGGCCGCCAGTCGATGACCGAGTTCGGCGCCTGCAGATTCTGGCGAGAGCCTTTGCGCAGTTTTTCGAGGGCGTTAAACACAATCTCATCGGCATAGGCATATTCACCCTGGGCGAAGTAGATAGCATCCAGGCCGTTGAGCAGCTGATACAGCTGCTGGTTGATTTCGCTAAACGCCAGCGCACGATCCACACCGAGCTTCGCCGGCGCGGCATCCTGGCCCAGACGGCGACCGAACCAGATCTCAGCGGTCAGATCGCGAACCCGGTTAAACAGCACGCTATGGTTGTGCGTTTCATCGCTTTTGATCAACACCAGCAGCGCTTCCGGTTCGTTGAAGCCGGTGAAGTACCAAAAATCGCTGTTCTGCCGGTAGGGATATTCCGAATCTGCGCTACGCACCGCTTCCGGTGCGGCGAAAATCAGCGCCGCGCTGCCTGGCTGCATCTGCGCCAGCAGCGCCTGGCGACGCGAGAGAAATTCCTGCTGAGTCATGACGCCCCCTGAACGAATTTTAGTTAGTGTAATGTCGGTTTGCGGACTTCCGGTGCGGTTGGCTGCTGACGAGAAAAAGTGTCGTGGCACAGCAGTGCGGCAACGCGGACATACTCGATAATCTCCTCCAGAGACATCTCCAGCTCTTCCTGATCTTCGTCTTCATCGTAGCCCAGCTGGGCAATATTACGCAGATCGTCAATCGCTTCCCCGGTCTCGTCTTTCACTTTATCCAGCTTCGGTTGGCTGACGCCAAGGCCGAGCAGGAAATGGTTGACCCAACCGGCGAGAGCGTCGGCGCGGTCGAAGACGCTTACCGCATCGCCTTCCGGCAGATACAGTTGAAAGAGGAAACCGTCGTCATCCAGTGAATCGCTGATGGCGGAATGCATGTTACGCAGCGCCTGGGCCAGTTCATGACCAAAGGCGAGCCCTTCGTTGGTCAGGTCGTGCACCAGCGGCAGCCAGCTGCTGTCCGTGTTGCCGCCGCACAGCAATCCGCTGATCAAACCGTGCATTTCGGCTGGGGTGAGGCCGACCCCTTGTTGGTTCAGTAACTGGTCTACATCGTTGTAACCAGGCATTTCGTTCTGTATAGACATGCGCATTCGTCATCGTTGGGAGGAATATTCATGATATGCTACCACTTTGGACCCTGGTGAACCAGAAAAGGGCTTGTATCCCTGCACCAGGGTAGCTATAGTGTCGCCCCTTCGCAGACCCAGGCTCGGATGTGAAGGCAGCGCAGTCAATCAGCAGGAAGGTGGCATGTCTGCACAACCCGTAGATCTCCAAATTTTCGGCCGTTCACTGCGAGTGAATTGCCCGCCTGAACAAAGGGATGCCCTGAATCAGGCAGCTGAAGACCTTAATCAGCGGTTGCAAGATTTAAAAGAACGCACTAGAGTCACAAATACTGAGCAGCTGGTCTTCATCGCCGCGTTGAACATCAGCTATGAGTTGACTCAGGAAAAAGCGAAGACCCGCGACTACGCTTCGAGCATGGAGCAGCGCATTCGGATGCTTCAGCAGACCATTGAACAGGCATTGCTTGAGCAAGGTCGCATAAGCGAAAGACCAGGGTCAAAGTTTGAATAACACTTTGCAGTTAACTGTGTTAGAGTAATTCCAGAACAAAATTTCTCTGAGATGTTTGCAAGCGGGCCAGTCCCCTGAGCCGATATTTCATACCACAAGAATGTGGCGCTCCACGGTTGGTGAGCATGCTCGGTTCGTCCGAGAAGCCTTAAAACTGTGACGACACATTCACCTTGAACCAAGGGTTCAAGGGTTACAGCCTGCGGCGGCATCTCGGAGATTCCCTTCTTTAGTTCGCATTATCCCAACACTCCTGTTTTCGGCTGCTGCCGCCCTGTATTACACTTCCTCGTACTGTTTCGCTTGCTCGTAATGAGACCTGTATGACCCTACAGCCTGATATCCCGCTCTCCAGACAGCATATTCGCCAGCAGATCCGCGAGCGTCGCCGCGCGCTCAGCCCGGAGCAACAGCGCCTGTTTGCCCAACAGGCCGCGGAGCGGATGATGGCCTGGCCGCCGGTCATACTCGCTCATACCGTGGCGCTGTTCCTCTCCTTTGACGGCGAGCTGGACACCCAGCCGCTGATCGACCAGCTCTGGCGCGCCGGCAAGCGGGTGTATCTCCCGGTGCTGCATCCGTTTAGCCCCGGAAACCTGTTGTTTTTACACTACCATCCTCAGAGCCAACTGATAGTGAATCGCCTGAAAATCCGCGAACCGAAGCTCGATGTGCGGGACGTGCTGCCGCTCGCTGAACTCGATGTGCTGGTGACCCCGCTGGTGGCCTTCGATGTCAGTGGCCAACGGCTGGGAATGGGCGGCGGTTTTTACGACCGTACGCTGCAAAACTGGCAGCAGTATCGCCTGCAGCCGGTAGGCTACGCGCACGACTGCCAGCAGGTGGATAGCCTGCCAAGCGAAGAGTGGGATATCCCGCTGCCGGCGGTGATCACCCCGGGAAAAACCTGGAGTTGGTGAGGCGGCGGGTGATTGACTTTGCTGAATTCTTGACCTAATTTAGAGGTTAAGGGTAAGGGAGGATTGCTCCTCCCCCTGACTGACTGTTAATAAGCTGCGAAACTTACTAGTAACAGCACAATCAGTATGATGACGAGCTTCATCATAACCCTTCTCCTGTTAGCCCTCGCCTCGGTGAGGGCTTTCCCGTTTCAGCCCCATGCTGCGCCCCTATCGTAAGTCCGTTTCTAACAGGCACAACGGGCCCTCCCCGCTTTAATTACCGTTTGCGGCGAGCCTCGCAAAGGTATGTGACAGGGGAAGATAATTTCACTCAGAGGGCGTTGGGCGGGAAAAAAACGGGCAGGTACGCGACCTGCCCGAGAGGCAAAAATGATTAGAACAGCAGACGGGCGCGGATAGTCCCCGGGATCGCTTTCATTGCCTGCAGCGCCTGCTGGGCAACATCTTCTTCCGCTTCAATATCAATAACCACGTAGCCCATCTGCGGCGACGTTTGCAGATACTGCGCGGCAATGTTGATGCTCTGCGCGGCGAAGATCTGGTTGATGGCGGTCAGGACGCCCGGCCGGTTCTCATGGATATGCAGCAGACGGCGGCCGCCGTGCAGCGGCAGAGAAACTTCCGGGAAGTTAACTGCCGACAGGGTTGACCCGTTGTCAGAGTACTTCGCCAGCTTGCCAGCCACTTCCAGACCGATGTTCTCCTGCGCTTCCTGGGTCGAACCGCCGATATGCGGAGTCAGGATCACGTTATCAAACTCGCACAGCGGCGAAGTGAAGGGGTCGCTGTTGGTGGCGGGTTCTGTCGGGAAGACGTCGATAGCCGCCCCGGCCAGATGCTTACTCGCCAGCGCATCGCATAGCGCCGGAATATCCACCACGGTACCGCGGGAGGCGTTGATCAGCAGCGCGCCCGGCTTCATCAGCGCCAGCTCTTCCGCACCCATCATGTTTTTGGTGGAGGCGTTTTCCGGCACGTGCAGGCTGACCACATCGCTCATGTTCAGCAGGTCGGAGAGATGCTGAACCTGGGTGGCGTTGCCGAGCGGCAGTTTATTTTCAATATCATAGAAGAAGACATGCATCCCCAGCGATTCCGCCAGAATGCCGAGCTGGGTACCGATATGGCCGTAACCGATAATCCCCAGTTTCTTGCCGCGCGCTTCAAAGCTGCCGACCGCCAGCTTATTCCATACGCCGCGGTGCGCCTTGGCGTTGGCTTCCGGCACGCCGCGCAGCAGCAGCAGCAGCTCACCGATGACCAGCTCGGCCACCGAACGGGTATTCGAGAATGGCGCGTTAAACACCGGAATACCGCGCTTCGCGGCGGCGTTCAGATCGACCTGGTTGGTACCGATGCAGAAGCAACCCACGGCAACCAGTTTTTCCGCCGCGGCGAAAATCTCTTCAGTCAGATGGGTACGGGAACGCAGGCCGATGAAATGGGCATCACGGATCGACGCTTTCAGCTGTTCGGAGTCCAGCGCGCCTTTATGAAATTCAATGTTGGTGTAACCTGCTGCGCGAAGGCTATCGATTGCCTTTTGATGCACACCTTCAACCAGCAGAAATTTAATCTTGTCTTTTTCCAGTGATACCTTAGCCATTTCCCCGTCCTGTTTTGTCTTAACTGATGTCGTGCTGAACGAAAGTTCGTCTCAGCAACATATCAAAAAAAACTATCGCGGCAATATGAACGTTTGCGTCGCCGTCCTGAAGAAATGTCATCCAGAGGGAAATGACAGGACAAAACACCAGAAAGAAGATTAATGGTAGCGTGTTAATCAGAATGGTTGCATAAATGTGACAGAAGTCACCAAATTGCACCAGGTGAAAAAATATTTGCGAGGGAGCCGACTGGCTCCCTGCGGACAGACTATTTTACGATGGTTTTCACGCCATCGGCCGTACCGATCAGTGCCACGTCGGCCCCGCGGTTGGCGAACAGCCCTACGGTCACGACGCCAGGGATGCCGTTGATGGCATTCTCCAGCGCGACAGCATCAAGAATTTCCAGGCCATGCACGTCCAGGATGACGTTGCCGTTATCGGTCACCACGCCCTGACGGTACTCCGGACGACCGCCCAGCTTGACCAGTTGACGCGCGACGGCGCTGCGCGCCATCGGAATGACTTCAACCGGCAGCGGGAATGCGCCGAGAATATCAACCTGCTTGGAGGCATCGGCGATGCAGATAAATTTATCGGCGACCGAAGCGATAATCTTCTCGCGGGTCAGCGCCGCGCCGCCGCCTTTGATCATTTGCATATGGCCGTTGATCTCATCCGCGCCATCAACATAGATCCCCAGGCGATCGACGCTGTTGAGATCGAAGACGGGGATCCCGAGGCTTTTGAGCTTTTCGGTAGAGGCATCGGAGCTGGAGACCGCGCCTTCAATCTGCCCCTTCATCGTGCCCAGCGCGTCAATAAAATGGGCCGCCGTCGAGCCGGTACCTACGCCGACAATGGTCCCTGGCTGTACGTATTGCAGCGCCGCCCAACCTACTGCTTTTTTCAGTTCATCCTGCGTCATAATTATGGTCCGAGATGTGAATGCCTGTGGCGCATTATAGAACATCGACAGTGGAAATGTCCCTGCGATGCAGATCACACAACTGAGCAGACCAATTTCGTCTGTATCAAATAAAAATTTATGTCATAGTGCGAGATAACGATTAGTTATGGGGGCACGCCAGAATAATGAAACGACCGGACTACAGGACACTACAAGCGCTGGATGCGGTGATTAGGGAACGAGGATTTGAGCGCGCCGCGCAGAAGCTATGTATTACCCAGTCCGCCGTCTCACAGCGTATTAAGCAGCTGGAAAATATGTTCGGTCAGCCGCTGCTGGTGCGCACCGTGCCGCCACGCCCCACCGAGCAGGGGCAAAAGCTGCTGGCCCTGTTACGCCAGGTTGAACTGCTGGAAGAAGAGTGGCTGGGCGACGAGCAGACCGGCTCCACGCCGCTGCTGTTGTCGCTGGCGGTGAACGCCGACAGTCTGGCCACCTGGCTGCTGCCGGCGCTGGCCAATGTTCTGTCAGACTCCCCTATTCGTCTTAACCTGCAGGTGGAAGATGAAACCCGCACCCAGGAGCGCTTGCGCCGTGGGGAAGTGGTGGGCGCAGTGAGTATCCAGCCGCAGGCGCTGCCAAGCTGTCTGGTGGATCAGCTCGGCGCGCTCGATTACCTGTTTGTCGCCTCAAAAGAGTTTGCGCAACGCTATTTCCCGAACGGCGTGACGCGTTCTGCGCTGCTGAAAGCGCCGGTCGTCGCCTTTGATCATCTGGACGATATGCATCAGGCGTTCCTGCAGCAAAACTTCGACCTGCCGCCGGGTAGCGTCCCCTGCCACATCGTTAACTCATCAGAAGCCTTCGTGCAGCTGGCGCGCCAGGGCACTACCTGCTGTATGATCCCGCATCTGCAAATCGAAAAAGAGCTGAAAAGCGGCGAGCTTATTGACCTCACGCCCGGTCTGTTCCAGCGTCGTATGCTGTACTGGCACCGCTTTGCGCCGGAAAGCCGCATGATGCGCCGGGTGACCGATGCGCTTATTGATTACGGCCACAAAGTGCTGCGTCAGGATTAAATCCCCGGCATAAAAAAAGCCACTTCCCGGAAGTGGCTTTTTTGTTTCTATCGCTTACTGCGCTGGTTTCGGCTCTTCCGCCGGTTTCGCCGGCGCGGCTGGCGCGGCGGCCTGAGCTGGCTGCAGCTCAAAGACCACGTCAACCTGGTCGTCAAACTGGATAGTCGCCTGCTCGTAGGTTTCCTGGGCTGAAACCGGCGCAGCGTCAGCGGCCTTCATCATACGCACCATCGGGCTCGGCTGATAGTTGGAGACGTGGTAGCGCACGCTGTAGACCGGCCCCAGCTTGCTGTGGAAGCCAGCCGCCAGCTCCTGTGCCTGATGCACCGCGTCATCGATCGCCGCTTTACGCGCCTTATCCTTGTAGGCATCCGGTTGCGCAACGCCCAGCGAAACGGAGCGGATTTCGTTCAGTCCCGCCTTCAGCGCGCCGTCCAGCAGGCCGTTAAGTTTATCCAGCTGGCGCAACGTCACTTCCACGGTGCGCACCGCCCGATAGCCTTTGAGAATGCTTTTCCCGTTCTGATAGTCATAATCAGGCTGGGTACGCAGATTCGCAGAGCTAATGTCTTTTTTCGCGATACCACTCTTTTCAAGAAAAGAGAGATACTGCGCGACGCGATCGTCTGCCTGCTTTTTCGCCGATGCGGCATCTTTCGCCGCGACGTTCACTTCGATCGCCAGGGTGGCAATATCCGGAACCGCGGCAACGCTTGCTGTGCCTGAAGTCACAATGTGCGGACCGTCTGGCAATTCGTTTGCCTGTGCCGCCATTGTGCTAAATCCGAGTGCTGCCGCCAGGGCTAAGACTTTTAACTTCACTGTCGTTTCTCCATGTTACTTAAATCGCCCTTACGGGACGCATGCCAGCAAGCTTAGCGCGTACAGCAGGAAAGTCCATCGGACAACGCTTAGTTGAGCAACGCCAGGATATGGCCGACGCCCTCTTTTGCCAGCTGAAACGCAATAAACCACATGACGGCGCCGACCACAATATTGATGATCCGCTGGGCTTTGGCGGTACGCAGCCGCGGCGCCAGCCAGGCGGCTAACAGCGCCAGGCCAAAGAACCACAGGAAAGAGGCGCTAATGGTCCCCAGCGCAAACCAGCGCTTCGGCTCCACCGCCAGCTGCCCTCCCAGGCTGCCCAGCACCACAAAGGTATCCAGGTAAACATGCGGGTTCAGCCAGGTGACCGCCAGCATAGTTATAATGATTTTCCAGCGCCCCTGCTGCATCACCTCGGCGCTGGCGAGCTCAAGATTCTGACTGAACGCCGTTTTCAGTGCGCCGAAGCCATACCACAACAAAAAGGCCACGCCGCCCCAGGTCACTATCGCCAGCAGCCATGGGGATTGCATCAGCAGCGCACTACCGCCAAAAATACCGGCGCAGATCAACAGCAAGTCGCTGACCGCGCACAGCAGGGCAATCATCAGGTGATACTGACGACGGATCCCCTGATTCATCACAAAAGCATTTTGCGGGCCAAGCGGCAAAATCATTGCCGCTCCCAGGGCAAGGCCCTGAAAGTAATAGGTAAACATAAGGATTTTTCCGCTGTGTTCGAGAGTGGCGGTGACTATAACGCGAATGGATTATTAGCGGAAATTGAAAGTATTAATCATTAATAAGCTAAGCTAATAGTGAGCCATTAAAAAAGGCCGGCATGGCCGGCCTGACTCTGTCAGTGATGATTTACTCTGCTTTTTCCGGCAGTTGTACCACATGAACATCCATCTGCGGATACGGGAAACTGATGCCGTTAGCGTCGAAATCACGCTTAATACGCTCCAGCACGTCCCAGTAGACGTTTTGCAGATCGCTGCTTTTGCTCCACACGCGAACCACGAAGTTCACCGATGAGGCGCCAAGTTCGTTCAGGCGTACGGTCATTTCGCGATCGCGCAGAATACGATCGTCAGATTCGATAATCGAGGTCAGCAGCTGCTTCACCTTGTCGATATCGGCATCGTAGGATACGCCAATGATAAACTCATTGCGGCGCGCCGGTTCGCGGGAGAAGTTAATGATGTTGCCGGCGATGATTTTGCCATTCGGCACCACCACGATTTTGCCGTCTGCGGTACGCAGGGTGGTGGAGAAAATCTGCACGTTCTGCACGGTGCCGGCGATACCGCCGAGATCGACATATTCACCCGCGCGGAACGGGCGGAACATCACCAGTAGTACGCCTGCGGCAAGGTTCGACAGCGATCCCTGCAGTGCTAAACCCACCGCCAAACCGGCGGCACCCAGCACAGCAATGACCGAGGCGGTCTGCACGCCTACCCGGCCCAGGGCGGCAATCAGGGTGAAGGCGATAACCGCGTAACGCACCAGCGCCGAGAGAAAATCAGCAACGGTGGCATCAATCTTACGCGCCAGCATCAGGCGGTTGACGGTGTTAGAGACGATGCGTGCCACGATCATCCCGATGACCAGGATAACGATCGCCGCCACGATGTTGACGGCATAGCTCAGCAGCAGCTCCTGGTTGCGTGCCAGCCACGTCCCGGCGTTGTTGATGCTATCGACAACGTTCAAATCTTCCATTTAACATTCCTTATGAATCCCCGAACGGGGAAGTAAATAACTCAGCCTGCAACAGGGCAGTCAGGTTATAGGGTAAACAATAAGTGCACGTTTTGCCAAATGGATCACAGTTTTCCTGCACGCTATCCTGTTGTTAAAGTAATAAAAAAGCCCGCATTGCTGCGGGCTTCAGGGTAAGAAACAGATTTTTCTTACAGAACGTCGATCGCGTTCAGCTCTTTAAATGCCTGCTCCAGACGGGTCACCATGGAAGTCTGTGCAGCACGCAGCCATACGCGCGGATCGTAGTATTTCTTGTTCGGCTGGTCTTCGCCTTTCGGGTTACCCAGCTGGCCCTGCAGGTAAGCTTCGTTAGTTTTGTAGTACTGCAGGATACCGTCCCAGGTCGCCCATTGGGTGTCGGTATCGATGTTCATTTTCACTACGCCGTAGCTGACGGAGTCTTTGATTTCCTGAGCGGAAGAACCGGAACCGCCGTGGAAGACGAAGTTCAGGCTGTTGTGCGGCAGGTTGTGTTTCTTGGAAACATATTCCTGAGAGTCGCGCAGGATGGTCGGAGTCAGAACCACGTTACCCGGTTTGTACACGCCGTGTACGTTACCGAAGGAAGCGGCAATGGTGAAGCGCGGGCTGATTTTGCTCAGCTCGGTGTAGGCGTAATCCACGTCTTCCGGCTGAGTGTACAGGGCGGAAGCGTCCATGTGGCTGTTGTCCACGCCGTCTTCTTCGCCACCGGTGCAACCCAGTTCGATTTCCAGGGTCATGTCCATTTTGGCCATGCGCGCCAGGTATTTAGAGCAGATTTCGATGTTTTCGTGCAGGGACTCTTCAGACAGGTCGATCATGTGAGAAGAGAACAGCGGTTTACCGGTAGCAGCGAAGTGTTTTTCACCGGCGTCCAGCAGACCGTCGATCCACGGCAGCAGTTTCTTCGCGCAGTGGTCAGTGTGCAGGATAACCGGCACGCCGTAGTGCTCAGCCATCTGGTGCACGTGGTGCGCGCCAGAGATAGCGCCGAGGATAGCAGCACCCTGAGGAACGTCAGTTTTCACGCCTTTACCTGCGATGAACGCGGCGCCGCCGTTAGAGAACTGAACGATAACCGGAGAGCGAACTTTCGCAGCAGCTTCCAGAACGGCGTTGATGGAGTCAGTACCTACGCAGTTTACCGCCGGCAGTGCAAAGTTGTTTTCTTTCGCTACCTGGAACACTTTCTGAACGTCGTCGCCAGTGATGACGCCCGGTTTTACGAAATCAAAAATTTTAGACATGTTACTTAGTCCTGTATCTGTATCTTCGACCGTTGAAGAAGGTTCGCGAGCCCTTAAGCGCGCTGAAAAACAGGCGGGTTTCCCCGCCTGAACTGAATTACTGCTTAGCGCGCTCTTCGAGCATCGCTACTGCCGGCAGGACTTTGCCTTCGACGAATTCAAGGAATGCGCCGCCGCCAGTGGAGATGTAGGAGATTTTGTCAGCGATGCCGAACAGGTCGATCGCTGCCAGGGTGTCACCGCCGCCGGCGATGGAGAAACCTTCGCTGTCCGCGATAGCGTTAGCCACGATTTCAGTCCCTTTACGGAAGTTCGGGAATTCGAATACGCCAACCGGGCCGTTCCACAGGATGGTTTTGGCGTTTTTCAGGATGTCGGCCAGTTTCTGTGCGGAAACGTCGCCAAGGTCCAGAATCTGCTCGTCATCTTTGATGTCGTTAACAGATTTCAGGGTTGCCGTTGCGGTTTCGGAGAACTCGGTCGCGACGCGAACGTCAGTCGGAACCGGGATATCACAGGTGCTCAGCAGGCGCTTAGCTTCATCAACCAGGTCTGCTTCGTACAGGGATTTACCGACGTTGTGGCCCTGGGCAGCAACGAAGGTGTTGGCGATACCGCCGCCGACGATCAGCTGGTCAGCGATTTTAGACAGGGAATCCAGCACGGTCAGTTTGGTGGACACTTTAGAACCACCCACGATAGCGACCATCGGACGAGCCGGCTCTTTCAGCGCTTTACCCAGCGCGTCCAGTTCAGCGGCCAGCAGCGGGCCTGCGCACGCCACGTCAGCAAATTTGCCGATGCCGTGGGTGGAAGCCTGCGCGCGGTGCGCAGTACCGAAAGCATCCATCACGAACACGTCGCACAGCGCGGCGTATTTTTTGGACAGCGCTTCGTCGTCTTTTTTCTCGCCTTTGTTGAAGCGAACGTTTTCCAGAACCACCAGCTCACCGGCAGCCACTTCCACGCCATCCAGGTAGTCTTTAACCAGACGTACCGGGTTGGACAGTTTGTCTTTCAGGTAATTAACAACCGGCAGCAGAGAGAATTCTTCGTTGTACTCGCCTTCGGTCGGACGACCCAGGTGAGAAGTAACCATGACTTTCGCGCCCTGCTTCAGCGCCAGTTCAATGGTCGGCAGAGATGCACGGATACGTGCGTCGCTGGTTACTTTCCCGTCTTTAACTGGTACGTTCAGATCCGCACGGATAAAAACGCGTTTACCAGCCAGATCCAGATCGGTCATCTTAATTACAGACATGGTGAATCCTCTCGTTGATTCATAAAGTTTTGTCGACGTTTATGCGTCGAACCTGAAACCAATAGCCGCCATCGCTAACGTCGTGTCGAGCATTCGGTTAGCAAAGCCCCATTCGTTATCGCACCAGACCAGCGTTTTGATCAGATGCGCGCCACTGACCCGGGTTTGCGTGCCATCAACAATAGCACTGTGCGGATCGTGGTTAAAATCTGTCGAGACCAACGGTAATTCCGTATAGTCAACTATACCATGAAATGCACCTTGTGCTGCTTTTTGCAGCAACTGGTTGACTTCACATGCTTTTACCGGTTTTTTCACCGTCACGCTCAGGTCAATTGCCGTCACGTTTATCGTCGGCACCCGCACGGCAATCGCTTCAAAACGGTCATTAAACTGCGGGAAAATACGGGTGATCCCTGCCGCCAGTTTGGTATCCACCGGAATAATCGACTGGCTGGCCGCGCGGGTACGCCGCAGATCCGGATGGTAGGCGTCAATCACCTGCTGGTCATGCATCGCCGAATGAATGGTGGTGACGGTGCCGGACTCAATGCCATAGGCATCATCTAACAGTTTAATGATCGGAATAATGCAGTTGGTGGTGCAGGAGGCGTTGGAGACAATGCGGTGCTCGGCGCGGAGCTCATCCTGATTGACGCCATAGACCACCGTCGCGTCGAGATCGTTGCCGCCAGGATGGGAGAAGAGCACTTTCTTCGCGCCAGCCTGCAGATGGGCTTCGCCGTGTTCACGACTCCCGTATACGCCGGTGCAGTCGAGCACCACGTCTACCGCCAGCTCGCGCCACGGCAGCGCCGCAATGGTCGGCTCGTGTAGCAGGCGGATGGCATCATCGCCAACAAACAGCTGTTCGCGCTCCTGACGGACATCCCAGGCGAAGCGGCCATGGCTGGTATCATATTTCAACAAATGCGCGATCCCTGCCGCATCCGCCAGCTCATTGATTGCCACCACGGTGATTTCCGCACGACGCCCGGACTCATATAGCGCACGAACCACGTTGCGTCCAATACGACCGAAGCCATTAATCGCGATGCGAATGGTCATAGATCTCCTGCAAGGCTGACCCTTTTTTGAGGTGGCTGACAGAGTAATCCAGCAACGCTCTGAGGGGAACCTTACCAGCTGCAAACTGCGACTGATTGATTAATTGTCGAACATTTAAACGACTGAAACGCTTCAGCTAGAATAAGCGAAACAAGGAATAAAAGGAATGTTTGTCCAGCGCAATAAACCAGCTATATGACTTGTGTCACATTTCTTTTGGAATAATTCACAGGGTGCTTACATGTTCGAAGAATAGTGCATACAAAAAGCCGGGTGGCGAGGTAACAGCAAAACGGTAACCCAGGGGTTACCGTTTTTGGTGTTTGCACCCTCTCCTGTGGGAGAGGGTTGGGGTGAGGGCATCAGCCCGCACCGTACCAGCCATTACAGCAGCGCTTTCGCTTTAGCGACCACGTTGTCGACGGTGAAGCCGAACTCTTCGAACAGCTGCTCAGCCGGCGCAGACTCACCGAAGGTGGTCATGCCAACGATAGCGCCGTTCAGGCCAACGTATTTGAACCAGTAGTCAGCGATACCGGCTTCTACCGCGACGCGGGCAGAAACGGCTTTCGGCAGTACGGATTCGCGATAAGCGGCATCCTGCTTGTCGAACGCGTCGGTGGACGGCATGGAGACCACGCGCGCCTTCACGCCTTCGGCGGTCAGTTTGTCCCACGCGGCCACTGCCAGCTCCACTTCGGAACCGGTGGCGATGAAGATCAGCTCCGGCTGGCCGGCACAATCTTTCAGCACGTAACCGCCGCGAGCGACGTTTGCCAGCTGCTCTGCGGTACGCTCCTGCTGCGCCAGGTTCTGACGGGAGAGGATCAGCGCGGTCGGGCCGTCCTGACGCTCTACGCCATATTTCCACGCAATCGCGGATTCAACCTGGTCACACGGACGCCAGGTGGACATGTTCGGCGTCACGCGCAGGGAAGCCACCTGCTCTACCGGCTGGTGAGTCGGGCCGTCTTCACCCAGACCGATGGAGTCGTGGGTGTAGACCATCACCTGACGCTGTTTCATCAGCGCGGCCATACGTACCGCATTACGCGCGTATTCCACGAACATCAGGAAGGTGGAGGTGTACGGCAGGAAACCGCCGTGCAGCGCGATACCGTTGGCGATAGCGGTCATACCGAATTCACGCACGCCGTAATGAATGTAGTTACCCGCGGTGTCTTCGTTGATCGGCTTAGAACCAGACCACAGGGTCAGGTTGGACGGCGCCAGGTCAGCGGAGCCGCCGAGGAATTCCGGCAGCAGCGGGCCGAAGGCTTCGATAGCATTCTGCGACGCTTTACGGCTGGCGATTTTCGCCGGGTTAGCCTGCAGCTTCGCGATGAACTCGTTAGCTTTGGCGTCGAAGTCAGACGGCATCTCACCTTTCATACGACGGGTGAATTCGGCCGCTTCCTGCGGGAAGGCTTTCGCGTAGGCAGCAAACTTCTCATTCCACGCCGCTTCTTTCGCCTGGCCGGCTTCTTTGGCATCCCACTGGGCATAGATGTCAGACGGGATGTCAAACGGCGCGTGTTTCCAGCCCAGCGCTTCGCGGGTCAGGGCGATTTCTGCGTCGCCCAGCGGTGCGCCGTGGGAGTCGTGGGTACCGGCTTTGTTCGGCGAACCGAAACCAATGATGGTTTTGCACATCAGCAGGGACGGTTTGTCGGTGACCGCACGCGCTTCTTCTACTGCGCGTTTGATGGCGTCAGCGTCGTGACCGTCAACGCCGCGCACCACGTGCCAGCCGTAGGCTTCAAAGCGTTTCGCGGTATCGTCGGTGAACCAGCCTTCAACGTGGCCGTCGATGGAGATGCCGTTGTCATCATAGAAGGCCACCAGTTTACCCAGTTTCAGAGTACCGGCCAGGGAGCACACTTCGTGAGAGATGCCTTCCATCATGCAGCCGTCGCCCATGAAGGCGTAGGTGAAGTGGTCGACGATGTCGTGGCCCGGACGGTTGAACTGCGCCGCCAGAGTTTTCTCGGCAATAGCCATCCCGACCGCGTTAGCGATACCCTGGCCCAGCGGACCGGTGGTGGTTTCCACGCCCGCGGTGTAGCCGACTTCCGGGTGACCCGGGGTTTTGGAGTGCAGCTGGCGGAAGTTTTTCAGCTCTTCAATCGGCAGATCGTAGCCAGTGAGGTGCAGCAGGCTGTAAATCAGCATCGAACCATGGCCATTTGACAACACAAAACGGTCACGGTCAGCCCAGGCCGGATTGTTCGGGTTATGGTTCAGGAAATCACGCCACAGCACTTCGGCAATGTCAGCCATACCCATCGGGGCCCCCGGGTGGCCGGATTTGGCTTTCTGTACAGCGTCCATGCTCAGCGCACGAATAGCGTTAGCAAGCTCTTTACGTGAGGACATTTTGACTCCAGTTCGGACTGTTGAAGGCCATGCCCTTAACGACTTGACGAGAGCGCGTTTTGGGCTACGCCGGAAAAAAGTGTGAACAATGTAACCCAAGCGACAAGTCATGTACATGGAGCATCCTTTTGCCCTTTAAGAAATCTCTGGAACAGGTTGTGCTACCCCGGAATCCGCTCGCCCGCATCCTGCGATACTCTTTATAATTTACGCAGAATACGGTTCCCTGCCGTCGCCGTATTGTCGGATAAACAACCATAAGATTGTGGAAGATAAAAAAATGAAAATTCGCTCAACCGTACTTGCTCTTGGGATCGCAGCAACCCTCACCGGATGTCAGAACATGGACTCCAATGGTCTGCTCAGCTCAGGCGCCGAAGCCTTCCAGGCGTACTCCCTCAGCGACGCGCAGGTGAAAACCTTAAGCGACCAGGCCTGTAAAGAGATGGACGCCAAAGCAAAAATCGCCCCGGCCAGCAGTGAATACAGCCAGCGTTTGAGCAAAATCGCGACCGCGCTGGGCGATAACATCAATGGCCAGCCAGTGAACTACAAGGTCTATGAGACCAAGGATGTGAACGCCTTCGCGATGGCGAACGGCTGCATCCGCGTTTACAGCGGGCTGATGGACCTGATGAACGATAATGAAGTTGAAGCGGTTATCGGCCACGAAATGGGTCACGTTGCGCTGGGCCACGTGAAGAAAGGCATGCAGGTCGCGCTGGGGACCAACGCCGTGCGTGCGGCGGCGGCCTCCGCCGGCGGCATCGTCGGCAGCCTGTCGCAGTCGCAGCTGGGCGATTTAGGCGAAAAACTGGTGAACTCGCAGTTCTCCCAGCGTCAGGAATCGGAAGCGGATGACTACTCTTATGACCTGTTGCGTAAGCGCGGCATCAATCCGTCGGGACTGGCCACCAGCTTCGAAAAACTGGCCAAGCTGGAAGCCGGTCGTCAGAGCTCTATGTTTGACGATCACCCGGCCTCCGAAGCGCGCGCCCAGCATATTCGCGATCGCATGAAAGCCGACGGGATTAAATAATCGACAGCGGGAGGCATTATCGCCTCCCTTTTTTATATCCCTGTAAAAATATTTAGCCGCATGAATTGATAACTTAAGCGCACAAACCGTTAATTATTGCTGCACCTCGTCACAGCCAATTATTTTAAGCGCTGTCACTCAGCAAGATATTATTTGGCAAATAAAAAACAGCGTACACAATCCGCCTTTCAGAACCGCGTTCCTCCAGATAATAAATAGTCCACCCCTCTTCGCCAAACGCAGCCGGCGTGCGCCACACAGCTTGTTTCCTGGCGATACCATTGCTCACACAATGATTGCTTTCGACATTATTTCAGGAGAATATCGCGACTGCAGTGATTCCCTTGAATATATCGACAGACAGAGAAGTGCCTTCAGTGAAAAAAGAATTATCGTTAATCGCACTTGGCATTATTGCCGCCACGCCGACTTTCGCCAGCCAACAATCCGCCAGTCAGGGCTTTATTGACGACAGCCATCTGGATCTCTTTTTGCGTAACGCTTATATCAAACGTGATTATCGCGATGGGTTGCCGGATAAAGCCGAATGGGGCCAGGGGATTATCGCCACCTTCGAATCGGGCTTTACCCAGGGACCGGTCGGCTTCGGCGTGGACGGTATCGCCCAGTATGCGGTGCGCCTTGACGGCGGTCGTGGGCGCAGCGGCGCGGGCGGGATCGACTTTTTCGCCCAGGATGACGACGGCCACGCAAAATCCGACCTCGCGAAATTCGGCGCTACCGGCAAAATGCGCTTCTCAAATACTGTGCTCAGCTACGGCAGCCAGCGCCCGATGCTGCCCATCGTCTACGCTGACGACTCACGCCTGCTGTACGAGAGCTATACCGGCACCATGCTCACCTCGCGCGAAATCGACGGCCTGGAAATTAACGCCGGTTATCTCACCGACCAGCAGCGCAAAAGCGACGACAGCCATAATAGCGGCCTGAAAAGCCTGACCTTCGGCGGGGCCAGCTACCAGTTCAACGACCAGCTCAGCGGCGCGCTGTACGCGTCACACGTCGAAGATGTGCTGAACAAACAGTATCTTGGCCTGAACTATAAGCAGCCGTTCGCCGCCAACCAACAGCTGGTTCTCGATTTCAACGGCTATAACTCACGCCTGGATCAAGAATATGCCGATGCCAATGGCACCGGTCGCAGCAATAGCATCTGGAGCCTGGCCGCCAGCTACATCTGGGATATTCATACCTTTAAAGTCGCTTATCAGCAAAGCAGCGGCAGCACCGGTTACCACTACGGCGGTTACCAGAACCAGGGCGGCGTCGGCGATGGCGGGAACACCATCTGGCTGGCCAACTCCTACTGGTCTGATTTTAACGGTGAAGATGAACGCTCCTGGCAGGCATCGTACGGACTGGATTTTGCCGGGCTGGGATTACCGGGGCTGACCTGGACCACCGCCTATGTGCGCGGTGATAACATTAAAACTTCAGAGACCAGCAACGGCAAAGAACACGAATGGTTCAACCAGGTTCAATACCAGGTACAAAACGGCGTGGCGAAAGATTTGAAATTCAGATTACGCTATTCGGTGCTGCGCGTGTCCAGCAACGCCAGCGACTATAACGTCAGCGGGAATGAAGTCCGGTTCTACGTCGAATATCCGTTTAACGTGTTTTGACGCAATAATGACCCCTCTCCTGCGCGCCGGCCCTCTCCCGGCGCACAGGAGCACTCGCCCGGCGCCTTGATAACCCCTCTGTGCCGCGCGCAACCCTCTCCCGGGAAGGGAGAGGGTTGGGGTTACCCGGCTTATTCGCCCTTCTTCGCCGCCTGGATGTAGAGCATTTCCAGAGCGAGAGTCGCCGCCGCCAGAGCGGTAATTTCGGACTGATCGTAGGCCGGAGCGACTTCCACTACGTCCATCCCCACGATGTTCAGATCCTTCAGGCCACGCACCAGTTTGATCGCCCGGTCTGAGGTCAATCCGCCGATAACCGGGGTCCCGGTGCCTGGCGCAAACGCCGGATCCAGACAGTCGATATCAAAGGTCAGGTACACCGGCATGTCGCCGACGATCTGCTTCACCTGGGCAATGACGTCATCAACGCTGCGGTCGTTAACCTGGCCGGCGTCCAGCACCGTAAAGCCATTATCTTTGTCGAACTCGGTACGGATACCAATCTGCACGGAGTGGTTCGGATCGATAAGCCCTTCGTTCGGCGCGGTGTAGAACATGGTGCCGTGGTCGAACTCGCAGCCGTTGGCGTAAGTGTCGGTGTGGGCATCGAAGTGCACCAGCGCCATTTTACCGAAGTGCTTAGCGTGGGCGCGCAGCAGCGGCAGGGTAACAAAGTGGTCACCGCCGAAGGAGAGCATGCGCTTGCCTGCCGCCAGCAGTTTCTCGGCGTGGGCCTGCAGCTTCTCGCTCATTTCGCGCGCGTCGCCGAAGGCGTACACCAGATCGCCGCAGTCCACCACGTTCAGGCGTTCGCGCATGTCAAAGTTCCACGGGAAACGGTTGTGCTCCCAGGCGAGGTTAGTGGAAACCTGACGGATAGCCGCCGGGCCATGACGGCCACCCGCGCGCCCGGAGGTCGCCATATCGAACGGCACGCCGGTGATGACCCAGTCCGCATCGCTTTCATACGGCATGAAGTTCATTGGCAAACGCAGAAAGCCAAAGGCATTGGATACCAGGGAGTTATCGTATTGATGACCTAAAGTGCTCATGGATATGACCTCTTTTCGCAGTCGTGGAACGTAAAAAATAAGTATAAAAAAACCCCTCCGCGTCGTTAGGCCCGACGAGGAAGGGTTTGATAGATAAATCGCTTATTGGCGTGAATTATCGCCGGTAATGCATACGGGTTCAAGTAAGTATCGCATTCCGCCGGATGACGGCTTCGCCTTATCCGGCCTACCTTCGCAGGCCCGGTAAGCGCTAAGCCACCGGGCATCAATGGTTACTCGTCTTCCAGATAAGTATAGCCGTACAGTCCCGCCTCAAACTCTTCGAGGAACTGCTGCTGCAGCGCGTCGTCCAGGCCGGTATTTTTCACCTGATCGCGGAACTGGGTCAGCAGCGTGTTCGGATCCAGCTGCACATACTGCAGCATATCCGCCACGGTATCGCCCTCGTCGGACAGCTCAACCTCAACGCTGCCGTCAGGGAAGACGAACACGTCCACCGCCTCGGTATCGCCAAACAGGTTATGCATGTTGCCAAGGATCTCCTGATAGGCGCCGACCATAAAGAAGCCCAGCATCGGCGGGTTCTCCGGGTCGTACTCCGGCATCGGCATGGTGGTGGCGATCCCGTCGCCGTCCACGTAGTGATCGATGGCGCCATCGGAGTCGCAGGTGATGTCCAGCAGCACCGCGCGGCGCTCCGGCGACTTGTTCAACCCTTCCAGCGGCATCACCGGGAACAGCTGATCGATCCCCCAGGCATCCGGCATCGACTGGAACAGCGAGAAATTGACGTAGATTTTATCCGCCATCCGCTCCTGCAGCTCATCGATGATGGGACGATGCGCGCGGTTGCTCGGGTCGAGCTGCTTCTGCACTTCATGACACATGTTCAGATACAGCTGCTCGGCCCAGGCGCGCTCCTGCAGGTTGAAGGTGCCAGAGGAGTAGCCGATATGGATATCGTGCAGGTCCATCTGGCTGTCGTGCAGCCATTCGCGCAGCGAGCGGCGGTTGCCGGTCTCGTGCATCTCCAGCCAGGTTTCCCACATGCTCTGTAGCGGACGCGCGGCGTCTTCCGCCGGCGGGGTCGCCTCAGTGTATTCGTTACGCTCCACGCCGATGATGTTGGAAACCAGCACGGTATGGTGCGCGGTCACCGCGCGGCCGGATTCGGTGATCACCGTCGGGTGCGGCAGGCCGTTCTCTTCGCAGGCATCGCCGATCGCCCAGATGATGTTGTTGGCGTATTCGTTCAGACCGTAGTTCACCGAGCAGTCAGACTGCGAGCGGGTCCCTTCATAGTCCACGCCCAGACCGCCGCCGACGTCAAAGCACTGAATGTTGACGCCCAGCTTATGCAGTTCGACGTAGAAACGCGCGGATTCACGCACGCCGGTGGCGATATCGCGAATATTGGCCATCTGCGAACCGAGGTGGAAGTGCAGCAGTTGCAGGCTCTCAAGGTGCCCTGCGGCACGCAGGATCTCGACCAGCTGTAGTACCTGGGTCGCCGCGAGGCCAAACTTGGACTTCTCTCCGCCGGAGGATTGCCATTTGCCGGAGCCCTGCGAGGCCAGACGCGCACGCACGCCAAGGCGCGGCACCACGTTCAGGCGCTCGGCCTCTTCCAGCACGATGGCGATCTCGGACATCTTCTCGATGACCAGATAGACCTTGTGGCCCATCTTCTCGCCCACCAGCGCCAGGCGGATATATTCGCGGTCTTTATAGCCGTTACAGACGATGACGCTGCGGGTCATCCCGGCGTGCGCCAGCACGGCCATCAGTTCGGCTTTCGAACCGGCTTCCAGTCCCAGCGGCTCGCCGGAATGGATCAGCGATTCAATCACGCGACGGTGCTGGTTAACCTTAATCGGGTAGACAAGGAAGTAATCGCCATTATAACCGTACGATTCACGCGCGCGTTTGAAGGCGGCGTTGATCGAGCGCAAGCGGTGCTGCAGGATCTGCGGGAAGCAGAACAGCGCCGGCAAACGTTGCCCTTGCGCCTCGCGGGCTTTGACTAATTCCGCGAGGTCCACGCGCGCTTCCGGGACGTCCGGATCCGGGCAAACGCTGATGTGGCCCAGTTCGTTGACGTCATAATAGTTATTGCCCCACCAGGCAATATTATAAGTACGCAGCATCTTGCTGGCTTCCTGGGAGCTCATCGCTACCTCCTGCATGGAACGTAGTACACCGTGTTCGCCTGCTGACGAAGGCGAAACCATAGACATGTCGTCAGACATAGCGAACCTCAATTTTTAATAATAAGTGTAAGACAGTTAACTACTATCGCAGTCCAAAGATGCGATAACAACCCATGAACAGTCCTAAAGCCCAGCACTATCTGCTGGTTTTGCGACTGCGCGACCGGTTTCTTATTCATATCATCGTAAAACACGTAGCCGAACAGAGTATGACAGTCCGGAGAAACCACGAGAAAACTCTTGCCTGGCAAGAGCGCCCTTGTTCAGTTTTCTAACGACCGACCGGCCCTGGAATCCTGAGAAGCGCCGAGATGGGGTGAACATCGGCTGGTTTGCATGAGAGAGATGCAGGTTGCGGAGTGCTGACGCGCGACAGAACGACGCGACGAATCAAGCGAAAAACATTGGTTCATTATCTGGTATCACCTCCACACCGCCCTGCGACAGGGTCGGCGACAAGCCAAAGCTATACATACCGGGCAACAGGCGCTACGCCGCTGCGAGATTCTGTAAATACAGACTGCTTAACCCGGCTGGAAGTGGCACCACAGGGCGATGCCCCGTGCGCTTTTTTAATGAGCCGCGCGCGGCGTTTTATACCGAGAAGCAGGGTAAAAAGCAAAATAAAAATGTGTGCGTTTGCGCGGTTGTCAGGAAAATTTGCCAGGCGGGTTTTCCCATAAATGCGACCGCCATCAAAAAAGGCTGGAAATGGGCTCAAGAATTGACCTAAAATAGCCATCCAGAAGTTAATCCGTCTATACTGATTAACACTCAGACTGCTCGTGTCGCTACCTGCGCGGCTTTGCGCTGATTATCCACCAAAGCCACATTACACAACAGTATGAGCTATCCGAATCGTCCACAGGTGAAATAAAATATGGCAAAACACCTTTTTACGTCTGAGTCCGTATCAGAAGGGCATCCTGACAAAATTGCTGACCAAATCTCTGATGCCGTGCTGGATGCGATCCTCGAGCAGGATCCGAAAGCGCGTGTCGCATGTGAAACCTATGTCAAAACCGGCATGGTGCTGGTAGGCGGCGAAATCACCACCAGCGCATGGGTTGATATCGAAGAGATCACCCGTAACACCGTCCGCGAAATTGGCTACGTGCATTCCGATATGGGCTTTGACGCCAACTCGTGTGCCGTTCTGAGCGCCATTGGTAAACAGTCTCCGGACATCAACCAGGGCGTCGACCGTGCCGACCCGCTGGAACAGGGCGCAGGCGACCAGGGTTTGATGTTTGGCTATGCGACCAACGAAACCGACGTGCTGATGCCGGCGCCGGTGACCTATGCTCACCGTCTGGTGCAGCGCCAGGCTGAAGTGCGTAAAAACGGCACCCTGCCGTGGCTGCGTCCGGATGCGAAAAGCCAGGTGACCTTCCAGTATGACGACGGCAAAATCGTCGGCATCGATGCGGTGGTTCTGTCCACGCAGCACGCGGAAGACATCGACCAGAAATCCCTGCAGGAAGCGGTGATGGAAGAGATCATCAAGCCGACCCTGCCGACCGAATGGCTGAACGCTTCGACCAAATTCTTCATCAACCCGACCGGACGTTTCGTTATCGGCGGCCCGATGGGCGACTGCGGTCTGACCGGTCGTAAGATCATCGTTGATACCTACGGCGGCATGGCTCGTCACGGCGGCGGCGCGTTCTCCGGTAAAGATCCGTCTAAAGTTGACCGTTCCGCAGCCTACGCGGCGCGCTATGTGGCGAAAAACATCGTTGCCGCGGGCCTGGCCGATCGTTGTGAAATTCAGGTCTCCTACGCTATCGGCGTCGCTGAACCGACTTCGATCATGGTGGAAACCTTCGGCACCGAGAAAGTGCCTTCTGAACAGCTGACCCTGCTGGTGCGCGAGTTCTTCGACCTGCGTCCGTACGGCCTGATTCAGATGCTGGACCTGCTGCACCCGATCTACAAAGAAACCGCGGCTTACGGTCACTTTGGTCGCGAGCATTTCCCATGGGAAAAAACCGACAAAGCGGCTCTGCTGCGCGAAGCGGCCGGTCTGAAATAACCCCTGCTTCCTCTCTTCAAGGCCAGCCTCGCGCTGGCCTTTTTGTTTCCGTCTCCCTCCCCCCTGCGCTTCGCTTCAGCGAAACGCGGTAACGCGATGAAAGCGATTACATTATGATGACTGCCCCTTTGTTTCCATAACAGGCATAGCGTGCGGGTATTTTTCACAATGTTACATATTGTTTCGGTCAACTCTGATTACCGTTTTTCAAAATGTCGACTATCCTTGTATATGCTGCTGATTTAAAAAGCATTTAATGGATTACGTTTCTTTACCTTTGTGTAAACGATTACACAGCCGTGACTATAATCACGTTTTTTTACCGTCGAGTGTCCTACCCTAACCATCGACAGAATCAATAACTCAACTGGAGGGCGTTATGCCTGACAACAAAAAACAAGGGCGTTCGAACAAGACTATGACGTTCTTCGTCTGTTTCCTCGCCGCGCTGGCTGGCCTGCTGTTCGGCCTTGATATCGGTGTTATTGCGGGTGCCTTACCCTTTATTGCCAATGAGTTCCAGATTTCAGCCCACACCCAGGAGTGGGTGGTCAGCTCCATGATGTTCGGGGCTGCCGTCGGTGCGGTCGGCAGCGGCTGGCTCTCCTTCAAACTGGGCCGTAAAAAAAGCCTGATGATCGGCGCCATCCTCTTTGTCGCCGGCTCTCTGTTCTCCGCTGCCGCGCCAAACGTCGAGATCCTGCTGGTTTCCCGCGTGCTGCTGGGCCTGGCGGTGGGCGTCGCTTCATACACGGCTCCGCTGTATCTGTCGGAAATCGCGCCAGAGAAAATCCGCGGCAGTATGATTTCGATGTACCAGCTGATGATCACCATCGGGATCCTCGGTGCCTATCTCTCTGACACCGCTTTCAGCTACAGCGGCGCGTGGCGCTGGATGCTCGGCGTGATCATTATTCCGGCGGTATTGCTGCTGATCGGCGTTATCTTCCTGCCGGACAGCCCGCGCTGGTTCGCCGCCAAACGTCGTTTCGTCGATGCCGAACGCGTGCTGCTGCGCCTGCGCGATACCAGCGCCGAAGCGAAACGTGAGCTCGACGAAATCCGCGAAAGCCTGAAGGTGAAACAGTCCGGCTGGTCGCTGTTCAAAGACAACAGTAACTTCCGCCGCGCGGTGTTCCTCGGTATTCTGCTGCAGGTGATGCAGCAGTTCACCGGCATGAACGTCATCATGTACTACGCACCGAAGATTTTTGAACTGGCGGGCTATGCCAACACCACCGAGCAGATGTGGGGGACGGTGATCGTCGGTCTGACCAACGTGCTGGCCACCTTTATCGCTATCGGTCTGGTCGACCGCTGGGGCCGTAAACCAACGCTGATCCTCGGCTTTATCGTGATGGCCGCGGGCATGGGCGTGCTGGGTAGCATGATGCACATCGGCATTCACTCCTCTACCGCGCAGTACATCGCCGTCCTGATGCTGCTGATGTTCATCGTCGGTTTCGCCATGAGCGCCGGTCCGCTGATTTGGGTACTGTGTTCCGAAATCCAGCCGCTGAAAGGCCGCGACTTCGGCATCACCTGCTCCACAGCGACCAACTGGATTGCCAATATGATTGTCGGCGCCACCTTCCTGACCATGCTCAACTCGCTGGGCAGCGCCAATACCTTCTGGGTGTACGGCGGTCTGAACGTGCTGTTTATCCTGCTGACTATCTGGCTGATTCCGGAAACCAAAAACGTCTCGCTGGAACATATTGAACGTAACCTGATGCAGGGTCGTCCGCTGCGTGAAATCGGCGCCCGCGACTAACCCGCCTGAGCTTCCTCCCCTCCCGGGAGGAAGCTTCCTCTTGCTCTCCCCCGCCCGTCGCACTATCCTCTGGCGCTATGAAAACACCCCGTATTCCCATCGCTATTCAGCAGGCCGTGATGCGCAGCCTGCGGGAGCATCTCGCCAAAGCGAACCTCAAACTGGAACGCCGCTACGCTGAGCCGACGCTGGTCTACCAGCAGCGCGGTACCTCCGCCGGCACCGCCTGGCTGGAGAAAAACGAAATTCGTTTAAATCCGGTGCTGCTGCTGGAAAATCAGCAGGAGTTTATCGATGAAGTGGTGCCGCACGAGCTGGCGCACCTGCTGGTCTGGCAGCACTTTGGCCGCGTCGCGCCGCACGGTAAAGAGTGGAAATGGATGATGGAGAACGTCCTTGGCGTTCCCGCGCGTCGCACTCACCGTTTTGAACTCGATTCGGTCCGCCAGAACACCTTCCCCTACCGCTGTCGCTGTCAGCAGCATCAGCTCACCGTCCGTCGCCATAACCGGGTGGTGCGCGGCGAGGCCACCTACCGCTGCGTTCACTGCGGCGATCTGCTGGTGGCTGAAAAATAACCATCAGAATTTATTAGAAACTTTCTGATCTGACTGATTGCATCCAGCACCCTCATTCGCTACGTTGCGGGCTCGTTTTGACACGGAGTTAACGATGTCCCGTATGCATATTTTAGCCGTTGCGGTATTGAGCACGGCAGTCAGTGGCCCGCTCGCGGCCGCCGGTATTAATAGTTTTTCCCAGGCCAAGGCCGCTGGCGTCAAAGTGAACGCCGACGTTCCGGGCGACTTTTATTGCGGCTGTAAAATCGACTGGCAGGGTAAAAAAGGCGTTATCGATCTGGAATCTTGCGGCTATAAAGTGCGTAAAAATGAGAACCGCGCCAGCCGGGTTGAATGGGAACACGTGGTGCCGGCGTGGCAGTTCGGCCATCAGCGCCAGTGCTGGCAGGAAGGCGGGCGGCAAAACTGCGCCAAAGATCCGGAGTACCGCAAGATGGAAAGCGATATGCACAACCTGCAGCCGGCGGTAGGGGAAGTCAATGGCGATCGCGGCAACTTTATGTACAGCCAGTGGAACGGCGGTGAAGGCCAGTACGGCCAGTGCACCATGAAGGTCGATTTTAAAGATAAAGTCGCCGAGCCCCCTGCCCGCGCCCGCGGCGCTATCGCCCGCACCTACTTCTATATGCGCGACCGCTACCAGCTGAATCTTTCCCGCCAGCAAACTCAATTGTTTACCGCCTGGGATAAACAGTACCCGGTCACCGCCTGGGAATGTGAGCGCGATGAGCGCATCGCGAAAGTGCAGGGCAACCATAATCCGTATGTCCAGCAGGCTTGCCAGGCGCAAAAGAGCTAACCTACACTAGCGGCAATTGTTAATTTGCAGCCCTGTGCTTCCCGCCCGGTGGCGGGAAGCAGGCATCTGCGCAACGAACGGAATATCAAGCATGCGCATTCCTCGCATCCATCATCCAGAACGCCTCACTGTCGGCAGCCAGATTGCGCTGAGCGATGACGCGGCCAACCACGTCGGTCGCGTCCTGCGCATGACCGCAGGTCAGCACCTACAGCTTTTTGACGGCAGTAACCAGGTATTTGACGCTGTCATCACTGAGGCCGGCAAGAAAAATGTCACGGTTGAAGTGCTCAGCGGCGAACCCGACGATCGTGAATCGCCGCTGCATATTCACTTAGGCCAGGTGATGTCGCGCGGTGAAAAAATGGAATTTACTATCCAGAAATCGATCGAACTCGGGGTAAGCCTCATAACGCCACTGTTTTCCGAGCGCTGCGGCGTTAAACTGGACGCCGAACGTTTGCAGAAGAAGATCCAGCAGTGGCAGAAAATCGCTATTGCCGCCTGCGAACAGAGCGGTCGTAATGTGGTACCGGAAATACGTCCGGCCATGCAGCTGGAAGAGTGGTGCGCCGAGCAGGACAGCGGGCTGAAGCTCAACCTGCACCCGCGCGCCAGCGCCAGCATTAATACGCTGCCGCTACCGGTTGAACGCGTCCGTTTGCTGATTGGTCCAGAAGGTGGGCTATCGGCAGAAGAGATAGCGATGACCGCGCAATACCAGTTTACTGATATCCTGTTGGGACCGCGCGTTCTGCGTACAGAGACTACTGCGCTCACCGCCATCACCGCCCTGCAGGTGCGTTTTGGCGACTTAGGTTGAGGCGTTAACGGAGAAGAACCATGATCAAGCTCGGCATCGTGATGGATCCCATCGCAACCATCAACATCAAGAAAGACACCAGCTTCGCTATGTTGCTGGAAGCGCAACGTCGCGGCTATGAACTCCATTATATGGAGATGAGCGACCTCTATTTGATCAACGGCGAAGCCCGCGCCCGTACGCGCACGCTGAGCGTCGAACAGAACTACGATAAATGGTATGACTTCACCGGTGAGCAGGATCTGCCGCTGGCCGATCTTGACGTTATTTTGATGCGTAAAGATCCGCCGTTCGATACCGAATTTATTTATGCCACCTACATCCTGGAGCGGGCGGAAGAGAAAGGCACGCTTATCGTCAACAAGCCGCAGAGCCTGCGCGACTGTAACGAGAAACTGTTCACCGCCTGGTTCTCAGAACTGACGCCGGAAACGCTGGTCACCCGCAATAAAGCCCAGCTGAAGGCCTTCTGGGAAAAACACGGCGATATCATCATGAAACCGCTCGACGGCATGGGCGGTGCCTCTATTTTCCGCGTCAAAGCCGGCGATCCGAATCTCGGCGTGATCACGGAGACCCTGACCGAGCTCGGCAGCCGCTACTGCATGGCGCAGAACTATCTGCCCGCCATTAAAGACGGCGACAAGCGCGTGCTGGTGGTGGACGGCGAGCCGGTGCCTTACTGCCTGGCGCGTATTCCGCAGGGCGGCGAGACCCGCGGCAACCTGGCCGCCGGCGGCCGTGGCGAAGCTCGCCCGTTGACCGAAAGCGACTGGGAAATTGCCCGCCGCGTCGGCCCGACGCTGAAAGCCAAAGGTCTTATCTTCGTCGGCCTGGATATCATCGGCGACCGTCTGACGGAAATTAACGTCACCAGCCCCACCTGCGTGCGTGAGATTGAAGCCGCCTTCCCGGATATTTCGATCACCGGCATGCTGATGGACGCTATCGAAAGACGTATCACCAAATAAACACCAGGGCGGATAAACGTCCGCTCATGGCGCAGCGAGCGCGGTTGACCGCGCTCGTGAAACGCCGCCAGCCAGGCGCCACTCGGGCGCCAGCCAGATAAAGTGCATCGACACTATTCTACTTTGCCCGCATACTGGGTGTTGCTTTTTGAACCAGGAACAGAACCTCTGACAATGAATTTACAGCATCACTTTCTGATTGCCATGCCTGCGCTTCAGGACCCGATTTTCCGCCGCTCCGTGGTCTATATCTGCGAGTATAACGACGAGGGAGCCATGGGCATTATTATCAATAAGCCGCTGGAAAATCTGCAGGTGGAAGGGATCCTTGAGAAGCTCAAGATTGTTCCGGAGCCGCGCAATCCGGAGATCCGTCTGGATAAACCGGTGATGCTGGGCGGCCCGCTGGCGGAAGACCGCGGTTTTATTCTGCATACCCCGCCCTCTGACTTCTCCTCGAGTATCCGCATTTCGGATAACACAGTGGTCACCACCTCGCGGGATGTTCTTGAAACCTTAGGTACCGACAGGCAGCCGGGCAACGTACTGGTGGCGCTGGGCTACTCCTCATGGGAGAAAGGGCAACTGGAGCAGGAGATTTTAGATAATGCCTGGCTTACCGCCCCTGCCGACCAGAATATTCTCTTCCGCACGCCCATCGCCGATCGCTGGCGCGAGGCGGCTAAACTGATTGGTATCGACATTGTGACGATGCCAGGCGTCGCGGGGCATGCATGATGAGCGGAACCTTTCTCGGCTTTGATTTCGGCACCAAAAGCATCGGCGTGGCGGTGGGGCAACGCATCACCGCTACCGCGCGACCGTTACCGGCGCTGAAGGCGCAGGACGGTAAACCAGACTGGAATGTCATCGAAAAACTGCTCAAAGAGTGGCAGCCTGAGGCGGTGATCGTTGGCCTGCCGCTGAATATGGACGGCACCGAGCAACCGCTGACGGCGCGCGCGCGGAATTTCGCCAATAAAATTCATGGCCGCTTTGGCGTCGCGATCGTCCTTCACGATGAACGTCTGAGTACGGTGGAGGCTCGGGCAGGCTTATTTGAACACGGCGGCTACCGCGCGCTGAATAAAGGCAGCGTTGATTCGGCCTCAGCCGTGGTCATTCTGGAAAGCTACTTCGAGCAGAGCTTTTAGGCTCTGCTCTCCTGCGCCGCCGGCAAATTGCTGACGGCGCGCTTCCGACCGCTTAGTGGCGCAGATGTTCGTTCGCCCAGCTCACCGCTTGAGTGCGATTCTTCACGCTCAGTTTACGAAACACATTGTACAGGTGCGTACGCACCGTGTTCTCGCTGATAAACAGGGCACGGGCAATATCCAGATTCGTCGCCCCACAGCGCAGCTCGTTGAGGATCTCACATTCCCGCTCGGTGAGTGGCGAGTTCTCAACGGGCGCCGATGCATGGTCCGCAGCGTACATCGCCGGGTGCATCACGCTCAATTCAGCCGTCTGTTCGCCGTTTAGTACGGCCTTAACGCCCTCAATTAAGCGCGATTCATCATCGTCATGGCGGAACACGCCATATAAAGCCGGCCACTGCGCCATTTCGTATAACTCATACTTTTGTGCGCTATTAATAATCAACAAACGAGGATTATCTGCCTGCAGTCGAATAATATCTCGCCATACCCCATTTAATTTCTTATTTGACACTGCGATATCAAATAATATTACAGAATCTTTCGCCAGGCGCTGTGCCAGTGGTTTATTAATATTTTGTAAAACCACTGGTGCCATCAGGGTTTCGCTCAGATAGCTGGCAAAAGCTTTGCTCTGAATTGACGGATGGGTAATAAATGTGACCTGACGAGAAGATGATGAATTTCCATTTAAATTAATCACTTAAAACTCTCCTTAGCTGCTACCCACCGCCATGGTGGTTAAATGAATAAAAAAATATACAAACAGTCGTGAATTTATAAATAGCCTTGGCAATTTACAAATTGAAACGTTATTCCATGAGAATCATCCTATTCCCGTAAACAGCATAAATCGAATACCTCAAAGCTGTCAAAAGGTAATCAAACTTTTTTCCTGGAAATGCGTATTCACTGTCGACATATCGCAACTGAATGTGTTATTTGAATTTATTCAGAATGGTTATTTGTATTACCAAATAATATAAATAAACAGCCATCAAACATTCAGTTAACATATCATTTAACCCACCCTGCCTGCTTCACGCTTCTCTTACAGCTCGCCTGCGGCGACACGTTGCTGAAAACTCTGCGTAAATGTCAGCATTCCGGCCTGCATCCCGGTCTGCATTATGCCGGGCAACTGATGCACTTTTCCTTCACGGATCAAGTTAGCTACTGCGGGGGTATTGACCAAAAGCTCGTATAGCGCAACTCTCCCGCCCTGACGTGCAGGTAACAATTTTTGCGCCAGCACCGCGCACAGGCTTCCAGCCAGCTGACTACGAACCTGATCTTTCTCCTCTGCCGGAAAGACATCGATCAATCTCTCCACCGCCGGCGCCGCGCCGCGGGTATGTAATGTCGCCATTACCAGATGTCCGGTCTCCGCAGCCGTTAACGCCAGACGAATGGTTTCGCTGTCCCGTAGCTCCCCGAGCAGGATCACATCCGGATCCTGGCGCAGCGCCACGCGGAGCGCCGCGGCGAACGAAGGACAATGACGGCCAATCTCCCGCTGCTGGATCAGGCAGCGCTCGCTGTGATGGATAAACTCCACCGGGTCCTCCAGGGTCAGAATATGGCCATCAAGATGCTGGTTGAGATGCCCCACCATCGCCGCCAGGGTGGTCGACTTGCCGCTGCCCGTCGCTCCGGTGACCAGCAGCAGGCCACTCTCTTCCGCCAGCAGCTCGCTCAGCGCAGGCGGGGCGCCCAGCGTCTCCAGACGCGGGCATTGTTCAGGCAGAAGGCGTAGCACCAGCGATATTCCACGCGTATGGGCGAAAGCGCTGGCGCGCAGCCGCGAACCGCAGGCCAGGGTCAGCGCAAAGTCAATCTGGCCGTGTTCCTGCCAGTGCTGTAACTGTGCGGCATCAAGCCAGCAGTTGAGTAAATCCGGGATATCAGGCGCGGGAAACGGGGCGGGCTCCAGCTTGCCCTGCCGCCGCCAGCGCGGTGCGGCGGAATTGCACAGGTGTAGATCGGAGACATTATGCTTTACACTAAGGGCTACGATTTCTTCCAGCTTCATAACTCATCCTCGGAATATGAACGATATTGCGCATAACCTGGCACAGGTCCGGGACAAAATCTCCGGTGCCGCCGCTCGTTGCGGGCGTGCGCCAGAAGAAGTGACATTGCTTGCAGTGAGTAAAACGAAACCTGCGAGCGCGATCGAAGAAGCCATCGTGGCAGGCCAGCGGGCATTTGGTGAAAACTACGTCCAGGAGGGCGTGGAGAAGATTAACCATTTCCAGCAGGCCGGCATCAGTGGACTACAGTGGCACTTTATTGGCCCCCTGCAGTCCAACAAAAGCCGGCTGGTGGCAGAGCATTTTGACTGGTGCCACACCGTCGATCGGCTGAAAATCGCCACCCGCCTGAACGAACAGCGCCCGGCGCATCTGCCGCCGCTGAAGGTGCTGATTCAAATCAACATTAGCGATGAGCAGAGCAAATCCGGCATCCCGCTGGAAGCGCTCGATGGATTAGCGGCAGAGATCGCTGAGTTACCTCATCTGGAGCTGCGCGGTCTGATGGCCATCCCCGCGCCTGAGTCAGAATATGTAAGGCAGTTTGCCGTCGCCCAGCAAATGGCGGTAGCATTTGCGCGATTAAAAACGCGGTACCCCACGGTCGATACGTTGTCTCTGGGAATGTCGGACGATATGGAAGCCGCAATCGCGGCGGGAAGCACGATGGTGCGCATCGGCACAGCTATTTTTGGTGCGCGCGACTACAGCAAATAATAAGGAATCTGAGGAACGCCATGAAGACGTTGACTTTCCTGCTTTCAACGGTCATTGAGCTTTACACGATGGTCGTGTTGTTACGCGTCTGGATGCAGTGGGCGCGCTGCGACTTTTACAACCCGTTTTCGCAGTTTGTGGTGAAGGCCACGCAGCCGATTGTCGGGCCGCTGCGCCGGATTATCCCGGCGATGGGGCCGATTGACAGCGCCTCGCTGCTGGTGGCATTTATTCTCTGCGTCATCAAAGCGATCGTGCTGTTTATGGTGATCACTTTCCAGCCGATCATCTGGATCTCCGCCCTGCTTATTCTGCTGAAAACCATCGGCTCGTTGATCTTCTGGGTGCTGCTGTTGATGGCGATCATGAGCTGGGTCAGCCAGGGCCGCAGTCCGGTGGAGTACGTGCTGATGCAGCTGGCGGACCCGCTGCTGCGCCCTATCCGCAACCTGCTGCCGTCGATGGGCGGTATCGATTTCTCACCGATGGTACTGGTGCTGCTGCTGTACGTGATTAATATGGGCGTCGCCGAAGTGCTGCAGGCCACCGGTAACGTGCTGCTGCCGGGGCTGTGGATGGCGCTATGAGTGCCGTTGAAACCTGTGCTGACGGGCTGGTGCTCAGGCTGTATATTCAGCCGAAGGCCAGCCGCGATAGCATCGTGGGCGTACATGGCGACGAGCTCAAAGTCGCCATTACCGCCCCGCCCGTTGATGGCCAGGCCAATGCCCACCTGGTGAAATTTCTCGCCAAACAGTTCCGCGTCGCCAAAAGCCAGGTACTGATTGAAAAAGGCGAGCTGGGTCGCCATAAGCAAGTTAAAATCATCGCCCCACAACAGATCCCGACTGCGGTCGCGGCGCTAACTGAATAAACAGGATTCATCATGCAAAAAGTCGTCCTCGCGACCGGCAACGCCGGTAAAGTGCGCGAACTGGCCTCGCTGCTGGAAGATTTTGGTCTCGATATCGTCGCTCAGACCGAGCTGGGCGTGGACTCTGCGGAAGAGACCGGCCTGACCTTTATTGAAAACGCGATTCTGAAAGCGCGTCATGCGGCGCAGATCACCGGCCTGCCGGCCATCGCTGACGATTCCGGTCTGGCCGTCGATGCGCTTGGCGGCGCGCCGGGTATTTACTCCGCCCGCTATTCCGGCGTCGACGCCACCGACCAGCAGAATCTTGAAAAGCTGCTCGACGCGTTAAAGGACGTGCCGGACGACCAGCGTCAGGCGCAGTTCCACTGTGTGCTGGTCTATCTGCGCCATGCCGAGGATCCCACGCCGCTGGTGTGCCACGGCAGCTGGCCTGGAGTAATCACCCGACAAGCCGCTGGTACGGGTGGCTTCGGCTACGACCCGATCTTCTTCGTCCCGTCAGAAGGGAAAACCGCGGCCGAACTGAGCCGTGAAGAAAAGAGTGCGATTTCCCATCGTGGGCAAGCGCTAAAACTGTTACTGGAAGCATTACGTAATGGCTAATTTGCCGCCGCTGAGTCTCTATATTCATATTCCCTGGTGCGTGCAGAAATGCCCGTACTGCGACTTTAATTCGCATGCGCTGAAAGGCGAGGTGCCGCATGACGATTACGTCCAGCATCTGCTAAACGACCTGCAGGCCGATGCGCAATATGCCCAGGGACGGGAAATAGGCACTATTTTTATCGGCGGCGGTACGCCGAGCCTGCTGTCCGGCCCGGCCATGCAAACCCTGCTGGATGGCGTCCGCGCCTGCCTGCCGCTGGCCGCCGGGGCGGAAATCACCATGGAAGCCAACCCGGGCACCGTGGAGGCCGATCGCTTCGTTGATTACCAGCGCGCCGGGGTGAACCGTATCTCCATCGGCGTACAAAGCTTTAGCGAACCGAAGCTGCAGCGCCTGGGGCGGATCCACGGTCCGGAGGAGGCCAAGCGCGCAGCACGTCTCGCCAGCGGCCTCGGCCTGCGCAGCTTCAATCTCGACCTGATGCACGGTCTGCCGGACCAGTCGCTGGAGGAGGCGCTGGACGATCTGCGTCAGGCGATTGCCCTCAACCCGCCGCACCTGTCGTGGTACCAGCTGACCATTGAGCCGAACACCTTGTTCGGCTCCCGGCCGCCGGTGCTGCCGGATGACGACGCGCTATGGGATATTTTCGAGCAGGGACATCAACTGCTAAGCGCCGCTGGCTATCAGCAGTACGAGACGTCCGCCTACGCCAAACCGGGTTTCCAGTGTCAGCATAATCTCAACTACTGGCGCTTTGGCGACTACCTCGGCATCGGCTGCGGCGCGCACGGTAAGATAACCTTCCCTGACGGACGCATTCTGCGGACCGCCAAAACCCGCCACCCGCGCGGGTATATGGAAGGCCGTTACCTCGAGCGTCAGCATGATGTGGAAGAGGCGGATAAACCGTTCGAGTTCTTTATGAACCGTTTCCGCCTGCTGGAGGCCGCGCCGCGCGCAGAATTTAGTCGCTATACCGGTCTTGATGAAGCGGCGATCCGCCCGCAGCTGGACGCGGCGATAGCCCAGGGCTATCTGCAGGAAGACGAGCAGAACTGGCAGATTACCGAGCACGGTAAGCTGTTTTTGAATTCCCTGCTCGAACTCTTCCTTAACGAATAAATATCACTCTTGTCCTTCCCTTTATCGTTTTAACGGGAAGGACAATAGTTCGAATTTATCGACATATCAACCTCACCATTCCCGATTCATTCTTTTAAAATATTCCACCCTCTAATTAATTCTCTTTTATTTATAGAAACAAAATATAATTAAACCCATAAAATCCGTTATTTCAGTGCCTCATTGAGAAAAAGTGTGAGTCAGGCAGCTTAAAGATGTACGACAACAAAGATAATATGTCATACAGAAACAAAGCACGACGCTTAACATATTGACCAATTACCACAAGTGCATGGAGCCAACTCATGAAAAAATACGCTTTTTCTCGTTCTCTAATAGCAATATCTTTGCTTGCTCTATTCTCTTCAGGAGCCAGCGCAGCTGAAAAAATGACGTTAAAACTCGCACATAACCTTGAACGCAGTCACGTGGTGCATCAGGCGTTTGAAGAGATGGCCAAAGAGGTAAACCAACTTTCTGACGGTAATATGAAGATTCGTATTTACCCCAGTAGCCAGATGGGCAGCGCACGCGAAACGATGGAGTTATTACAAAATGGCGCGCTGGATTTGACCAAAGGTTCCGCCAGCGATCTGGAGTCATTTGATAATATCTACGCGATATATAATTTACCGTTCCTGTTTAACGATCAAAATCATTTCAATAAGGTGGTCTTCGGGGAAGTGGGCAAGGAAATAATGGATTCGACGAAAGAGAAAGGATTCTTTGCCCTTTCCGCTTATGTCGCCGGAACCCGAAGTTTTTATGCCAAAAAGCCCATCACCAAACCGGAGGATTTAAAAGGACTGAAGATCCGCGTGCAGGCCAGCCCGACAACATTAAAAATGATTGAATTAATGGGCGGCTCCCCGACGCCAATCTCCTTTGGTGAAGTTTACACCGCCATGCAGCAAGGGGTGGTGGACGGTGCGGAAAATAACGTTCCCTCCTGGGTGCAGACTCGCCATATCGAAATCGCGAAAGTGTTCTCTGAAGATGAACATGCCTCCATCCCTGACTTCCTCGTGATCTCCAGCAAAACCTGGGACAAACTGACGCCGGGACAGCAGCAAATTCTGGTCAAAGCGGCCAAAGCCTCAGAGGTATATCAGCAACAGCTGTGGCAGAAGATCGACGCCGATACCCGCGCTCAGGCCAAAGCACTGGGGGGCGAAATTATCAAAGTGGATAAAGCACCGTTCCGTGCCGCCGTGCAGCCGCTATTTGATGACTTTAAGAAAGATCCAAAACAGGCCGCTCTGCTGGCCAAATTTGACGCTGCCGCTGAATAACCTTTAACGGGCCAGCCGCTGGCCCGCTTTCACCAGGAAATCAATGATGATACTTAACCGCATAAAGCTGGCGGTGGACCGCACCATCGCCGCATTCTCTGTCGTCGTAATGATTGCGCTGGTTTTCTGCGTCGTCTGGCAGGTGTTCAGCCGCTACGTGCTCAACCAGCCTAGCACCCTGACCGATGAACTGGCGCGTTTCTTAATGATCTGGGTCGGGCTACTGGGTGCGGCCTATACCGTCGGCGCCCAGCGTCATCTGGCGATCGATTTACTTACGCTGATGCTCTCTTCCCGCAAGCAGGCACTGCTCAGCGTCATTATCAATCTGCTTATCTTTCTGTTTGCTGGCTCAGTGATTGTTACCGGCGGCGTAAAACTGATTGAAAAAACGCTGTCGACCGCCCAGGTCTCAGCCGCAATGCAGATCCCGATGGGCTATGTGTATCTGATCCTGCCGCTCACCGGCATCATGATGATGTTTTACGCGTTGTGTTTTATCAGCAACGGTCTAAAAAACATGAAACATTCAGAAGCAGGAGCAAATTAATGGATAGCTATATTGCACTGACGCTGTTTGGCTCGTTCTTTATTCTGGTCTTTATTGGCGTACCTATCTCTTTTTCCATCGGTCTTGCTACCGTCGGCTCAATGCTGCTGATGTTTCCCTGGGATATCGCGGTGATTACCGTTGCTCAGCGCCTGGCGAACGGACTCGATAACTTCGCGCTGCTGGCTATCCCCTTCTTTATCTTTGCCGGTACCCTGATGAACAGCGGGGGAATTGCTATACGCCTCATCAATCTGGCGCAGGTGATGGTTGGGCGGGTACCCGGATCGTTGGGACACGTCAACGTGCTGGCCAATATGATGTTCGGCTCGATCTCCGGTTCGGCGGTCGCTGCCGCCGCTGCGGTAGGGGGGACGCTCAATCCCATTCAGACGCAGAAAGGCTACGATCCGGCATTCTCCACGGCGGTAAACGTTTCATCCTGCATCACGGGCCTGCTCATTCCGCCATCAAACGTGCTGATCGTCTTTTCTCTGACGGCCGGCGGCGTCTCGGTCGCCTCGCTGTTTATGGCCGGTTATTTGCCGGGCATTCTGATGGGTCTGTCCATCATGCTGGTCTGCTCTGGTATCGCTAAACACCGCGGATATCCGGTTTCCGAGCGCCCGACCTGCGCCCAGGCGGCAAAGGCTTTTTTCGATGCCCTGCCCAGCCTGCTGCTGGTCATTATTGTCATGGGCGGGATCCTCGGCGGTATTTTCACCGCCACTGAAGCTTCCGCCATCGCCGTGGTCTACACCTTTATCCTCTCGGTGCTGATTTATCGGGAAGTCAAATGGCGCGACCTGCCAAAGCTGATCCTTGAATCGGTGGTGATGACGTCTATCGTCCTTCTGCTGATCGGTTTTTCCGTCGGCATGTCGTGGGCAATGACCAATGCCGATATTCCCTACATGATAAGCGATGCGCTCATGGGGTTTTCTGAAAATCCGCTGGTGATCCTGCTACTGATTAACATCGTGCTGTTAATCGTCGGTATCTTTATGGATATGACCCCAGCAGTACTGATTTTTACGCCAATATTTCTCCCCATCGCTGAGGATTTAGGCATGAACCCGGTCCATTTTGGCATCATGATGGTCGCCAATCTGTGCATCGGCCTGCTGACCCCGCCGGTAGGCAGCGCGCTGTTTGTCGGCTGCTCCATTTCAGGGGTTAAAATTCAGCAGCTCATCAAACCGCTGCTGCCGTTCTACGCCGCCCTGCTGATCGCGCTGATGATGATTGTTTATATCCCGCAGATCTCACTGTTTATTCCACAGCTGCTGGGGCTGATGTGATCGACTGAGCCTAACCGCTACCTGCAGGCGCAGGTAGCGAAATCAACTTACTTTAACGAGCCAACCAGCGATTTCCGGCTATCTTCCAGCGAGACCACCCGGCTGCAGACGTCCTTACCAAACTGCTGGAAATCGGCCTCCTGGTTTTTCCATTCATCCTGAATCGCCGTTTGCAGGCCGCCGAGGCTGCCGAGAATGCCCTGCAGCGGGTTGCCGCCGCCTTTGAGCACTGCTTTCGCGCCCATCTCGTTAATACTGTCCTGCAGAATGCCGCCCATCGCCTGATTCACCAGCTGCTGACCATCGGCACGTACCTGGTCGATAGCTTTATAGTGGAAGGTCAGGCCATCGCTGCGGCGCTCAATGATGCGGTTCATCTGTTCTTTCAGCTGCGCATCCAGCTTGGTCAGGCGACCATGCATGCTGCTGTTGGCGCCAACCTGTTCGGTAATGATTTTATCCAGCGCCTTGCGGCCTTTTTCGACTCGCGAGCGCGCGCCTTCGTCAATCCACGGCAGGCTGCTGCGCAGACTGGCCTGATAATCCTGCGCCTGCTCGCGCTGGGCGGCGCTCAGAGTATAGGCTTTACCGTTAAAGGTCAGGTTGCCATCCGGCTTTATCACCAGATTGCCGTTTTCCCCTTTCACCTGCACCTGCTGCGGGCTGAGGATCACATCGTCACGCGGCGTGACGCTACACTGGTAGTCCGCATGGGCAGACAAAGCGGTGACGGAGAGCGCCACCGCCAGCAGCGTTTTACGCATCATAAAACTCCCTTAAGACAAAACGGGCCGGCAGTTGCCGACCCTTGTCAAACTTAGTCCCACCAGACGTCAAAAAGTTCGCTGGTGCGCACATCCTCTAACTTACGCGCTTCCAGCCATTGGCGTACGATGGCCTGATGCTCTTCGGTGCACTTACCGATCTCCTGCATGCAGATGAGCCCTTCCCAGGAGAGATAGCCGCTGCCGTCGAAGGCCAGCTTGTTCGGCTCAATCACCTCTTCGATCAGATCGTTGACCGTCTGGTCGATCTGCTCTTCGGTGGTCCCTTCCGGGAAACGCCATGCGACGGAGAAGCCTAACTCCTGAAACTCGTCGATATGCATTTTTTTACGCAGACGACGGCTACGATTCTTGGCCATTATTTCACCCTCTCGAACATTAAGTCCCATACGCCGTGGCCGAGACGATGGCCACGCTGTTCAAATTTGGTTACCGGGCGCGATTCCGGGCGCGGTACGTAATCGTTGCTTGCCGACTGGTTACGATAGCCTTCCAGCGAGGACATCACTTCCAGCATATGCACGGCATAGGCTTCCCAGTCGGTCGCCATATGGAAGACGCCGCCGAGTTTCAGTTTGCTTTTGACCAGCTCAGCGAAAGGCGGCTGCACGATACGACGTTTATTATGACGCGCTTTATGCCACGGGTCAGGGAAAAACAGCTGCACCATATTCAGTGAGTTATCCGGGATCATGGTATGCAGCACTTCCACCGCATCGTGACACATCACGCGCAAATTTTGCACACCTTCTTCTTCAGCAGAAGCCAGACAGGCGCCAACGCCCGGGGAGTGCACTTCAATGCCGAGGAAATTCTGTTCCGGTTTGGCTTTCGCCATCGCCACCAGCGAAGCCCCCATGCCGAAACCAATTTCTAGTGTGACCGGCGCGTCGCGGCCAAACAGGGCAGCGAAATCGAGCGGCGCATCGTTGAATTCAACGCCCATCACCGGCCAAATGTTATCCAGCGCATGCTGCTGCCCTTTCGTCAGGCGCCCCTGGCGACGGACGAAGCTACGAATACGGCGCAGCGGGCGGCCGTTTTCATCGAATTCCGGAGAAATGACGTCGTTTTTCATAAAAGTTAAGTCTGCTAGTGAAAGTGTTCGGAAAACGGGCATTATCCAAAGTTACCCGGCGGATGCAAGGGTTTACAGCCACTCGCCCTTGTGCTGCAATCTGCCACCCTGTAATCGCGATCCCGGAGCCATAGCTTTGACTTTTCTCGCCGCGCAATTTTCAGCCCAGGTCCTGGACTGGTACGACAAATACGGGCGTAAAACCCTGCCCTGGCAAATCGCCAAGACGCCCTACAAAGTATGGCTCTCCGAAGTGATGTTGCAACAAACCCAGGTGACCACGGTAATCCCGTATTTTGAACGCTTTATGGCGCGTTTCCCAACGGTGGTTGATTTAGCCAACGCGCCGCTGGATGAGGTGCTGCATCTGTGGACCGGCCTTGGCTACTACGCGCGGGCACGCAATTTACATAAAGCCGCCCAGCAGGTGGCGACACAGCATGGCGGCATTTTCCCGCAATCCTTTGAGGAAGTGGCCGCGCTGCCCGGCGTCGGGCGTTCAACGGCAGGGGCGATTTTGTCGCTTTCGCTCGGTCAGCATTATCCGATTCTCGACGGCAACGTGAAGCGCGTGCTCGCCCGCTGCTATGCTGTCAGCGGCTGGCCGGGAAAAAAAGAGGTCGAAAAACGGCTGTGGGATATCAGCGAAGAGGTGACCCCGGCGCAAGGGGTAGAACGCTTCAACCAGGCGATGATGGATCTCGGGGCGATGGTTTGCACCCGCTCGAAGCCGAAGTGCGAGCTGTGCCCGTTGAGCAATGGCTGCGTGGCCTACGCTAACCATTCATGGGCGGAATATCCGGGTAAAAAACCGAAGCAGACCATCCCGGAACGCACCGGCTATTTCCTGCTGATGCAGCACGGCGACGAGGTGTTCCTCTCCCAGCGTCCGCCGGTGGGTTTGTGGGGCGGACTATTCTGTTTTCCGCAGTTTGCAGACGAAGCGGAGCTGCGCGAGTGGCTGGCGCAGCGTCAGATAAAGGCCGATAATCTGACGCAATTAACCGCCTTTCGCCACACTTTCAGCCATTTCCACCTGGATATTGTGCCGATGTGGCTTACAGTGCACTCATCTGGCGCATGCATGGATGAAGGCAACGCACTCTGGTATAACTTAGCGCAGCCGCCGTCGGTCGGACTGGCGGCCCCCGTGGAGCGCTTGTTGCAACAGTTAAAAGCCGGAACGCCGGTATAAATTTTTCGGCTATCAAAGAGGAGTGATTATGAGCAGAACCATTTTTTGTACTTTCCTGCAGCGTGAAGCGGACGGCCAGGATTTCCAGCTCTACCCGGGCGAACTCGGGAAGCGCATTTACAACGAAATCTCCAAAGAAGCCTGGGCGCAGTGGCAGCATAAGCAGACCATGCTGATCAACGAGAAAAAGCTCAGCATGATGAACCCGGAGCACCGCAAGCTGCTGGAGCAGGAGATGGTGCAGTTCCTGTTTGAAGGGAAAGACGTGCATATCGAAGGCTACACGCCGCCGGAAAAACAGTAAGGGCCCTGCGGCCTTTTAAAAACAAACACAACACGCACGCCCGGAATGATGAAAAAATACTTAGCGCTCGCGCTGATTGCGCCGTTGCTCGTTTCGTGTTCCAGCTCCAATAAAAAAGGCACCGAATACAACGAGGCCTGGGTCAAGGACACGAACGGATTCGATATCCTGATGGGCCAGTTTGCCCATAACATCGAGAACATTTGGGGGTATAACGAAGTCCTGCTCGCCGGGCCGAAGGACTACGTTAAATATACCGATCAATATCAAACCCGCAGCCACATCAACTTTGATGCCGGGACGATCACCGTCGAGACCATCGCGGGCACCGATCCGCGCGGACGACTGCGCCAGGCGATCATCAAAACGCTGCTGATGGGCGATGACCCCAACTCCATTGACCTCTATTCCGACGTCGATGATATTCAGATCTCCAAAGAGCCGTTCCTCTATGGTCAGGTGGTGGATAACACCGGCGCGTCGATTCGCTGGGAGTGGCGCGCCGCGCGCTACGCCGATTATTTGCTGCAAACCCGCCTCAAGAGCCGCAACAATGGCCTGCGCGTGATCTACAGCATCACCATCAACCTGGTACCAAACCACCTCGACAAACGTGCGCATAAATACCTCGGCATGGTGCGCCAGGCCTCGCGTAAATACGGCGTTGATGAGTCGCTGATCCTTGCGATTATGCAAACAGAATCATCGTTTAACCCCTATGCGGTGAGCCACGCGGATGCCATGGGGCTGATGCAGGTCGTCCAGCACAGCGCGGGGAAAGACGTCTTCCGTTCGCAGGGCAAATCCGGCCTGCCGAGCCGCAGCTATCTGTTTGACCCGGCGAATAACATCGATACCGGCACCGCTTATCTGGCGATGCTGAACAATGTTTATCTCGCCGGCATCGATAACCCCACCTCGCGTCGCTACGCGGTGATCACCGCCTATAACGGCGGCGCCGGCAGCGTACTGCGCGTGTTCTCCAGCGATAAAGTCCAGGCGGCGAACATCATTAACAGCATGGCGCCAGGCGACGTCTACCAGACGCTCACCACCCGCCATCCGTCGGCCGAATCGCGCCGGTATCTGTATAAAGTTAACACTGCGCAGAAAAGCTATCGCCGCAAATAACCCCCCTCTCTTACAGGCCCGGACATCGCACTGGGCCTCTCTTTTTTATAGGACATACTTCGTAATATCTTTTCGATTTTCTGCGGCAGTTAACAGAAGCTTCTCACCCCTGAATGATAGAATCGCATCAAAATAACGGTGGTTATGTTATTTAATAAACATAACAAGCCCACATTCGTGAGGATAAATACATGAATCTTAAGCTGCAGCTAAAAATACTGTCGTTCCTGCAGTTCTGCCTTTGGGGGAGCTGGCTGACCACGCTCGGCTCGTACATGTTTGTCACGCTGAAGTTTGACGGCGCGGCAATCGGCGCAGTGTATAGCTCGCTCGGCATCGCCGCCGTCCTGATGCCAACGCTGCTCGGCATCGTCGCCGATAAATGGATCAGCGCCAAATGGGTATACGCCATCTGCCACCTGGTCGGCGCGTTAACGCTGTATCTGGCGGCGCAGGTCACCACGCCGGGCGAGATGTTCCTTGTGATCCTCCTCAACTCGCTGGCCTATATGCCGACGCTGGGGCTGATTAACACCATCTCTTACTATCGCCTGCAGTCGGCGGGGCTGGATATCGTGACTGATTTCCCGCCAATTCGTATCTGGGGCACCATTGGCTTTATCCTCGCCATGTGGGGCGTTAGCTTCTCAGGCTTCGAACTGAGCCATATGCAGTTGTACATTGGCGCGACGCTGTCGGTCTTTCTGGCGCTGTTCACCCTGACGCTGCCGCATATTCCGGTCGCCAACGCCCAGCGCAATCAAAGCTGGACGGAGATGCTGGGGCTTAACGCCTTTGCGCTGTTTAAAAACAAGCGCATGGCTATCTTCTTTATCTTCTCGATGATGCTCGGTGCCGAACTGCAAATCACTAATATGTTCGGCAACACCTTCCTGCACAGCTTCGATAAAGATCCGCTGTTTGCCGGCAGCTTTATCGTCGAGCACGCGTCAGTGCTGATGTCGATTTCGCAGATCTCCGAAACGCTGTTTATCCTGACCATCCCGTTCTTCCTTAGCCGCTACGGCATTAAGAACGTGATGCTAATTAGTATCGTGGCGTGGATGCTGCGCTTCGGCCTGTTCGCCTTTGGCGACCCGACACCGTTCGGCACTGTACTGCTGGTGCTGTCGATGATCGTCTACGGCTGCGCCTTCGACTTCTTCAACATCTCCGGTTCGGTGTTCGTTGAGAAAGAGGTTCGTCCGGAAATCCGCGCCAGCGCCCAGGGGATGTTCCTGATGATGACCAACGGCTTCGGCTGTATTCTTGGCGGGATGGTGAGCGGCAAAGTGGTTGAGCACTTTACCGTCGAGGGGATCACTGACTGGCAGAGCGTGTGGCTGATTTTCGCCGGCTATTCGCTGGTGCTGGCCTTTGCCTTCGTGGCGCTGTTCAAATACAAACACGTCAGACAACCGACCGCCGCCCAGCAGAGCGCGTGATCGTCAAAAGCAAAACGCCCCGCCTGTTCAGCGGGGCGTTTTTTTATCCCTTCAGCACGTAGCCATACAGCCGCTTAATGCCATCCGGATCCGTCTCGCTGTAAACCCCCTGCAGCTCCGGTGAGAAGCCCGGCAGCATATTGACCCCCTCCTCCAGCGCGAGGAAATAGCGCAGTACTGCCCCGCCCCAGATCTCGCCGGGCACCACGCATAATACCCCCGGCGGATAGGGCAGCGCCCCTTCAGCCGCGACGCGGCCTTCCGCTTCGCTCAGACGCACCAGCTCCACGTTGCCGCGGATAAATTCGCGGTTAGCATCCTGCGGATTCATCACCACGCGCGGGAAGCTCCGTTTACGGAACATCTCCTTTTGCAGGCTCTTCACATCAAAGCTGACGTACAGATCGTGCATCTCCTGGCACAGCTCGCGGAGTGTGTAATCGCGATAGCGCACCGGATATTTGTTGTAGATGGTCGGCAGCACGTCAGCCAGCGGCGTATCCGACTCAATATGCTGTTCGAACTGCCCCAGCATCGCCACCAGCTGCGCCATTTTTTCGGCGCTCTCCGCCGGCGTCAGCAGGAACAGGATCGAGTTGAGATCGCACTTCTCCGGCACGATGCCGTTTTCACGCAGATAATGCGCCAGAATGGTTGCCGGGATGCCAAACTCACTGTACTCCCCACTTTCAGCGTCAATGCCCGGGGTGGTCAGCAACAGCTTGCATGGGTCGACAAAATACTGGTCGTCCGCATAGCCCTCAAAACCATGCCAGCGCGCGTCGGGTTCGAAGCTGAAGAAGCGACGCTCCCGGGCGATCGCCTCGGTCGGGTGATCCTGCCATGGACGCCCCGCCACCACTGGCGGAATAAAGGGCTGGATCATCTTGCAGTTAGCGATGATCGCTTTCCGCGCCTCAATGCCCAGCGCCACACACTCGGCCCACAGGCGGCGGCCGCTCTCACCTTCATGAATTTTGGCGTTGACGTCCAGCGCGGCAAACAGCGGATAGAACGGGCTGGTGGAGGCATGCAGCATAAAGGCGTTATTCAGCCGCTTGTGCGGACAGAAACGCGCCTGGCCGCGCAGATGGTTATCCTTTTTATGGATCTGCGACGTCTGTGAGAAGCCGGCCTGCTGCTTGTGCACGGACTGGGTGACAAAAATACCCGGATCGTCCGGGGTCAGCTCCAGCAGCAGCGGCGAGCAGTCGGCCATCATCGGGATAAACTGCTCATAGCCCACCCACGCCGAGTCGAACAGGATGTAATCGCAGAGGTGGCCTATTTTATCCACCACCTGGCGGGCGTTATAGACCGTGCCGTCGTAGGTCCCCAGCTGGATCACCGCCAGACGAAACGGGCGGGAGGCATTGGCTTTCTCAGGCGCCGCTTCGCGGATGAGATCCCGCAGGTAATGCTCATCAAAGCAGCGCTCGTCAATGCCGCCGATAAAACCGAACGGATTGCGCGCGGCTTCAAGATAGACCGGCGTCGCCCCCGCCTGAATCAGCGCCCCGTGATGGTTTGACTTGTGGTTGTTACGATCGAACAGCACCAGATCGCCGCGGGTCAACAGCGCATTGGTCACGACTTTGTTGGCCGCCGAGGTGCCGTTGAGGACGAAGTAGGTTTTATCCGCATTGAACACTTTCGCAGCGAACTTCTGCGCGTGCTTGGCCGACCCTTCGTGGATCAGCAGATCGCCTAATTTCACGTCGGCGTTGCACATGTCGGCGCGAAAGACATTTTCGCCAAAAAAGTCATAGAACTGACGGCCTGCAGGGTGCTTTTTGAAAAACGCCCCGTGCTGATGCCCCGGACAGGCAAAAGTGCTGTTATCCATCTCGACGTACTGGGTCAGAGTATTGAAAAACGGCGGCAGCAGACGCGCTTCATAATCACAGGCCGCCGCCTCCAGCTCCAGCCACTCCTGATCTTTACCGGCGATCACCGCCTGCACCCCCTCTGGCCTCTCGACCGCCGTCTCACTCAGCAGGTAGACCGGCAGATTAAATCCGCTGCGTCTGAGGAGAGCAAGGATGCCGCTGCGACTGTCCGCCGCGGTGATGACGACTGCCGCCACATCGGTAAAATCGGTACTGTCCAGCGCCACAACGCGACGGTGGGTGGACAAGCGGGTGACCAGCTCGCAGCTGGCGGCAATGTGCATGGATTTCATAAGCGCAAATGCCCGTATCGGGAGTGTAAAAATCTCAGACAAGGAAACCTTGCCCAACGATGTGTCCGGGTCTGACGGATTTCAGCTCCGACCGCCGGACATCAGTAAAAGCAGACGCGTCCGATCTTACTGTTGCCCTACAGTGAGCATACGTGTCCTTCACCGCATGGTGAACAGAGGAGTAAGCGTAGCAAGATGAGGCAGCCCGCGCATCTGTGCGCGACGTCGCTGGCGAGATAATGGCAGTGTCGTCATCGGCGGCCTCATATCAGGGAGGAGAAAATTCGCGCAATCATGGCACCTTTCCCGAACAGGCGCAAGATGAAAACCGTATGCACTTATATCACGGATACACAAGCTTTCACGGCGGGTTAACGTCATAATAATGCGGTTATCAGGGATATTTAACAGGAGTCAGCGTGGTTACAGGACCTTTTATTAACGCCAGCGCGGTGCTGGTCGGCGGTGTGCTGGGCGCCTTGCTCAGTCAACGGTTGCCGGAACGGATCCGCACATCAATGACCTCAATTTTTGGCCTGGCGTCATTAGGCATCGGCATTTTACTGGTCATTAAGTGCGCCAATCTGCCAGTGATGGTGCTGTCGACCCTGGTGGGGACGCTGCTCGGCGAAATATGCAATATGGAAAAAGGCATCAATACGCTGGTCAGTAAGCTCCAGCAGTTGATGTCAGCGAAAGGCAAGAAAAAGGCTTCGGCTCATGAGTCTTATATTCAGAGCTATGTGGCGATTATCGTCCTGTTCTGCGCCAGCGGCACCGGCGTCTTCGGCGCCATGCGCGAAGGGATGACTGGCGACGCCAGCATTCTGATTGCTAAAGCGTTTCTCGACTTTTTCACTGCCACCATTTTCGCCTGCACCCTGGGCATTGCCGTCGCCGCCATCAGCGTGCCGATGCTGCTCATCCAGCTGACTCTTGCGGCCTGCGCGGCGATCATTATGCCGCTTACTACCCCGATGATGCTGGCGGATTTCAGCGCCGTCGGCGGCATGCTGCTGGTGGCCACCGGGCTGCGCATCTGCGGGATAAAAATGTTTGCGGTGGTGAATATGCTGCCTGCGCTGGTGCTGGCGATGCCAATTTCAGCGGCCTGGACGCTGTTTTTTGCCTGAAGACGCGTGCTTTTAGCGCAATGTGGTGATAGATTGTTCAGTCTGCTGCAAAACAGATAAATTTCGTTGACGAGGCGCGGCGATTACGGTTTAATGCGCCCCGTTGCCCGGATAGCTCAGTCGGTAGAGCAGGGGATTGAAAATCCCCGTGTCCTTGGTTCGATTCCGAGTCCGGGCACCACTTATTCAAAGCCGGTTGGTCAGATTTGCAAGATGCAATCCTGACGGACACGAAGGCGAGCCAGTAAAAACACGATGTAACGCTGTTACTTGTTGTTGAAGAAAGGCTCTTGAGAAACAGACTTGTTTGCCGCAAGTCTGTTTTTTCGCGTCTGATATTTGCAAGAAATCTTTTCAATGTCAAATAATGTAAGTATTTGACGCCATTCCTGAAGCCTTCCTCACTACATCAATTCGGTTTCCAGTATATCCCGCAGGCTATCAACACTTTCATCAATGTATTCCAGCGTCGATGTGATGCTGACATGACCCAGCAGTTTCTTCACCGCGTACAAATTGCGCTCAGGTGATTTCATCATGTGGGTTGCCACCGTATGGCGAAACCTGTGTGGCGTGATCGTAAATTTACACTCACGGGACAAGCGCCGGAAGAACGCTCTCAGCGGGTACTCGTTCATCACCTCCGGGTACTTCCTTTTTCTCATCAGGTCAAACCAGCCTACATTAAATACCTGATCGCCCGGCTCCATCCCTACCTCACCGGCTTTTCTCACCAGTTCCTCCAGCGACGGATACAACGATGAGACAATCGGAACCCGATGCTCGCGATGGTATTTCGCTCCCTCAATGTTCAGGTCAATCCACCGTTCCTCAACAGGCACCATGCCCGGGGTTGTGTCATGCGCATGTGAACCTCCGTCAATGCGATTGCATGTACGAAGGAAGAGTGGCGAAAAGCGTCCTGGCGGGCAGTAAGAAAACAGAAGTGGAATATTGAAAATTATGGAAGGGATAAGGCGTGGCGCAGAATGCGCCATCGGGGTTCTTTGCCACCCCAGCGCAAGCAAGCTTGCTCTCCCGGCAAGGCCCGTCTAAAAGCCAGGAAGACGTACAGGCTTGCTATTCTGGTTTTTAGACCGGCTGGATTTAAGTGAGACTCATCGGTAATAACTGAAGGATAGGCTGAAATTAAAAGATATCGTAGCCAACCATAAGACAAAAAACAGCGACCCCGCCTCCTAAATAAGTCAGTATCAGCCGAATCCTCTTTGCAATAACGGAACTGGTATTCGCAGAAAACAAATAGAATAAAATACTCGTTACTGCAAAAAGCCAACCAAAAACACGGAATAGAGTGCCAATCCCATCATATAAAGACCCATATATTCCCATCATACATTCACCCATTAAATTCCATTTCAATTACAACGTAGATAGGTTTCAGAAGTAAAAAACCGACTTAACGTCGGCTTTTACTGTTCCAGTCGAGACTGGTAACTCTGGCCGGTGTGAAGCTGTCCACATCTAACATAATCAGTATACTTATTAATCAACTTTGTATGAAATGGGTATCTAACCCCACCCATTAGAGAATCAACAAAGTTGAGCAAGGCCGCGAGCGCGGCCTTTAAACTATTTGGAAAGAAGCTCGTATCTGGTCAGGTCGCAGATACCTTCAGAGATCGGTCGTGGCTGGCGTGTTGATTTTGCTGAATTCAACAGCACGTTGAAAACTTCGCCTTTTGAAGCGCTAATCTTCTGGCCTTTTGGGGTAGTGAACGTCACTTTTTTGCCATTACGGCCACGGACCACGCTCTCCGTACTCCCATCCTCATGAACCTGCGTCGTTTCTGGCACCTGGAAAAAAGGGGATTCAGGCGCGACTAATTTTCTCTTTCTCGTCACCATACCTAACTCCTTAGTTCGTCGCGTATGTTGTCTTACATTATCGCTCATAAATCACTCACCATCAACTAAAGCAGCGTCACGCCTGAACCAATCAACCAAGTCTGCCGCCGAACGATAGAGGATATCTCTTGAGCCATCGTCAGTAATATCCAGGAAGCCATGTTCTTCAACGTAATAGGCCGCAACCGCCTGATTAATGGGAAACATCAAACGCACACCCGAGCCTTCCGTTTCCAGAAGAAACAAAACAATGGCATAGAGTGCAAACTTCAACATGTTGCCATCAAGAATAGATGGCTGGATCTGAAAATTCTGCAACATCTCAACATTCAGTACACCATCCCCCGGGCAGTATTCACAGATACACGCACCTGCGGGTCGATGACGGGCATCCAGCAACTTAAAACAAAAATTGAAGGCGTTATCGTCTCGCAGCATCGCACCAATTTGATCCCAAGGGAGTTGTCTTTCCTCAGGCATATTCCGCACAGCGGAAATACACCATTCCAAATCCAGTTCGCTCAATAGGCAAGCAACGAGAGGCTTATCAGCCTGTCGGAATAATTCATTTGTTTGCTCGACCGCTACTTCACCAGATTCTCGTATCGTCGGTTCAGGCATTCGCGACTCCATCGCATCAAGAATAAGCCATTATAAATAAATCGATTTTTATACCCTACAAATACTTCTTAAAACTTCCCATCGTCACTGAAATCGCCAGCCCCATCAGCAATGCCGCCGGTAACAGCAACAAGTTCGGATATACCGCGAACAGCGCAGACAGATAGAGCACGCACGGAATATACGCCACAGGCTTCACCACGCGCTTGGCATGATGATAAATAAAGCTCGACTCATAGACCGCACCGTAGCGACGAAGATCGCGTCGTACCATTCCATCCGCGATCTCCTCAATGGCAACCAGGATAAATAACGGCACCGACAGCACCAGAATGGTGACCCGCATCAGAAAGACCAGCGCGTCGCCATCAGGTATTCATATGCAACCTGTAGCGCCTAGGCTCTCCAGGAATTCAGCTCATCCGTAACGCCATTACCGCTTCAAGCAGTCGGTGTCTGAATCGACTGCAACCAGCCCATAAATCCGCTGTTCACAAACAGCCGCTGATAGCCCAGCGCGATCCAGCCCTGTAGGGAAGCGTTATCAGCAACTATTTGGCACAGCCTAAGATTTATATTTTTACAGCATTTAAACTTAAAATAGACATATAATAAATTATCAAACCCACGTATTTAAAATCAGGTTACTGAATTAGCCCACCAAACTTTAAATCCACATTTCAATTTAAAATTCAAAGAGGAGTGACGGCTCAGCATTCCACAAGCGAGAGGTTTGTTTTCGCGGCGCTATATGTTGACCGCCTCCACGTACCACAAAGCTATTACCATTTTAGCACCGGCTTTATTGACAACCTTCAGTAAATACCGACCCCTCCATCGCCAGCTCGATCTCCTTAACTCTCTTTTCTCCACCTAACCAGTTCCTCTCCAACTACCCCCGCAGGCAAAAACTCTTGCTCCAGACGACCACGCGGTAAGCAGGTTAAGTAGCGATAAAAATCGCCTTCTTCATTAAGCAAACCATCGGGTATGGCTTCCTGTGCTTTTACCGGTTCAGGAACGGCGCTTTGGCTGGCATATTGCTCAAACAACTCACGATTCATGAGCAGAACATCAAGCGTCGGACGACAGCGCCTGGCTCTCGCCAGCATCAGTAGCCCCCAGCTATCCATGTCCCCCCAATAGGCAACGCGTTTTTTATCCAGAACAACGCTGGATAACCATTGCACGTCAAGGCCACACCCTAAAACCGCGATAGTGTCAGATAACTCTGGAAGTTGATGCAGACACTGTTCATTTTCAATCATCAGCACACGCGACGCGGGCAATGTCGTTTCCGCCAGTTCCGCTGTTGTCACCCGGCATTTTTTAAAAGGAAGCAAGCCGGGTGATAGCGGCACAACCAAAACCCAGTGGCTGGACTCATCAAAAGCATCAAGAAAGGTGGTTAACCCCTGCTCGCTGGCTTCGCCGGAAAAACGCATATCCAACAGTCGGGTTAATAACGAAATATTATTCTCAATAAATTTGGTATCCACCCCTTGCCCGGAAAGCAGTCTTAGCGGCAGCCCTTTTGCGCAGCCCGGCTCTAATCGGCTGGCCAGCCTGGCAGCGCTGATGATGTCCTGCGAGCCTTTGTTTCGCCAGAGCGAACGATGACTAATCAACAGCGGATGGAAAATGGGATCAACCTGCTCAATAATTCCCTCCAGCAAGCGAAATTCCCGGCTTACCGTCGCATCTGCCGCTGCGTTGATCCAGTCAGAAGGGCCATTCATGATCCAGCGCAATGGCATTGATACCGGTCCGTCGCTCGCCCGATAACTGACCTCTTCCCATTCCACCCGCCCAACCGCGACTTGCCGCCATAACTGCACGTGTTGTAAAACACGCTGAGGCTGCTCTGCGAATATTTTCGCGGAAGGTTTGCCAATGGTCAGACAGAGCGGCCAGTTACCGGGTGGAAGTAAACGCTCGGCCCGGAGCTTTGCGTTATCCCACTGCCGGGCAAGCTTTTCACGCAGTTCATCAGGAGAATACATTTACGCGTTCTCCCGTCGTCGGGAGTGTTGTTCAAGTTCTTCCCAGCTCAGCGAAGCCATATTTGAATCCTGACCGCGCCGGTGGACGACAATCGCCGACCGGGTATGGTCACGCAACAGGCGCATTTCCTTATTGGGGGTGATAAATACTGCATGTAAGCCAAATTCTCTGAGCGCGGCGATGATTCTGCCCGCCACGGCATGAGAGCTGCGGGAGAATGCTTCATCAAGGACAATAGTGCCGAAAAGCGGATAACGACTCCCCGCAGGACAAAGCGCATAGCTAAGTGATGCGGTCAATACGTAAGACGCGATAATCTCTTTTTCTCCACCGCTACCGCCCTGCGAGCCAGTACGCGACTCAATCACATTACCACTCTGGCGATCCATCACCGACACGGCGAACTCCAGACGAAAACGGGGATCCAGCAGCGCTTTCGCCCCCAGGGTACGGTTTCGTTCACAGGCATCCCGCAATTGCGCCACCAGCACCTGCAACGCCTTATAATGGCTCTCGCCGTTATCATCAACAAACCGAGCTGCATTTAGCTGACGCTGCGCTTTTTCAAGCGTGCGCAGGCTTTCATGGACAACTTTTTTGGTATCCAGACGCAGGTAGCGATCCGGCTGAAAATCGACCCTAAACATGGTTTCATTGAGTTCGCTGAGTCGCGCTTCAATCACCAGCACCTCATGATCGATATGGCTGAGCAGTTGCGTTACGCCGTCGTCAGATGAACGGTTCAAATAGTCAAGAAAGCGGTTGAGCTTTTCCGGCAGGGCTTCTTCGGTCAGTTCCTGCAAACGCTGTAAATAGACAGGAATATCGTCCAAATCAGCCCCTGCCTCAACGAGCGCCCCAGTATCCACACGTTTGGCTTCAGACATACGTTTGGTCAACTCAATGTTCAGTCGATGCAATTCACCTTTAATACCCTCAATTTCTTGTTGAATTCCCCGCTCATGTTGACGTTCCAGATCGCGAATGTCAGGCAGTTGAACCAGAGCCACCACAGGAAAATGTGACGCGCACAACTCTCGCTCTTCATCCTGCATACCTTTTTGCGCAGTTTGCTGGGCCTTACGTTCTGCTGCCCGGGCTGAGGTGAGTTCTGTATCCAGCCCATTAGTGACTTTATTGGCGGCTCTGAGCTGCTTATCGAGTTCAGATTCAACCGTTTGAGCCTCATCAAGTTTTGCTTTCGCTACACTGGCGTCAGAATCCGGGCGGATCAGATTCTCCAGCCGCTCCCTGAGCGCGTCCAGTTGGCTCTTTGCGCCGGGAACATCGATGCTATCGTAATCAATTTGTTGTATTTTCTGGAATGAAATGGCCTGATTTTGCAAAACCCCCACCTCGCCTTTCGCAAACTCAAACGCTGCGTTTGCGGTTTTAACCTGCTCCTGAAGGGCGGCGATTTCTTTGGCAAGGAAGTTCAGGCGATCGCGGTTATCGAATCCCGTTAGCCAGTCTTCATCAAGACGTTTCTGATCCTGTTTGTCATAGAAACGCTGTTTACCAGACATTAACCCCTGCACCGTCATAGCATGAGGTGTGTCACGCAGTTGTTCAGGGCTGTCAACACAATGCCTGTCGTTTTCGGCCAGTAATGCTTTGACGGCCTCTCGCCACGGATGATCTTTCCACAACAGCTTACGGGTAAAACCATCATCAAAAAACCTGGCGGGAGAGTGCGGTAATTTGACCTCCAGTAGGCGCACGTGCAGACGATTGTTGCGCTGGTTTACCCAGCGAAGCGCTTCCTGTGCAGATTCAGGAGCAACCAGAATACGTAGCCTGTTACTCCCGACAGCGCGCTCAATCGCACCGCGCCATTGCGCCTCTTCCGGTTTAACCTGTATCAGTTCAGCAACGAAAGGCAGTTCAGACTCATCGACGTTCAGCGCTTCTGCCAGCTCGCTGCGAAATGCCTGATAATGGGCGGGAAGGTTAGAATCCGGACGACGCGCGATCTCGGCGCGTTCAGTTTCCCGTTCCCGAAGTTCTTCGGTCATGCGATGGCTGAGCACGCCTTTTTGATACACCTCTTCCTGTTTCAACTTTATATCATCAGCAAACTGCTCACATCGGGCCTCGGCTTCATGCTGATTCGCCTCCAGCTGTGGTTGGCTCAGGTCAGGCGGCAATCCAAGATTGCGGGTCAGCTGTTGATACTGGTGCGCCAGAGTCTCCCGACTGCCGAGCGTTTTTTGCCAGTCCTTGATACGCTCGTTCAGTTCATCAATATTGGCGCCGCCGACCTGGAGATAGCGCTGTAAGCAGTCCGTCACCACTTTTTTCTGCAACTCGAGCTGCGACTGGATCTGTTCTTCGCGAGTCTGTGACTCACCAAGCTCGACTTCAATATGGCTGACCTTTTCTCGCCAGAGCTGGCTTGCCTGTTGTGCAAACCAGATTGGTAACAGCGACTCCAGCGCCTTCCTGTCAGCAAGTTGTTGCTCTTGCTTTTGATACTTATCCCAACTCAGGGCTACAGGTTGCAAGGACTGCTGCTGTTTACGTGCCGTTTCCAGTTCCTGATGGATTTCTGTCAAACCATCAAAACTATTGGCTACTTCCGTCGCGCGATCAAAAGCAGAGTGATCGTCCAGTACCAGCTCGCGGAAAATCTCATCGATACTGTTGAGTTGTTTTAATCCTGCCGCCCGATTTAACAGCGTAAAGGCGTTTTCCCCCACTTCGAAGAAGTCCCGCAGGCGCGCCAGATACTGTTTTTTATTGTTCAGCCAAATCCAGATTCCGGTCGTCTCTTTTTCCATTTGCTTCAACGACCGTGCGCCACCGTCATGCCAGATATTCAGCCAGTGATCCAGCGTCTGTGTAGGGTTATCACTAAACATCCAAAGCTTTTTCAAATCTGCCGCGCTGGAACTGGTGGAATCAAACCACAATAGCGCCCCCAGACGTACCTGCTGCCCTTCACGCTCCAGCGTCGCGGCAATGCCGGTCACGGTTTTCCCCGGTCTGGCAATATGCGATTGCCCCTCCCCGCCATCGCCGGGTCCGGATACACCGCGCACGTAGGAGATAAGATCTCTGTCGCTTTCATGCCCCCCGGTTGAGGCCAGGTTGTAACGGGGATTGGCACAGAGTAGCGTCATTAAGGCATCGACCAGCGTCGTTTTTCCGCTTCCGGTTGGACCAATAACGGCGGTACCTTCCTGATGGATTGCTGCCTGATGCAATCCATGAAAACCGCCCCAGTTGAACAACTCGATACGGGTGAGAATAAAGGATTCCTTTTCAGCCAGACGCGCTATTTGATTCATACGTCCTCCTCACTACTCTCCTTTGCTGACGAATCATCCGGGGAAGTTTGTTGCGTAATTTGTTCCCACAGCCATGCCAGTAATGCCTGAAGATTCATCGGGTCGGCAAGATGAGCAATAATTGGCCGAATCACGATCCGCTCATGCGCATCCGGCGACGTGACCAGCCCATGCCCCTTTAATTGATCCACCAGGGTGAGCAACCGGGTGCGTTCTTTTGATTCGCTGCCCGGATCGCCAAGGTAAATCTGGAGCTGAGGGAGGAGATCGTCGATAGCGATCTGTGCCTGGCTGGCACCAGTTCCACTTTCTTGCTCCCAGGCAACAAAATGCTGGCGCAGTATGGCAACTAATAATGATTGTTCCAGATTAAGCCGTTGCCGCCTCACCAGAGGATGGGACCATTCATCCTGCTCTGGCGTTTCGTCAAGTCTGACTTTGACATACAACAGGCCGCGGATCTCATCAATGCCGATATCCAGATCAAGAGGTTCCAGAATGCGAGTAACCTCTTCAGGATGGGTCAGTACGACACGGTACAGATTGGGTTTACTGGCCTCTTCCAGCAGGCCGTATTTGAGCAATTCCTGAATCGCTTCGCGTATTTTCTTCAGGGTCCGCGTTTCGCCACTGGCCGCACTGTCTTCAACCAACTCATCAGTAATTTCTTCGTCCGATGTTTCTGGTTCACTACCTGCATTTGCAGCGACGCTCCGGTTAATCAGTTTGTCAAAAAAGCCCGCCATACCTGTTACTCCCAATCGATATCCATTAATGCCTGACTTTCCAGACCGGTCGTGGGCAGATTAAATCGCCAGCGGCGACCTTCCCCATCACTAAGTTCAGCAAATTCGCGCTGTGAATCAATAACCTCAATGCCTGCTTCTCTCGCCATGCCAATCCAGACGGCGAAGGTTTCGAGATCGTGAGCCGGGGGCAACAGCGCCGCCAGTTCAGCCAGACCAACGGGGCGATTTTCTTTTGCCAGAAGCTGCAACGTCTGCTGAATCAACGCCTCACGATCAAGGCCATTGAAAGCATCCCAGAAATCATCGCCAATCTGCGTCAAATCCGTCGCATGATTACTGAGATCCAACGTTTGTTCCGCTTCATCATCCACTTCTTTAAAACGTAAACGCTCAATTGCGGGGACTCCCGTCACCGCCACACCAACGGCAGGAAGCGGAACCTCTTGTTTACGAATCATCTGGCGCTGCCAGTCGAGTTTTAACGCCAGATTCAGAAACTCGTTAAGCAGATGACCAACGCGGTGATGTTCAGCAGCAAGCCCGGTTTTCATAAAACCGCGGACATCTCGCTCGCTTCGGGCACGAGCCTGGAGTACGGTTTGCGATTCATCGACCAGGCGTTTAACCAGCCAGCGTAAATCATGACGCTGTAGACGGTTAAGCGCATTGGAAGCAGAAGGATGGCTAAGGATTACGCGCAGTCGCTCGCTCATTGCCGTTAACTCAACTGATTGGCGTAGCTGTTGCTGAAAACTGTCGAAGACTCTTCCTTCAGGGGTATTAAGCAGTGCGTCCTGATCGTTAAGCAAGCGTTCTACGATATCGCCGCGATGATACTGCTCACCAATAATGGATTGGCGAAGCGCACGGTCGGCCTCACGCCAGGAGTCTTCAACGCGACGAAAGTCAGCCCGCAGGCTGGAAGCTAAATTGAAGACCTCTCGAATATGTTCAACCGCCTGATGCGTTTCCAGCACTTCAATATGTCCGGCTTCCGCCTCCTGTAATTCACGCTCCAGTTCAGCAATACGACGACGTAAGGTTGCAACCCGGTTAGCCGGATTAGGATTAAGCCTGGTTTCCAGGTTTTCAATTTCTCGCTGTACGGTAGACAAACGGGAAGCCGTAGAGGTCATGAAACGATTATCCAGCGACTCAACAAACGTAATCGCAACCTCAAGCGCATCGGTGGCGAAGATACGGCCATCCCGTTCGACAATTAAGCGGCGTTTAATCCATTCCCGCAGTTCACGACTGGCCTGAAGAGAGGGATTGTCCTGATTAATGTCATACTGTTCCTGACTCACATGCTCGATGAGCATGCCGGAAAGAGACTGAATCGCGTCCTCAAGGGGGATACCATCATGAGCTTTTTCAAACAACGTTTTCAAGCAACTCAGCACCAACGGGGCACGGCGGGAAGCCAGAAGTATCCATGCGGGATGCTGGTTTTTGGCTGAAATATAATTTTCCGTACGCTGCCTAGTGTTTTCTTCCATATAGCAGAGCCTTCAAAAAGAGAAGCGAAATGCATAAATCACGATAATTCTACATGGCAGAGTTTTAACCTTTCCAAAGATCATTTTGCGACTTTCATCACAACATTCACTCTACCTACTTTCCGCTATTAATGAGGATTTATAAATACATGAGTTACATTTTTGCATCTGTATAAATGGTTGTATACCGATGCGATATTATATAGAAATTCGTACAACCATCTGATTATGAAAGTTGAAATTTGTCAATACTGTTGATAGAAAAGTACTGTATTTCGGAATGATAAGAAAGTTATGATATAAATCAGATAACATCTCATAAGCGTGTGGGCTAAAGCATCCCAGTTCCAATTGTTAATGATTATCGTTGAAAAGAATGTAATTTTTATAGTTCTCATTTAATCGTAAATTCATTTTCATAAAGTACAAATAACGATAAAAAACAAATTATTGGTGGGATACTATCTACCATCCAGATATGTCTACTCCCAACAATGGTCTTTTACTTTTGTGCATCCGGACACTCCATCGAACGACGCTAACACGTGATTCCCTACTGCGCTTTTCTCCTGGCGAGCCAGCTGCCACTTAACGGCGGACACAGGCCCTATTCCCCATAGAATTTTTTCGAAAATACATTTTCAGATATCAGATAACACGCTGATTCAAATCGCCATTTTCTCGCCAAAAGCGGCTAAAAACGCCCTTTTCTGGCAATCGATCCGCCCAGGTGGCTACCCTGCTTTCCCTCCAGATGGCCAAATAGCATCTTATATTCCATTTGACGCTAACAGGCAGATAAATGTTCTTTAAATTACCGTTTTCACAGCTCTACCATGCAAAAATATCTTAAACGAGTGGGTAAATGGTTATGTCACTGTTTCATTCCGTGAGCGACCTGATCGGTCATACTCCCCTGCTCCAGTTGCACAAACTGGATACCGGCCCCTGCAGTCTGTTTTTAAAACTGGAAAATCAGAATCCCGGCGGGTCAATTAAAGATCGCGTTGCGCTGTCGATGATTAATGAAGCCGAGCGCCAGGGAAAACTGGCGCCCGGAGGAACGATAATCGAAGCCACCGCCGGCAACACCGGCCTCGGCCTGGCGCTGATCGCGGCGCAGAAAAATTACCGGCTGATCCTGGTGGTGCCGGACAAAATGAGCCGCGAGAAAATCTTTCACCTGCGGGCGCTGGGCGCGACGGTGCTGCTCACCCGTTCCGACGTCAATAAAGGCCATCCGGCCTATTATCAGGATTATGCCCGCCGCCTTGCCGATGAAACGCCGGGCGCCTTTTATATCGACCAGTTTAATAACGACGCCAATCCGCTGGCCCATGCCACCTCCACTGCGCCGGAGCTTTATCAGCAGCTGGAGGGCGATATCGACGCCGTCGTCGTCGGCGTCGGCTCCGGCGGTACGCTGGGCGGGCTTCAGGCCTGGTTTGCTGAACACTCGCCGAAAACGGAATTTATTCTCGCCGATCCGGCGGGTTCGATCCTTGCCGATCAGGTTGATACCGGTCGCTACGGCGAAACGGGATCCTGGCTGGTCGAAGGGATCGGCGAAGATTTTATCCCGCCTCTGGCCAGGCTGGAGGGGGTGCATACCGCGTATCGCGTCAGCGACCGCGAAGCGTTCCAGACTGCGCGCCAGCTGCTGCAGGTCGAGGGCGTGCTGGCCGGCTCTTCCACCGGCACCTTGCTCAGCGCCGCCCTGCGCTACTGCCGGGCACAAAGCCGTCCGAAACGGGTGGTGACCTTCGCCTGTGATAGCGGCAATAAATACCTGTCCAAAATGTTCAACGATGACTGGATGCGCCAGCAAGGACTGATCGCCCGGCCCGAACAGGGCGATCTCAGTGATTTTATCGCCCTGCGCCATGACGAAGGCGCCACCGTCACGGCCGCGCCGGACGACACCCTGGCCGCAGTCTTTACCCGCATGCGGCTGTATGACATCTCCCAACTGCCGGTGCTGGAGGATGGCCACGTGGTCGGCATTGTCGATGAGTGGGATTTGATCCGCCACGTACAGGGCGATCGCCAACGCTTCTCCCTGCCGGTCAGCGAAGCGATGAGCCGCCATGTTGAAACTCTCGATAAGCGTGCGCCAGAGAGCGAACTGCAGGCTATTCTCGATCGCGGTCTGGTGGCGGTGATCGCTGACAACGCGCGTTTTCTTGGCCTGGTCACCCGCAGCGATGTACTAACCGCCTGGCGTAACCGAGTCGTACAATAAGGAATTTTTTTATGTCATCTATCCACACCCTGAGCGTACATAGCGGAACCTTCACCGACAGCCACGGCGCAGTGATGCCGCCGATTTACGCCACCTCCACTTTTGCTCAGCCGGCGCCGGGGCAGCATACCGGCTATGAATATTCCCGCAGCGGGAACCCTACCCGCCACGCGCTGGAGACGGCGATCGCCGACCTGGAAAACGGCACGCGCGGCTACGCGTTCGCCTCCGGGCTGGCCGCCATCTCCACCGTGCTGGAGCTGCTGGATAAGGACAGTCACCTGGTGGCGGTCGATGATGTGTATGGCGGCACTTACCGCCTGCTGGAAAACGTGCGCCGCCGTAGCGCTGGTCTGCAGGTGAGCTGGGTGAAACCCGACGACCTGAAGGGGATTGAAGCGGCGATCCGCCCCGATACGCGCATGATCTGGGTGGAAACGCCCACCAACCCGCTGCTGAAGCTGGCGGATCTCAGCGCCATCGCCGCCATCGCGCGACGCCATAACCTGATCAGCGTCGCCGATAACACCTTCGCCTCGCCGGCGATCCATCGCCCGCTGGAGCATGGATTTGATATTGTGGTGCACTCCGCGACCAAATACCTCAACGGCCATTCCGATGTCGTCGCCGGCCTGGCGGTGGTTGGCGATAACTCCGAGCTCGCGGAAAAGCTTGGCTATCTGCAGAATGCGGTAGGCGGTGTACTCGATCCGTTCAGCAGCTTCCTGACGCTACGTGGTATCCGTACCCTGGCGCTGCGGATGGAGCGCCACAGCGCGAACGCGCTGCAGCTCGCCGAATGGCTGGAACAGCAGCCGGAAGTGGAGCGAGTCTGGTTCCCCTGGCTGGCCTCGCACCCGCATCATCAGCTGGCGCGCCAGCAAATGGCGCTGCCCGGCGGCATGATTTCGGTGGTGGTGAAGGGTGATGAAGGTTACGCCGAGCGCATCATCAGCAAGCTGCGCTGGTTTACGCTTGCGGAGAGCCTGGGCGGCGTGGAGAGTCTGGTGAGCCAGCCGTTCAGCATGACCCATGCCTCGATCCCGCTGGAGAAACGTCTGGCGAATGGCATCACGCCCCAGCTGATCCGCCTGTCGGTGGGGATCGAAGATCCCAACGATCTGATTGCCGACTGGCAGCAGGCGCTGCGGGAGGAGTGATTATTCCGACGCGCGGGTCATTGTCAGCGCGTCGGCCATTCCCTGCTGAAGATGGGCAATAAACTGCGTCAGCTTCGGCAGGGGCCGACGATCCTGGCGCCAGAGCAGATGCACGGGTCTCGGCTGCGGGGTCCAGGCCTCCAGCACCCGCACCAGGCTGCCGCTGGCCAGCGCATCGGCCAGTAGCACCTCCGGCTGCATCAGCAGCCCGGCCCCGGCGATTGCCGCCTGGCGCAGCGCGTAGCCATCATTGCAGCGTAAAATCGCATCGCGCTTCCAGCGCACTTCCCCCTCCATGCCCGGCAGCCGCCACTCGTTGCGGGCGGTCCAGACCGTATGGGACAGGCAGAGATGATCGGCGAGATCCTCTGGCGTCCCGGGGGTCCCGTAACGCGCCAGATAAGCCGGCGCGGCGCAGATCACCATCCGATACGGCGCCAGATAGCGGGCCACCAGATCCTCCTGATGGATCTCGCCAATGCGGATCGCCAGATCGACCCCCTCATCCACCAGATCGACCATCCGGTTAGTCAGATCCAGTTCCACCCGGACCGCAGGCCAGGCCTGCAGGAAGGTGGCGGTCAGGGGCGCGATCACGCTGGCGCCAAACGAGGTGGGGGCGCTCACCCGCAGGGTGCCGGCGGGCGCCAGCCGCAGCCGCTCGACCGCGCTTTCGGCGATGGAGACCTGCTCCATCACCCGTTTCGCTTCGTCAAAATAGACCCGCCCGGCGTCGGTGAGGCTCTGGCGTCGGGTGTTACGCTCCAGCAGACGCGTCGCCAGCTGGCTTTCCAGCTGGGCGATATATTTCCCGACCATCACCGCCGACAGCCCCAGGCGCGACGCCGCCCCGGTAAAGCTGCCGCACTCCACCACGGCAATAAACGTCTCCATCCCTCGCAGCTTATCCATATTGCTAACCTCTGGTTAGTAATGTTCTAACTTTTAGCCAGTTTATCCGATATTCGTTTTATTAAAGAATAGCGTCTCACCTCATCAGGAGACAGCCATGAAAATTATCGTTATCGGTGCCAGCGGCACCATCGGTCGCGCGGTCAGCGAAGAGCTGAGCCCGAGACATGACGTTATCCGCGTCGGCCGCACCCGGGGAGATTATCAGGTGGATATCACCTCGCAGAAGAGCGTCGAGGCGCTATTTGCCCAAACGGGCGAAGTAGATGCGATTGTCTCCACCACCGGCAATCTGCACTTTGGGCCGTTAAGCACCATGACCGACAGTCAGTTCAACCTCGGGCTGCAGGACAAGCTGCTGGGGCAAATTCGCCTGGCGCTGATCGGGCAGCATTTCCTGCGTGACGGCGGGTCGATTACTCTGGTCAGCGGTATTGTCGCCCAGGAGCCCATTGCTCAGGGCGTCAATGCCACGACGGTCAACGCCGGTCTGGAAGGCTTTGTGCGCGCCGCCGCCTGCGAACTGCCACGCGGGATCCGCATCAATCTCATTAGCCCCACCGTGCTCAGCGAGTCGCTGGCGGCCTACGGCGACTTTTTCCCGGGCTTTGCCAGCGTCCCCGCCGCCGCCGTGGCGCAGGCCTATCGTCGCAGCATTGAAGGCGTTCAGACCGGCCGCATCTACCCGGTCGGCTACTAGCCTGCGCCGGCCCGCCGGGGCCGGCGCTTACATCAGGCCGTCATTGCAGGTACACTGACGGCTGATTGTCTCCGACCGAAAAACTGATGTTGAAAAAATTACCTTTTATTATCCCGCTTTTGGCGCTTATCGCGCTGCTGGTCTGGTGGTTCACCCCGCATTACACCGCAGATGAAGAAGCCTACTACCGGGCAGTCTTTTGCATGATCGATCATGACGACAGCCGCCAGTTCCTCCACGATATGCAAAATATCGTCGAAGGGGGAAATTCGGACTATGCGTTGCATAAAACCCATTACCTGCCGGCGCTGGGGCAGCGGATGCTGGACACCTGGCGCCAGCTCAGCGCGCAGGAGCAGCAAACACTGGGCGAAGATCGGCAGCGCTGTGGCGAGATATTGCGCGAAAAACAGCAGGAAAAATCATCCTGATGGGGGGCGAAATCGCAGTATATCTTCAGCGTCGAATGAGATTTTGCTGTTGGTAGCCAGATGACCGCCATAAAACACCCTGCCATTGCGGGGCCGCGATATGACGTTTTTTTCTGCTGCGACATACTATAAAAAGTAGTTGATCTGGTACGAACTAACTCTTATTTTGCTTCTCAGTTTTCAAAATGAGATAAAACTGATGCCAGTCATTATTGCCAATAGTATTAAAGAAGCCAACACATTGATTAACGGTGGGAAATACAGGGAAATTATTCTCAACTTCGATATTGATGCCGATGACTTTTTCTCTCTCGCCAGCCATTCTGCTGGGACAAAAATCTCCATCTCCGACCGAAACGATCGCTCTCCGGTAAAATCAGAAAAATAATTAACCCGCGAGGGACATTTATGTGGTTGTTTATTGGCACCTTTGCGGTTGCTTTTCTCGCATCGCTGATGCTGGTCTGGCTGGATGACCGGATCGCCGAGACAGATTGACCCTGGCGCTGGACGCTAACGTCAGTTCCTCCCGCTCTCGCCGCGAAGGGCTGTGCGCCGTCGTTACGCGGCGCACAGCAGAGTCATTACAGGGAGGCCGCCAGCCGCTCAACGGCCGTCAGCAACCCGGCCTCAGACACCGTGGAGTAGGAGAGACGCAAAGTACGGGTATCCGGCTTATCGTGATAGAACGCTTCGCCAGGAACGTAGACTACGCCGTTTTCCAGCGTTTTCTTCATCCATTCCATGGTATCGAACGGATAGCGGAAACGCGCCCACAGGAACATGCCACCCTGCGGGCGGCTGAATTCCAGGTGCTCGCCAAGGCGGCTTTCCAGCGCGTCGGCCAGCGCCACACACTTCTTGCGGTAGTCTTCGCGAATCAACGCAATCTGGTTCTCCAGCCGGTTCATGCCAAGGTACTCCGCGGTGATCACCTGCGACAGCATATTGGTATGCAGATCCGCCGCCTGCTTGACGATCACCGTCTGCTGCGCCAGCCAGTCCGGCATCACGACCCAGCCGATGCGCATCCCCGGCGCGAGGATCTTCGAAAAGGTCGAGGTGTAGACCACCTGATCTTCACAGCCCAGCTCAACCGCGTGCTGATAGAGCGGGCGTCGAACGGCGTCAGTGAAGCTAATTTCGCCATAGGGATCATCTTCCAGAATGACGAAGTCATATTTTTTCGCCAGCTCAACCAGCCGGCGACGACGCGTCTCGCTCAGCGTTTTGCCGCCGGGGTTGCCGAACGTCGGCACCAGATAAACGGCTTTGACGCGGGTGGTCTCCAGCAGGTCGGCCAGCTGATCCACCAGCATCCCGTCATCATCGGTGTCGACGCTGAGGATATTGGCCTGCGCCAGCTGAAACACCTGCAGCGCCGCCAGATAGGTGGGACGTTCAACGACGACTGTGTCGCCCGGATCGAGCAGCGTACGGGCAACGATATCCAGCGATTGCTGCGAGCCGGAGGTGATATAGACCTGGGCGGGAGAACAGGTCACGCCACGGGCGTGGCAGATTTCACTCACCGCCTGACGTAGCGGCGGGTAGCCCTCCGTCAGACCGTACTGGAATGCGTCATGAAAACGTTCGCTCATCACCTTCTGCACCGCCAGCTCCAGGCCTTCGGTATCAAACAATTCCGGGGCCGGAATGCCGCCGCCAAGCGAGATCACGCCGGGCAGTTTACTGTGCTTGAGAAGTTCGCGGACGGCGGAGGGCTTGAGTTCACCCGCGCGGGCGGCGAGACGCCGATCGTGCATACTATTTTCCTTTTCTGTCTTGTTGTTGTGTTAATTATCTTCGCTTCGTTGCAGGTGTTCCCCGGCGGCGCTGACCATGCCGGGGCTATCCTTTTCTGTACGTTGTCACCCGGACAGGGGTATGCCGCTACCCGGGTTTCGCACGTCATGCTTTGTCTTTCAAAACGATTAACGGCTCGATATCGCTCTCTTTTTTCACCACCAGCGACGAATCGCCGCGCAGGCAGGTACCGCCGTAGTTACCACCAACGGTAAATGTGCACACCTGAATATACTTACCGTCCACTTTCGGCAGGCACCACAGCTGCTGGTAGATATTCTTGCGATCGACAAACTGGCCGCTGGTCTTATCCAGAACCTCATCCTGAGGACCGATCAAATCGATATTGTTCCCGCAGCGTCCGGAAATGGGCTTCACGGCATAGCCGGTTTTCGCCAGCTCGTCGTTAACCACAAAATCGGTATCCAGCAGATAGCGATGATGCGGGAACAGCGACCACAGCACCGGCAGAATCGCTTTGTTGCCCGGGATCACCGTCCACAGGGGTTCGAATACCAATACTTCAGGACGCAGCAGGACGTCAATCAGTCGCACCTCATTCTGCGGATGTCCGGTACGAATCGGCACCGCCGCGTACTCATCGGCGCTGACTTCGCGCACCTGCTCAATGGCGGTTTCCCATGCCCAGGTTTTCCAGACGCAGTTGACCAGCCGCCCGTCAGCGTCAATCAACTGGCCGGCAGCGTCCCAGCGCAGCTCATCAAGGCCAAAGAGAATTTTGCTCTCAAAACCGGCCTGGGTCAGCGAACGCTGGATAAATTTCGCGTGGTAATTCTCTTCCAGATCCTTGTCCTGCATGATGTGGACGAAGGGCCGCGCCCGGCTGTGTTTCCACGCCCCCGCCAGCTCATCGAGCAGACTTTCCGCCGGATTGTGGCCGGTGCCGTAGTAGCCCTGCTTCAGCCACTGCTCAAGGATCAACCCGCCTTCGGTATGGCAGGAGGCGGAGTCGGCATTGTATTCGTACACCTTCAGCCCGCGCTCGTCCATGCAGAAATCCATGCGCCCGGTGATCATATGATGACGACGGCGCTGCCAGGAGAGACGCAGACGCGGCCAGAGGATTTTCGGGATATCAAACAGCGCCAGCAGGTTATCATCCTTCATCACCTTATCGGTGGCGTGCAGATACATCAGGTGCAGCTCGTTAGTGGCTTTGATCAGCTCCTGTTCGGCGCTTTCGCTGATGGTGAAATACTGGTAGGGATCCTGGTTGATGAAATGGCCGTTGGCCGCCACGTAGGCTTTCTGCAGCGGATCTTTCTCGTTCAGCCATTTGCCGCGGAACTGGCCGTTGTTCGGCAGCCGCGCGCCTTTGATCGCCATCGCCTCGCCCGGCAGCACCGGCTGCGGCAGGCTGTGTTCGGTATCGGCGGTCTGGATCATCCAGCCTAAAATTTCGGTATCGGTAAAGGTATCTTTGATGGTGTACCGGCCGGCGTTGACCTCGAGGGTCAGCTCGCGGGTCCACTGCTGGCCCTGCGGCAGCGGCGAGTGAATGACGTTCTGCTCGGCGATACGCACTTTATTGCCGACAAGCTGGGTGATCACCGCGACGTGGCCGGTGTGCTTAAACTCGCCTCCCTTCTGCCAGATCAGTAACGAACCGGCGATGGGCGGACGGCGGGAACCGTTGGCGAAGGCCTGCAGCGGCAAAATATTGTCATTGACCACTTCACGCAGGAAACGCAGGGAGAAGATTTCATATGCCATCCCCACATCGGTAAAGACAAACCCGTAGGTCAGGAACAGAAAGCGGCGTGCAAACTCGACGCACTGCCATTTATGCCCCATATACTCATTGCCGATGTAGCTGCGAAACGTCGCGTCATCCGGGTAGTCCTGCGGATTTAAGCTACTGTAATTCGATGAATAAATCGCCACGCCGCCGGGCGCGTAGCCTAACAATGTCCCAAACGGGGCGTCACTGCTTGTCGATCCTTTGCTCATTTAGCCTGACCTCAAATTAATGCAGCCCGGGCAGTTGGCGAAACAAAACTCCCTCTTCTTATCCTGCCGCAGGCACTTACCAGACAGAGGTGTAACGATGATACCACTCATTCGTTTCGCTAATCGTGCCGTTAAGGAAAATAACCCTGCAGCCGGAAACAAAAGTGATATCGTTATCGGTGATATAACAAAAAAACAACGCAACATCAGGAGTCGACAATGAGCACACCCTCGCATCTGAATGCCCAACCGCTGGTCTGGGGACACGGCCCGCGGACGTTTGAGGTGTTCCTTGAGCCCACCTGCCCCTACTCTGTCCGCGCGTTTAATAAGCTCGACGACCTGCTCGATGAGGTCGGCGCCGATAACGTCACCATTAAGATACGCCTGCAGTCGCAGCCGTGGCATCTGTTTTCCGGGGTTATCGTCCGCTGCATCCTCGCCGCGTCCACCCTGCCGCACGGCAGAGAGCAGGCGCATAAGGTGATGCAGGCCGTGGCCGACCATCGGGAAGAGTTTGAGTTTATCGATCACTGCAGCGGGCCGAATATGAACGCCACGCCGCAGCAAATCATTGAACGCATTGAACGTTACAGTCACGTGCTGCTGGGGGCCGCCTTTGCCCGCCCGGAGCTGCAGGACGTGATCAAGTGGCACAGTAAATACGCCCGTCAGAACGGCATTCACATCTCGCCGACCTTTATGGTCAATGGCCTGGTGCAGCCGGATCTGGGCAGCGGCGATGATGTCAGCGTGTGGGCCGCGCGGATTATGGCCTGAGGTCACCTGCTACACTTTTTGTACATCCACGAAAAAGGCAAACCAGCATGTCAGAGCAAAACTACCAGCCACCCAAAGTGTGGGAATGGAAGCAAAACAGCGGCGGCGCGTTCGCCAATATCAACCGTCCCGTTTCCGGCGCGACCCATGAACGCGTCCTGCCGGTCGGTACCCATCCGCTCCAGCTATACTCACTGGGCACGCCCAACGGCCAGAAGGTGACCATCATGCTGGAGGAGCTGCTGGCGCTGGGCGTCAGCGGCGCGGAGTACGACGCCTGGCTAATACGCATTGGCGAAGGGGATCAGTTTTCCAGCGGCTTTGTCGATATCAACCCGAACTCGAAGATCCCGGCCCTCAGCGACCACTCCACCACGCCGCCGACCCGGGTATTTGAGTCCGGCAACATTCTTCTCTATCTGGCGGAAAAATTTGGCTTCTTCCTGCCAAAAGATCCTGCCGGCCGCACCGAAACCCTCAACTGGCTGTTCTGGCTGCAGGGCGCGGCGCCATTCCTCGGCGGCGGCTTCGGCCACTTCTATAACTATGCGCCGGTGAAGATCGAGTACGCGATCGACCGCTTTACGATGGAAGCCAAACGCCAGCTCGACGTGCTGGACAAACAGCTCGCCCGCGGTCGCTATGTGGCCGGCGAGGAGTACACCATCGCCGATATGGCTGTCTGGCCGTGGTATGGCAACGTAGTGCTGGGCAATGTCTATAACGCGGCGGAGTTCCTCGACGCCGGGAGCTATAAAAACGTGCTGCGCTGGGCGCAGGATGTGGGCAACCGCCCGGCCGTCAAGCGCGGACGCATCGTCAACCGCACCAACGGCCCGCTCAATGAGCAGTTACATGAGCGCCACGACGCCCGCGACTTTGACACCCAAACGGAAGATAAGCGCCAGGCGTAAGGTCTTCACCCTTTCCCGCTGACGGGAAAGGGTTCCCACCACAGGACGGCTCCGCCTGCGAAGCCGTCCTGTTTAGCTTTCCAGCCGATAGCCCGCCAGAAAATAGCGCATCGCCATACCCGACCCACCTTCTTTGAAGAAATCCATCACCATATCTCTGTCAAGGCCATAGCGACGGGTCAGGATCCCCGCCTCCCACGCGCTGAGCTGACGGTCGCCGGTTTTTTCAAACATGCGGTGCGAGTAGCCGAGCACAAACCCGCGTTTATAGTCGGCGCAAAAATTCGCCGCATGCGCGGCGGTGTCAGCATAGGATGCCTGTAGCCCCGCCATTAAGCCTTTGCCAAAATGATTTTCCATCGCGCCCTCCCAATCGCTGTATAATAAATTATATAGCGTTTTTTTGAGCGAGCGGTAGCGCTATTTATGTCGTTTGCGCTAGCGTAAATACTTCTCAAACCATGCCAGCGTGCGTTGCCAGGCCAGATCAGCCGCAGCCCGATCGTAGCGCGGCGTGGAATCATTATGAAAGCCGTGATTCACGCCCTGATAGAGATAGGCCTCGTAGACTTTATGGTGTTCCTTCAACGCCTGTTCATAGGCGGGCCAGCCTTCATTAATGCCGCTATCGAGGCCGGCATAGTGCAGCAGCAGCGGCGCTTTAATTTTATCGACCTCCTTCAGCGGCGGCTGGCGGCCGTAAAACGGCACCGCGCAGGCTAGCTCCGGGATCGCCACCGCCGCCGCGTTGCTGACGCCGCCGCCGTAACAAAACCCGGTGATACCGACCTTCCCCGTCGCCTGTGGATGCTTCGCCATAAACGCGACCGCCGCAAAAAAATCATTCATCAGCTTCACGGGATCGACTTTCTGCTGGAGCGCGCGGCCTTCATCATCATTCCCCGGATAGCCGCCGACGGCGCTCAGGCCATCAGGCGCCAGCGCGATATATCCCGCTTTCGCGACCCGCCGGGCTACGTCTTCAATGTAGGGATTGAGGCCTCGGTTCTCATGTACCACCACAACGGCGGGCGCTTTGTCGGCTATTTTCGTCGGCGTCACCAGGTAAGCCCGCACTTCGCCGTGGCCGTCAGGAGAGGGATAATGAATATACTCCGGACGGATATCCGGGTCGGTGAACGGTACCTGCTCTGCCAGGGCATAGTCGGGCTTCAGCAGATTAAACAGCGCCAGCGCGGTCATCCCGCCGACAGTATATTTCCCCGCCAGCTGGAGAAACTCGCGTTTGCTGATTTTGCCGTGGGCATAGTAGTCATAATACTCGAGCAGCTGCTGCGGGAAATCTTTGGCCGTTAATCGCGTCATCACCTTGCCTCCGTTGTTAAGCGCCCTTTAAGCAAAGCAGAAGCCCGGACATACGCCAGCGCAGAGAAGCAGAAACGGGGGAGAAAAAAGCCCAGCGGCTAACACCGCCGGGAGAGAAGAGATCAGTGTTTCACTTTGTTCAGACGATCGAGATAGCCCATCACAAAGGCCGAAAGGACGAAGGTCAGGTGGATAATCACGTACCACATCAGCTTGTTGTCCGGCACGTTTTTCGCATCCATAAACACCCGTAGCAGGTGGATAGAGGAGATCGCCACAATTGACGCCGCGACTTTATTCTTCAGAGAGGTGGCGTCCATTTTACCGAGCCAGCTCAGCTTCTCTTTCCCTTCATTGATATCCAGCTGCGACACGAAATTCTCATAGCCCGAGAACATCACCATCACCAGCAGGCCACCCACCAGGGTCATGTCCACCAGCGACAGCAGCGTCAGGATCAATTCCGACTCGCTGACGCTGAAGATATGCGGCAGAACGTGGACGATCTCCTGAAAAAATTTGATGGTCAGCGCGACCAGTCCCAGCGAAAGGCCAAAATAAACCGGTGCCAGCAGCCAGCGCGAAGTGTACATAGCGTTTTCCAGAAAGCGTTCCATATAATCCTGTTAGTTAACAAAAAGAAGCGACATTATATCTCAGACAGATAACGTGATGGCAACGCCAGGCCAACACATCGCCGGCAGACGGCCATAAAAAAGGCCGGCGCGCGGCCAGCCTTTTCAGGAACAGAATCGGATTATTTGGCTTTGACGGTCTCTTCGCCCACCAGCCCGATCTTGAGATAGCCCGCCTGATGCAGGGTATCCATCACTTTCATCATCGTCTCGTAATCGACGGTTTTATCCGCGCGGAAGAAGACAGTGGTATCTTTTTTGCCGGCGGTCAGGCTATCCAGGGCGTTAATCATATTCGCTTCGGTAATCGGGTCGTTGCCGAGGAACATGCTCTTATCCGCCTTCACCGACAGATAAATGGGTTTTTCCGGTCGCGGTTGCGGCTGGCTGGAGGAGGCCGGCAGATTCACCTTCACGTCAACCGTCGCCAGCGGCGCAGCCACCATAAAGATAATCAGCAGAACCAGCATGACGTCGATAAACGGCGTCACGTTGATCTCATGCATTTCGCCGTTATCGTCCAGATTTTCATTAAGACGCATCGCCATAGCCGATCAACCTACCCGTAATTTCTGCGCGCTACGCACCGGCTTCACACCGCTGGCGCTGAGGTCCAGGTCGCGACTTTGCAGCAGCAGCACCTGAGCGGCGACGTCGCCAAGCGAGGCCTTGTAGCTGCCAATCATGCGGGCAAAGATGTTATAGATGACCACCGCCGGGATGGCGGCGAACAGGCCGATGGCCGTCGCCAGCAGCGCTTCCGCGATGCCCGGCGCTACCACCGCAAGGTTGGTAGTCTGCGTCTGGGCGATACCGATAAAGCTGTTCATGATGCCCCAGACGGTCCCGAACAGACCCACGAACGGCGAAATGGCGCCGATGGTGGCCAGATAACCATTGCCGCGCCCCATATGGCGACCGACCGCCGCGACGCGGCGCTCAAGGCGGAAACCGGTGCGTTCCTTGATGCCTTCATTGTCTTCCGCACCGGCAGAGAGTTCGAGTTCGTTCTGCGCTTCATTGATAAGCTGGGTGGTCAGGCTCTTCGCCTCAAAGGCGCTGGCGATATCGCTGGCCTGATCGAGAGAGCGGGCTTCCGCCAGCTGCTGCTGTTCACGTTTGAGGCGACGCTTGCTGGCGAGGATTTCCGCCCCTTTGCCGAAAAAGATGGCCCAGGTGACGACCGACGCCAGAATCAGGCCAATCATCACCACCTTAACGACAATATCGGCATGATGATACATACCCCAAACGGAGAGATCCGCCTGCATCAAATTATTACCCACGCTCTATCTCCACGACGATAATCACAAAATCTGCCCACAATAATATCAAAACGACATCGAATTGATAGTGGTTCTCATTAGTATTTACACTGTGCAGCAAATCACGTTTATTTTCCTTGCGCTCACGCAGTAAAAAAGCGGCTTACTGCGGGCCTGGTAAAATTTTCGCCTGTATCGGCGCCGCACTGGTACAGAAAAGAAGATTCATGCTAGTTTAGACGTCCAGACGTATAAAAACAGGTTCATCAACATGGCTGATAAACATCTTGATACCGCGCTGGTCAACGCCGGACGGAGCAAAAAATATACCCAGGGCTCAGTGAACAGCGTGATCCAGCGCGCGTCATCGCTGGTTTTCGACACCGTAGAGGCCAAAAAACACGCCACCCGCAACCGGGCTAACGGCGAGCTGTTCTACGGGCGTCGCGGCACCCTGACCCACTTCTCACTGCAGGAAGCGATGTGCGAGCTGGAAGGCGGCGCCGGCTGCGCCCTCTTCCCCTGTGGCGCGGCCGCGGTGGCCAACACCATCCTGGCGTTCGTCGAACAGGGCGACCATGTGCTGATGACCAATACCGCCTATGAGCCAAGCCAGGATTTTTGTACCAAAATTCTCGCTAAACTCGGCGTCGCCACCAGCTGGTTCGATCCCCTCATTGGCGCCGATATTGCCCAACTTATTCGGCCGGAGACCCGCGTGGTGTTCCTGGAATCGCCTGGCTCCATCACCATGGAAGTGCATGATGTGCCAGCGATTGTCGCCGCCGTGCGTCAGGTCGCGCCGGAAGCGATTATCATGATCGATAACACCTGGGCGGCGGGGATCCTGTTCAAAGCGCTGGATTTTGGCATCGATATTTCTATTCAGGCAGGCACCAAATACCTGATCGGCCATTCTGACGCCATGGTCGGCACTGCGGTGGCGAACGCGCGCTGCTGGCCGCAGCTGCGTGAGAATGCCTATCTGATGGGGCAAATGCTGGACGCCGATACCGCCTATATGACCAGCCGCGGCCTGCGCACCCTGGGCGTGCGCCTGCGTCAGCATCATGAAAGCAGCCTGCGCATCGCCGAGTGGCTGGCGCAGCATCCGCAGGTGGCGCGGGTCAACCACCCCGCCCTGCCCGGCAGTAAAGGCCATGAGTTCTGGAAGCGCGATTTTATCGGCAGCAGCGGGCTGTTCTCGTTTGTACTCAACAAGCGCCTCAATGATGCCGAACTGGCCGAGTACCTCGACAATTTCAGCCTGTTCAGCATGGCCTACTCGTGGGGCGGCTTTGAATCGCTGATTCTGGCCAATCAGCCGGAGCAAATCGCTCACATCCGACCGGATGCGGAAGTCGACTTCAGCGGCACGTTGATCCGTTTACACATTGGTCTCGAAAATGTTGACGATCTGCAGGCGGATTTAGCAGCGGGCTTCGCGCGTATCGTGTAAAGTGACAGTCAGTGGCAACAATAGCGGACGCTTTTTAGCAAAGCGGCCGCTTTTGTTGCGCCCGGGATCAAGGTGCTCGGGTCTCTTCAGGAGTACACTAGTCAACAATACGGTACCACTTAGGAAAGTCCATGGTTGTCATTCAAGAGATTGTCGCCGCGTTGTGGCAACATGATTTTGCCGCATTGGCGAACCCTCACGTTGTGGGCGTTGTATATCTGGTTATGTTCGCCACCCTGTTTCTGGAAAACGGGCTGCTGCCCGCGTCCTTTTTACCGGGGGACAGCCTGCTGCTGCTCGCCGGCGCGCTGATTGCTAAAGGCGTCATGGACTTTGTGCCCACTATCGCCATTCTGACCGCCGCCGCCAGCCTCGGCTGCTGGTTGAGCTATGTGCAAGGGCGCTGGCTGGGCAATACGCAAACGGTGAAAGGCTGGCTGGCGCATCTGCCGCATAAGTACCATCAGCGCGCCACCTGTATGTTTGATCGCCACGGCCTGCTGGCGCTGCTCGCGGGCCGCTTTCTGGCATTTGTCCGCACCCTGCTGCCAACCATGGCGGGGATTTCCGGCCTGCCGAACCGCCGCTTTCAGTTCTTCAACTGGCTGAGCGCCCTGCTGTGGGTTGGCGTGGTCACGGGTCTCGGCTATGCGCTGAGCATGATCCCGTTTGTGAAGCGCCATGAAGATCAGGTCATGACCTGCCTGATGATCCTGCCGATTGCTCTGCTGCTGGCGGGCCTGCTCGGCACGCTGTTCGTGGTGATCAAAAAGAAATACTGCAGCGCCTGACGGCCACCTGCCGGGGGGCCTGCGCCCGCCCGGCTTGCCCTTCCCGATATTACATGCCCTGCATCGTGCGAATTCGTGCGGCATCTTCCCCGGGCGTCATACCGAAGTAGCGCTTAAACTCGCGGCTGAACTGCGAAGGACTTTCATACCCCACCCGCATCGCCGCCGCGCTGGCCTTCATGCCGTCATGGATCATCAGCATGCGCGCCTTGTGCAAACGGTAGGTTTTCAAATACTGCAGCGGTGAAGTACTGGTCACCGATTTAAAATTATGGTGAAACGCCGAGACGCTCATATTCGCCTCTGCCGCCAGCCGATCGACGCTCAGGTTTTCGGTGTACTGGCTCTCGATGTGTTTCAGCACGCGGCTTATCAAACTGAAATGGGTCTGCCGGCTGACCAACGCCAGCAGTGCGCCGCCGCAGGGGCCCGTCAGCACATAGTAGAGGATTTCACGGATAATCTGCTTGCCAAGAATGCGCGCGTCCAGCGGACGATCCATGACGTCGAGCAGCCGTTCGGCAGCGCATAAAATATCTTCGGAAAGCACTGCCGAATTTATTCCGCTGGAAGCGACGGCGGGCTGAAACAGCGGATCCTCGCCAATATCCATCAGCAGCTCCTGCAGTTGCAGGATATCGACGTTCAGACGCATCCCGGCGAGGGGCACCTCCGGGGTGGCAAAGGTTTCGCATTCGAAGGGCAGCGGCACGGTCAGCAGCAGATATTCATTTGTGTCGTAGCGAAAAGTCCGCTCATTGATATAACCAATTTTATGGCCGGAAAAGAGAAAAACGATCCCCGGCTGATACATCACCGGCGTCCGGGTACCCGGCTGCGTCCCATACAGCAGGCGGACGTCAGGCAGCAGCGAACTTAACAGTTCGTGCTTATCTTTCAGCTGGTTAATCTTCTCTGTCAATATCTGGCATATCTGTGCGTGTTGCATTGCCACCGCCTCTCCCGATGTTTCTTCACCCATACATTGTGCGCAGGCTGGCGAGAATTCTCCAGCCACATGGAGAAATAGGCAAGACATCGGCAGAAATGTGCATTGAGGGTCAACGGCGCCAGGACCACAATAACCGTCATCTGGCAGCGGTATCGTCCCTGTCGGCGGTTTTACTCTTTTGAGGACACTACCAATGAATAATTTTGACCTGCATACCCCAACCCGCATTCTGTTTGGCAAAGGCGCGATTGAAAAGCTGCGTGAACAGATCCCGGCGGAGGCTCGCGTACTGATCACCTACGGCGGCGGCAGCGTGAAAAAAACGGGCGTCCTGGATCAGGTACTCACCGCCCTGAATGGCCTGGATGTCCTTGAATTTGGCGGCATCGAGCCGAACCCGTCTTACGAAACTCTGATGAACGCCGTGAAGCTCGCCCGTGAAGAGAAGGTCACCTTCCTGCTGGCGGTCGGCGGCGGTTCAGTACTGGATGGCACCAAGTTCATCGCCGCGGCGGCCCATTACGACGCCGCTATCGATCCATGGGAAATTCTGGAAACTTATGGCAGTAAGATCGCCAGCGCCATTCCAATGGGTTCGGTTCTGACTCTGCCAGCGACCGGTTCTGAATCAAACAAAGGGGCGGTGATTTCGCGGAAAACCACCGGCGACAAACGCGCGTTTATGTCTTCGCACGTCCAGCCACAGTTCGCGATCCTCGACCCGGTTTACACCTACACTCTGCCACCGCGCCAGGTCGCCAACGGCGTGGTTGACGCCTTCGTCCATACCGTTGAACAGTACGTCACCTACCCGGTTGACGGCAAAATTCAGGACCGTTTCGCCGAAGGCATTCTGCTGACGCTGGTGGAAGATGGCCCGAAAGCGCTGCAGGAGCCAGAGAACTACGACGTGCGCGCTAATATTATGTGGGCGGCGACTCAGGCGCTGAACGGTCTTATCGGCGCTGGCGTACCGCAGGACTGGGCGACCCATATGCTCGGCCACGAACTGACGGCGATGCATGGTCTGGATCACGCCCAGACGCTGGCTATCGTGCTGCCGGCGCTGTGGAACGAGAAACGCGACAGCAAGCGCGCGAAGCTGCTGCAGTATGCCGAGCGCGTATGGAATATCACCGAGGGCTCCGAAGAACAGCGTATCGATGCCGCTATTGCCGCAACCCGTAGTTTCTTCGAGCAGATGGGGGTGCCGACCCGCCTCTCCGATTACGGTCTCGACGGTAGCTCCATCCCGGCGCTGCTGGCGAAACTGGAAGAGCACGGCATGACCAAACTGGGCGAACATCAGGATATCACCCTGGACGTCAGTCGCCGTATTTACGAGGCTGCTCGCTAATTTAACCCCGCCTGATTCACCTCTCCTTACGTTAAACAAACGTCGGGGAGAGGTGTTTTTACTACCGTTTTTAGCTATTTCGTCCAGACTTAATGCTACCCCTCGGCGGATTCTGCCTCGCCGAGTTCATTAACAGGAGGAAGGCATGACACATCCAACCGTTATAAAACTACACGACGGCAACCTGATGCCGCAGCTGGGTCTCGGCGTGTGGAAAGCTGGCAACGAGGAAGTCGTCTCCGCCATTCATAAGGCGCTGGAAGTCGGTTATCGCTCTTTTGACACCGCCGCCGCGTACCAAAATGAGGCCGGCGTCGGCAACGCGCTGCACAGCGCAGGCGTCAATCGCGATGAGCTGTTCATCACCACCAAGCTGTGGAACGACGATCAAAAACGGCCGCACGAGGCGCTGAAAGAGAGCCTCAGCAAGCTGAAGCTCGACTATGTGGATCTCTATTTAATCCACTGGCCGGTGCCGGCGATCGGCCATTATGTCGAAGCCTGGCAGGCGTTGATCGAGCTGCAGCAACAGGGGCTGGCGAAAAGCATCGGCGTGTGTAATTTCCAGGTCCCGCATCTGCAGAAGCTGATTGATGAAACCGGCGTCGCACCGGTGATCAACCAGATTGAGCTCCATCCGCTGCTGCAGCAGCGTCAGCTGCATGCCTGGAACGCCACCCACAAGATCCAGACCGAATCCTGGAGCCCGCTGGCCCAGGGCGGTAAAGGAGTGTTCGATCAGAAAGTCATCCACCAGCTCGCCGATAAGTACGGCAAAACGCCGGCGCAAATCGTCATCCGCTGGCATCTTGATAGCGGTCTGGTGGTGATCCCGAAATCAGTGACGCCGTCGCGTATCGCGGAAAACTTTAACGTCTGGGATTTCCGTCTCGACAAAGACGAACTCAGCGAAATCGCGAAGCTGGACCAGGGCAAGCGTTTAGGGCCCGATCCGGATCAGTTTGGCGGCTAACATATAAAAAAGCCGGATAGCGCTGACGCTTATCCGGCTCTCCAACTGGCCCGGTCAGCAAAGCGCTACCGGGCACAACGTCAGGCTTAACGCCCGGCGACTTTACCGCGTTTGACCGGTTTTTTCGCCGTCGTTTCACCGTTAGAACGCTGATGTACAATCGGCGTGTGCTTGGTCAGCGCCGGACGGGTATGGCGGTTCTGGCGACGCGCTTCGCGCATCTCATCCAGCGTCGGGGCAGGCACCAGGCAGTCGCGGCGTGAGCCAATCAGGTGCTTTTTACCCATCGCCTCCAGCGCCTGACGGATCAGCGGCCAGTTTGCCGGATCGTGATAGCGCAGCAGCGCTTTATGCAGACGGCGCTGTTTGTCGCCCTTCGGCACCACCACGTCCTCGCTCTTATAGCCGATTTTACCCAGCGGGTTCTTGCCGGTGTAATACATGGTGGTTGAGTTCGCCAGCGGCGACGGATAGAAGTTCTGTACCTGGTCGAGACGGAAGCGATGACGTTTCAGCCACAGCGCCAGGTTCACCATATCTTCATCACGGGTCCCCGGGTGAGCGGAGATAAAGTACGGGATCAGATACTGTTCTTTACCCGCCTGCTTCGAATAGGTATCAAACAATTCTTTAAAGCGGTCATAGCTGCCCATGCCCGGCTTCATCATCTTCGACAGCGGCCCCTCTTCGGTATGCTCCGGGGCGATCTTCAGATAGCCGCCGACGTGGTGGGTCGCCAGCTCTTTGATATAGCGCGGATCTTCGACGGCGATGTCATAGCGTACGCCAGAGGCAATGAGGATCTTCTTAATGCCCTTCAGCTCACGGGCGCGACGGTAAAGATTGATCGTCGGCTCATGGTTGGTATCCATGTGCGGGCAGATATCCGGGTAGACGCAGGAGAGACGGCGGCAGGTCTGCTCGGCGCGTGGCGATTTGCAGCGCAGCATATACATGTTGGCCGTTGGTCCGCCGAGATCGGAGATCACCCCGGTAAAGCCGGGCACCGTGTCGCGAATGGCTTCGATTTCATTAATGATCGAATCTTCTGAACGGCTCTGGATAATGCGCCCTTCGTGCTCGGTGATTGAGCAGAACGAACAGCCGCCGAAGCAGCCGCGCATGATGTTGATCGAGAAACGGATCATCTCATACGCCGGGATACGCGCGTCGCCGTAAGCAGGATGCGGCACACGCTTGTAAGGCAGCGCGAAGACGCTGTCCATCTCTTCAGTCGAGAGCGGGATTGCCGGCGGGTTGATCCAGATATAGCGTTCGCCATGCTTTTGCATCAGCGCCCGGGCGCAGCCGGGGTTGGTTTCATGGTGCAGAATACGCGAAGCGTGAGCGTACAGGACCTTATCGCCTTTCACCTTCTCGAAGGAAGGCAGCAGCACATAGGTCTTTTCCCACGGTTTGGGCCGCGGCGGCTGCACGGTGATGCTTTTGGCTTCCTGCTTTTTCGGCGCAACCGGCTTGTTATCGGCACACGGCAGATCCTCACCGTACGGATGCGGGATGGGATCAATTTTGCCAGGCGTATCCAGGCGGGTGGAATCGACGCCGCTCCAGCCCGGCAGCGCCTCTTTCACCATGATGGCGGTATTGCGCACATCGCGGATCTGGTCGATGGTTTCGCCCATCGCCAGGCGATGCGCGACTTCCACCAGCGGACGCTCGCCGTTGCCGAACATCAGCATATCGGCCTTGGAGTCCACCAGCACCGAGCGGCGCACGGTATCGGACCAGTAATCATAATGCGCGGTACGGCGCAGGCTGGCCTCGATGCCGCCAAGGATCACCGGCACGTCTTTCCACGCCTCTTTACAGCGCTGGGTGTAGACCAGGGTGGCGCGGTCCGGGCGTTTACCCGCCACGTTGCCGGCGGTGTAAGCATCGTCATGGCGCAGCTTACGGTCGGCGGTGTAGCGGTTGATCATCGAGTCCATATTGCCCGCGGTCACGCCGAAGAACAGGTTCGGCTTACCCAGGCGCATAAAGTCGTCTTTGCTGTTCCAGTCCGGCTGGGAAATGATCCCCACCCGGAACCCCTGCGCTTCCAGCATACGGCCGCAGATGGCCATCCCGAAGCTCGGGTGGTCGACGTAGGCGTCGCCGGTCACCAGAATAATGTCGCAGCTATCCCAGCCAAGTTGGTCCATCTCTTCACGCGACATCGGTAAAAATGGCGCAGGGCCAAAACAGGCAGCCCAGTATTGCGGCCAGGAAAAAAGGTCACGATCCGGTTGGATCAGGGATATTGCGCTCATATTGCTTCCGGGGGAAATGATAAAAAAATAACCAAAAGGGCGTGGATTATAAGCCGGAATGATAGTGGAAATGAAGGAGGATTTTCTCAAACCCTGACCGTGTTCCGGCCAGGGTTGAAGAGATTACGGCGCGGGATTCACCAGCATCTGGCCGATCGAGCCGCGGTCGGCAAGCTCCAGCGTCTGGCTCAGATACTGGAACGGGAAGTGCGGCCACGACGGCTGAGCATAGTAGACCAGCAGTTCAACCTGCCCGTCGACCCACACGGTGTCCTTCCAGCCGCGATCTTCCGGGAAGGGCGACGAGCCGTTGACGTTACGGATCTGGAACATCACCCCTTCAATATGGAACGACTGCGGGCGGTCGGCGCGCACCGTCCAGCGCTCCCAGGTCCCCTGTTGCGCCGTGATATCGATACGCTGCGGATCCCACAGCTGGCCGTTGATGCCCGGATCGTCGCCAAGGGTGATATCCCGGCTGCGGATCGGCGTGCCGGAGAGCAGTTCGGTCGGCAGCAGACGCACCGGCAGACTGTCGGTGACCAGCGGCAGCAGCCCGGTCGGCCGCAGGGTCAACACCAGCGTGGAGACCAGGATGCTTGACGGTTCAAAAAAGCCGCGGATACGGTCGACAATACTCGCCGCTTCTCCGCAGGTAATGGACACTTCATCGCCGTTGGTCATATCGACCAGAATTTCACGCCGTTCCCCCGGCCCCAGCGACAGCTGCTTGAGCGAGACCGGCGCCGGCAGGAACCCCTGATCCCCGGAAATCACATGCAGAAGTCGGCCATCGCTCATCTGCAGCTGATAGCGCCGGGAGTTGGAGGCGTTCAGCAGGCGCAGGCGCACCCAGCCGCGCGACACTTCGACATAGGGGCTCTGCACGCCGTTAACCAGCAGCGTATCGCCAACGAAGCCGCCGCTCCCCGGTTCGCTATATTCCGGCGTGCCGAAGTTATCCAGCCGCTTGTCCTGAATGATCACCGGGAAGTCATCAACGCCGTAGTGGTTAGGGATTGGCAGGTTCTTGCTGACCTCATCTTCCACCAGCCACATGCCGGCCAGGCCGTTGTATACCTGCTTCGCCATCCGGTTCGGCGTGTTGGCCTGATACCACAAGGTGGCAGCGCTCTGGCGGATAGGCAGCACCGGCGCCCAGTCGGCGTTCGGCGACATCATACGCGCCGCGCCGCCGATCAGCGGGCCAGGCACCTGCAGGCCGCGGATGGTCATCGCGACATTCTCAGTCAGACGGTTGCTGTAGATAAGCTTGACGTCGTCCCCGCTCCAGACGCGGATCGTCGGCCCCATGTAGCGGCCATTGATCCCCCAGACGGGGGCGCGAGTGCCTGGCGTAAACGACCAGTGCGAACGCTGCAGCGTCAGAAACAGCGGCTGACCGCGACGCGATTCCAGCAGCGGCGGAACCGGCAGCGCAAGCTGCTGGCCGGCGGCATGGGCTTTCAGCGGCGCGGCGCCAGCGCACAGCGCTACGCCGGAAGCCTTAATAAACTGACGCCGACTGAGTGACATATTAACTCCATGACATACTGACAAATGAAAAAGGGAATTCGTTTCCCGCCAGCAATACGCGCGCGTTGGCGGCGTTTCCTGTCTTATGACTTTTTAGCCGCTTCGCGCGCGGCCACTTCGTTGTCCAGCTCAGCAATTTTGGCGGCCATCAGCTCGCGGCAATGCGTCGCCAGCGCGCGCACGTTGTCTTTACCGAACTGGCTGGTATCCACCGGCGGCAGCATCTCAACAATCACCAGACCGTTGTTCCAGCGGTTGAGCTTAATTTTGTTCGATGTGTTGGACACGCACACCGGAATAATCGGCACTCCGGCGGCGATCGCCGCGTGAAAGGCGCCGGTTTTAAAAGGCAGCAGGCCGCGGCCGCGACTGCGGGTCCCTTCCGGGAACATCCAGAACGAAATTTTACGCTTTTTAAAGGCATTCACCACTTCAGCAATGGTGCCATGCGCTTTGGTTCGGTTATTACGGTCAATCAGCAGGTTGCCCGTCAGCCAGTAGAGCTGGCCAAAGAACGGGATCCACAGCAGGCTTTTTTTACCTACGGTGACCGTCGGCGGCTGCACGATGTTCGACGCCGTCACCATATCATAGTTGTTCTGGTGGTTAGCGATGTAGATCGCGTTGCCATAGCTTTCCGCATCAGCAGGTTTGCGCAGTTCCACCTTCAGGCCAAATACCGGAGATAAGCGGCCAAACAGATGGCCGAAAGTGGCAACATGTTTTGGATTACGCGGGCTGAACAAGCAGTACAGACAGCCAAGTATGCACACCACGATGCAATAAATGACCACGAAAATTACTCGAAAAATGAATAGCATAGCTACCTCTAAAACCCAAACCGCTTAGAATTATTCGCTGCTGACAGAAGGCAGGCTCATCAGTTCTGCGCAGGCCGGGACCGTTCTTCCTGGGTCCCTGGTGATGGACATTGTTAATCGCAACGCCTGAATAAACAACGATTTTGCGGCATTTTTTCGCCTCCTCCCGTCAAAGACGGGAGGAGTGGCGTTTACTCTTCACTATCGCCTGCCGCGGCGCGGCGCGGCGAGTCGATTTCAACACGGTCGATCTTCTGCAGCCCGCGCATCAGCGAACCGCGGCGACCACGCTCGCCGGTGACTTTTTGCAGCTCTTCCGGACGCAGTTTGATTTTCCGTTTGCCAACATGGATGGTGAGCGTGCTCTGCGGTGGCAGGATAAACAGATGCGCCAGGCCATCCTGCCCGGCGGCGGCTTCCGCCGCAGGAATGCTGATAATTTTGTTGCCCTTGCCTTTCGACAGCTGCGGTAGATCGCTCACCGGGAACATCAGCATCCGTCCGGCTGCCGTGATGGCCAGCAGCATATCGGACTCGTCCTCAATCACCAGCGGCGGCATCACGTGCGCGTTGTCAGGCAGGGTGATCAGCGCTTTACCGGCACGGTTGCGCGCCACCAGATCGTTGAAGGTGCAGACAAAACCGTAGCCCGCGTCGGAAGCCATCAGCAGCTTACGATCGTCGCTTTCCATCAGCATATGTTCCACGGTCGCCCCCGGCGGCAGAGTCAGCTTACCGGTAAGCGGCTCGCCCTGGCCACGCGCGGAAGGCAGGGTAATCGGATCGATGGCATAGCTGCGCCCGGTGGTATCGATAAACACCACCGGCTGGTTGCTCTTGCCTTTCGCCGAGGCCTTCCAGCTGTCGCCCGCTTTATAGCTCAAGCCCTGAGCGTCGATGTCGTGCCCTTTGGCGCTCCGCACCCAGCCCATCTGCGACAGAACGATAGTCACTGGCTCAGACGGCTGCATATCATGCTCGCTCATCGCTTTCGCTTCTTCACGTTCGTGAAGCGGCGAGCGGCGTTCGTCACCGAAAGCATCGGCATCAGCCTGCAGCTCTTTTTTCAGCAGGTTGTTCATTTTACGCTCAGAAGCCAGAATCGCCTGCAGCTGGTCGCGCTCTTTTTCCAGCTCGTCCTGCTCGCCGCGGATCTTCATCTCTTCCAGTTTGGCGAGGTGGCGCAGTTTTAATTCCAGAATCGCTTCCGCCTGGGTTTCGCTGATGCCAAAGCGCGACATCAGGGCTGGCTTCGGTTCATCTTCGGTGCGGATGATCTCGATCACTTCATCGATATTGAGAAACGCCACCAGCAAACCTTCAAGGATATGCAGGCGCTTAAGCACTTTCTCTAACCGATGGTTCAGACGGCGACGCACGGTATCGCGACGGAACACCAGCCACTCGCTGAGGATCTCCAGCAGGTTTTTCACCGCCGGGCGTCCGTCGAGGCCGATCATATTGAGGTTGATGCGGTAGCTTTTTTCCAGATCGGTAGTAGCAAACAGGTGGTTCATCACCTGTTCCATATCCACCCGGTTGGAGCGCGGGACGATCACCAGACGGGTCGGGTTTTCGTGGTCCGATTCGTCGCGCAGATCGTCAACCATCGGCAGCTTTTTATTGCGCATCTGCGCCGCAATCTGCTCCAGCACTTTGGCGCCGGAAACCTGGTGCGGCAGCGCGCTAATCACCACCGCGCCGTCCTCTTTGCTCCACACCGCGCGCATGCGCACTGAGCCGCGTCCGTTCTGGTAGATTTTGCGAATTTCCGCCCGCGAGGTGATGATCTCCGCCTCGGTCGGGAAATCCGGCCCCTGCACGATATCCAGCAGTTCGTCGAGAGTCGTTTTCGGCTGCTCAATCAGGGTAATAGCCGCTTTGGCCACTTCACGCAGGTTGTGCGGCGGAATATCAGTGGCCATACCCACCGCGATGCCGGTGGTGCCATTAAGCAGGATGTTCGGTAGACGCGCAGGCAGCATTTTCGGCTCCTGCAGCGTCCCGTCAAAGTTTGGTACCCAGTCGACCGTTCCCTGTCCCAGCTCGCTGAGCAGCAGTTCAGCATACTTCGACAGGCGGGACTCGGTGTAACGCATGGCGGCGAAGGATTTCGGATCGTCCGGCGCACCCCAGTTTCCCTGCCCGTCTACCAGCGGGTAACGGTAAGAGAACGGCTGCGCCATCAGCACCATCGCTTCATAGCAGGCGCTGTCGCCGTGCGGGTGATATTTACCCAACACGTCGCCGACGGTGCGGGCGGACTTTTTGAATTTCGCGCTGGCGTTCAGCCCCAGCTCGGACATCGCGTAGACGATGCGACGCTGGACCGGTTTTAAGCCATCGCCAATAAACGGTAATGCCCTGTCCATGATCACGTACATGGAGTAGTTCAGGTAAGCATTTTCCGTAAATTCATGCAGCGCAAGGCGCTCTGCCATATCGCTCATTAATCGTGGATCCTCAATCTGGGTACCGACCGTTCGGACGGCAAAACTACCCGCGATAATACCCGATCTCACGCCCTGAGTCACAGGCCGTGAGATCGGCTGAGGATTCCGTCACGCTTAATCAGGCCAGCGGCAGATAAATATCGGTTTGCAGTTCATGCTCAGCCACCTCATGGACAAAATTGAGGTAACGGAAGTACACCGGAAAATCCCGTAACGTCTCGCCTGACGCGGGTAACCAGTCGCGATAGAGAAACCAAACGCTGTTCGCCAGCGTGTCCAGCGAGCCGTGATGGCGCACGACGGCGCAGCGTCCGCCGGGGATTTCGCCGTTAATCACGCCAAAGGCGTTTTCACCGACCGGCCCAGCGACCGTACCGCAGATATCAAAACGAAATGCCCCCTGCGGGGTGGTCTGCGGATCGTCCCAGGCGATACCCCAGGTATCGCTGGTGGCGACGGGCGATAATCCGCTCGTCTTACGCCAGGCGATAAAACGCGCGGCGGTGGTGTTGACAAGGTCCGGGCTGCCGCGATGTTGCAGTACGGCTATCCGGGTGGTGGGGAAGGAAATGATATTGACGTCCATCGACGTTTGCTCCTGTAGCGTATGTTTCGGTACGCGTCGATGCCACTCGGCCCAGTCCGGTTGCTGACGGAATTGGGTCGGGCTTTGGTCAAACGCGGTACGGAAGGCACGACTGAACGACTCCGCATTCTGAAATCCGGCATCAAGGGCAATATCGATGACTTTATCGCGGGGGTTGAACGCCAGGCGCCAACAGGCGCGTCGCAGACGCAACCACTGAATATACCGGTACAATGGAATGCCGGTATAAGCGCTAAATTGCCGGTGAAAATGGTAAGGCGAACTGTGCGCTATCGCGCTCAGCGCCTCCAGCGACAGCGGCTCATCAAGATGGCGCGCAATGTACCTACAGACACGCTGGAAGCGCCCGACATACGCCGGGCTGGCCTTAATATCGTTCATCGTCTCCTCCTCGCGACATACTCTGACAGAGCGAGGATCGCGATGCCTGACCGATCTTGCGCTTATCTGACGAAGACTTATGGCGCGATTTTACGGATCTGTTTAACGTCGATTTCTACTGAGTTCCAGTCCTTATCGACTTCCCCCTGAATTTCTACTGTGTCCTGCGGGCCGACGGTCACGCCGTTCCAGCGCTTGTGGTCGATATCGACATTGATCACCCCGGAAGCATCCTGGAATTTATACAGATCGTCAGAAATGCGCTCGGTGATCTTGCCGCGCAGGGTCACCCAGGTATCGTCCCGCAGCGATTTGGCATTGGCGACGGTGGTCACCGCGCCACTCGGGCCGGTGAATCCGCCAGCCTGCGCGGTGGAACTGACCTGCGTGGTCGAAGAAGGACCGGTAAACCCGCCCTGTTCGGCAGCCAGCACCGGCATGGAAACCAGGGCAACGATCGCGGTCATCGCAGCAATTTTCTTCATGATGTGTTCTCCCTTCGTGTTGATATGGCTCCTATTACGCCCGACAAAACTTAACGACTTCTTAAGCGGAAAAAAGAAATTTTAATGCTGTACATCACCCGCTTCAACGCGGTTTACTGCGCAAAGAAACAGGATCGTCGGAGGGAAACATGCGCATATTACTGGTGGAAGATGACAAGCTGATCGGCGACGGCATCAAAGCCGGGCTGAGCAAAATGGGCTTCAGCATTGACTGGTTTACCGCCGGGCTGGAGGGCAAAAATGCCTTATATAGCGCCCCCTACGACGCCGCAATCCTGGATCTCACCCTCCCCGGCATCGATGGCCTCGATATTCTGCGCGAATGGCGGGACAAGGGCCGCCATGAGCCAGTGCTGATCCTTACCGCCCGCGATGCGCTCAGCCAGCGAGTGGAGGGGCTACGGCTCGGCGCCGATGACTATCTGTGCAAACCTTTCGCCCTGATTGAAGTGGCGGCGCGCCTCGAAGCGTTGATCCGTCGCGCGCACGGCCAGAGCAGCAGCGAGTTGCGCCACGGCAAGGTGAGCCTCGACCCGAACCGCTTAACCGCCAGCCTCGACGGCGAGAGCCTGGTGCTAAAGCCGAAAGAGTTCGCCCTGCTGGAACTGCTGCTGCGTAACGCTGGTCGCGTACTGCCGCGTAAGCTTATCGAGGAAAAGCTCTACACCTGGGACGACGAGGTCTCCAGCAACGCCGTGGAAGTTCACGTCCATCATCTGCGCCGCAAACTCGGTAGCGGATTTATCCGCACTGTCCACGGCATAGGCTATACCCTGGGTGACGCATGAAACGACTTGCCCGCCTGAGCCTGCGCGTCCGTCTGACGCTGCTGTTTGCTGTGCTGACCGCGGCCGCCTGGGGCGTCGCCAGCGTGATCGCCTGGCAGCAAACCAGCAAAAAGCTGGATAAGCTGTTCGATACCCAGCAGTTGCTGTTCGCCCGCCGCCTGAGCGCCATGCATTTCGATGAACTCCGCGCCCCGCCCGAATCGCTCGGTGAAAAGAAAAAGGTGCGGCATGGACACATCGACGACGACGCGCTGGCGTTCGCCATCTTCACCCGCGACGGCACCATGGTGCTCAACGACGGCGAGAACGGGGAGGATATCCAGTGGAACTCGCAGCGCGAGGGGTTCAGTGATGGCTATCTGCGCGGCGATGATGACGAGTGGCGCTTCCTGTGGTTAACCACTGCCGATGGTCGTCATCGCATCGTCGTCGGTCAGGAGTGGGATTATCGGCGCGAAATGGCGATGGATATCGTGACCTCGCAGCTCACCCCGTGGATGATCGCCCTGCCGCTGATGTTCGTGCTGCTTATCGTGCTGTTAAGCCGCGAACTGGCGCCGTTGAAAAAGCTGGCGCGCACGCTGCGCCTGCGCGCGCCGGACTCAGCGGAATCGCTCAGCGTGGAGAAGATCCCCTCCGAAGTCCGCCCGCTGGTCGAGGCTCTGAATCAGCTGTTCCAGCGCACCCATGACGCCATGCTGCGCGAACGTCGGTTTACCTCTGATGCCGCCCATGAGCTGCGCAGCCCGCTGGCGGCGCTGAAGGTACAGACCGACGTCGCCCAGCTCTCTATGGACGATGCAGAAGGACGTGAGAAAGCGCTGGCCCAGCTCCACCAGGGGATCGATCGCGCCACCCGGCTGGTCGATCAACTGCTGACGCTGTCGCGGCTGGACTCACTCGCCCAACTGGACGACGTGCAGCCGGTCGCCATCGACGACCTGCTGCAGTCGGCGGTCATGGAGATGTATCACCATGCGCAGCAGTCCGCCATTGAACTACGCCTACACCTGAATGCCAGTCATATCGTTCACACCGGCCAGCCGCTGCTGCTCAGCCTGCTGGTGCGCAACCTGCTGGATAATGCCGTACGCTATAGCCCGCGCGGCAGCCAGGTTGATATCACCCTCAACGCCCGCGAGTTTCGGGTGCGTGATAACGGCCCAGGCATTAGCCCGCAGGCGCTGGCGCGCATCGGCGAGCGTTTTTATCGCCCGCCGGGGCAGGAGGCGCCGGGCAGCGGCCTGGGCCTGTCTATCGTCCGACGCATCGCCTCGCTGCACGGCATGCAGGTTGATTTCGCCAACGCGCGCGACGGCGGCTTCGAAGCCCGCGTGTACTGGTAGCGAGATTATTGCTCATTTGGCAAAAGACTTTGCACATTTTGCTCATTTTACTGCCCCGCTTCGCGGGGTAAGATCATCGGCAAATTTTCAAGATTGAGGACAAATGATGAGCAACATCCTGATTATCAATGGCGCAAAAAAGTTCGCGCACTCGAATGGCCAGCTGAACGACACCCTGACCGAGGTCGCGGAGAGTTATCTGCGCGACGCCGGGCACGATGTTAAAAGCGTTCGCGCCGAAAGCGAGTACGACGTAAAAGCAGAAGTGCAGAATTTCCTCTGGGCCGATGTGGTGATCTGGCAGATGCCGGGCTGGTGGATGGGCGCCCCGTGGACGGTGAAGAAATATATGGATGATGTCTTTACCGAAGGCCACGGCTCGCTGTACGCCAGCGACGGTCGTACCCGCTCCGACGCCAGCAAAAAATATGGCTCCGGCGGCCTGGTGCAGGGGAAAAAATATATGCTCTCCCTGACCTGGAACGCGCCGATGGAAGCCTTCACCGACGAAGACCAGTTCTTCCACGGCGTCGGCGTTGACGGCGTTTACCTGCCGTTCCATAAGGCTAACCAGTTCCTGGGAATGGAAGCGCTGCCGACCTTTATCGCCAACGACGTGATTAAAATGCCTGATGTCCCACGGTATATCGCAGAATATCGCAAGCATCTGGCGGAAATTTTTGGTTAACTACAGGTCTACGCTCTACATATTTCGAGTTATTCGAACCTGGAGTATGACGAGATACACACAGAAGGAGTTGAGTTAACCATGTTAACAGTGATTGCAGAAATCCGTACCCGCCCGGGCCAGCACCACCGTCAGGCGGTTCTCGATCAGTTCGCGAAAATCATTCCGACCGTTTTGCAGGAGGCCGGCTGCCACGGCTACGCGCCCATGGTAGATCATGCCGCCGGCGTCAGCTTCCAGACCACGGCCCCCGACTCTATCGTCATGGTGGAGCAGTGGGAAAGCGTCGCGCATCTTGAAGCGCACCTGCAAACGCCGCACATGAAAGCCTGGTCGGAAGCGGTCAAAGGCGATGTGCTGGAGACCACCATCCGTATCCTGCAGCCTGGCGTCTAAGCCCGCCGACGCAGTCGTGAAATGAAAAAGGGAGCCTGAGGCTCCCTTTTACGTCAGGCGCAGCGTACAGACTTACACTTCCAGATCCGCCATATCGCCCTTCTCCTGCAGCCAGTTGCGACGGTCTTCGGAACGCTTCTTGGCCAGCAGCATGTCCATCATCGCCGTGGTCTGCTGCTCATCCTCATCGCTGATCACCAGTTGCACCAGCCGGCGGGTATTCGGATCAAGCGTGGTTTCCCGCAGCTGCATTGGGTTCATCTCACCCAGACCTTTAAAGCGCTGGACGTTTGGCTTGCCCTTCTTACGCTTCAGCTGCTCCAGCACGCCGGTTTTTTCTTCTTCCGTCAGCGCGTAGTAGACCTCTTTACCGAGATCGATACGGTACAGCGGCGGCAGCGCCACGTAGACGTGCCCCTCTTTCACCAGGGTACGGAAATGTCTCACAAACAGCGCGCACAGCAGGGTGGCAATGTGCAGGCCATCGGAATCGGCATCCGCCAGAATACAAATTTTGCCGTAGCGCAGCTGGCTTAAATCATCGCTATCCGGGTCAATACCAATCGCCACCGAAATGTCGTGCACTTCTTGCGAAGCTAACACTTCATCGGACGAGACTTCCCAGGTATTCAGGATCTTGCCTTTCAGTGGCATGATCGCCTGATATTCGCGATCGCGCGCCTGCTTGGCTGAACCGCCCGCCGAGTCCCCTTCGACGAGGAACAGCTCGGTGCGGTTCAGGTCCTGGGCGGTGCAGTCTGCCAGCTTACCCGGCAATGCCGGACCGCTGGTCAGCTTTTTACGCACCACTTTCTTGGCGGCGCGCAGACGACGCTGGGCACTGGAGATAGCCATCTCCGCCAGCAGTTCGGCAGCCTGTACGTTCTGGTTCAGCCACAGACTGAAGGCATCTTTCACCACGCCGGAGACGAACGCCGCGCACTGGCGCGACGACAGACGCTCTTTGGTTTGCCCGGCGAACTGCGGATCCTGCATTTTCACCGACAGCACGTAGGCGCAGCGATCCCAGATATCTTCCGCTGACAGCTTCACGCCGCGCGGCAGGATATTACGGTATTCGCAGAACTCGCGCATCGCATCCAGCAGTCCCTGACGCAGACCGTTAACGTGCGTCCCGCCCTGCATGGTCGGGATCAGGTTGACGTAGCTTTCGGTCAGCAATTCGCCGCCTTCCGGCAGCCACAGCAGCGCCCAGTCCACGGCTTCCGTCTCGCCGGAGAATGTGCCGACGAACGGTTTTTCCGGCAGCAGCGGCAGGCCGTTTACGGCTTCGCACAGGTAGTCGTTAAGGCCATCGGCATAGCACCAGCGCTGCTCGCTGTCGTTGACCTGATCGCGAAACACGATTTCCACGCCGGGGCACAGCACCGCTTTCGCTTTTAACAGATGGGTCAAACGCGAAACGGAGAAACGCGGGCTGTCGAAGAAGCTTTCGTCCGGCCAGAAATGGACGCTGGTCCCGGTATTGCGTTTGCCACAGGTACCGGTGACGTGTAGATCTTCTACTTTTTCACCGTTTTCAAAGGCGATGCTGTAGACCTGACCGTCGCGACGAACCGTTACCTCTACGCGTTTTGACAGGGCGTTGACCACCGAGATCCCCACCCCGTGCAGGCCGCCGGAAAACTGGTAGTTTTTGTTGGAAAACTTACCGCCCGCGTGCAGTCGGCAGAGGATCAGCTCAACCGCCGGCACCCCTTCTTCCGGGTGAATGTCGACCGGCATGCCGCGCCCGTCGTCAATGACTTCCAGGGACTGGTCGGCATGAAGGATAACTTCCACGCGTTTGGCGTGGCCTGCCAGCGCTTCATCGACACTGTTATCAATAACTTCCTGACCAAGATGGTTAGGACGGGTGGTGTCGGTATACATGCCCGGACGGCGGCGCACCGGCTCTAGCCCGGTGAGTACCTCAATGGCATCAGCGTTATATGAAGATTGCGTCATGGTGTGTATTCGTAGGTCGTTCAGGGCCGTTTAGCACAGGCCGAGAAATTCGATAATCTGAGTGAAATGATCGTCAAAGCCGACAAATGCGTGATTACCGCCCTCCTCCACCGTTTGCCGGCAGGAGGCGTAGTAATGAACGGCCTGGCGGTAATCAAGCACTTCATCCCCGGTCTGCTGCAGCAGCCAGAGTAAATCCGGCGCTTCAAGCGGGTCGATTTGCATGACCTTGAGATCGTAAATATGGCGAGACTCTAGCACATATTGCTGCCCGGTGTATGGATTCTCATTGTGGCCGAGAAAATTGTTCAGCAGTTCAAACGGGCGCACCGCCGGGTTGACGACCACCGCCGGCACCATAAAGCACTGCGACAGCCAGGTCGCGTAGTAGCCGCCCAGCGACGACCCCACAACCCCGAGTGGCTCGCCGCCATGCTCCAGCACAATGGATTCCAGCAGCTCTGCCGTTTCAGCCGGATAAGGCGGCAGCTCCGGTACCACCATGGTGATGTCGGGGTGCTGCTGCGACAGCCAGGTCTTTAACGCCATCGCCTTCGCCGAGCGCGGGGAACTGTTAAAGCCGTGCAGATAAAGAAGCGTCGCCATCAGTAGCCTTCTGAAGCAATATCCGGGTGGAACTCGGCGCCTTCCAGGCGGCACACTTCGGTGGTCAGCGTCCCGTCAGGATGCAGCTCCAGCCAGCGCCAGCCGGGTGAGACGGTATCCAGAGTGAAATTGGCGCAGTGTGGTTTGAACTGGACGCAGGTCGACGGCGTCGCCATCATGCGCCGGCCATTCCAGTCCAGATCCAGCTCCTGATGAATATGGCCGCACAGCAGATGTCTCACCCGCGGCCAGGCGCTCAGCGCGCGGTCCAGCGCGCCAGCGTTGCGCAGGCTGTGTTGGTCCAGCCAGCTACAGCCAGCAGGCAGCGGATGGTGGTGCAGCAGGAGTAAGGTATAACGCTCCGGCGCTTCTGCCAGCTTGTGTTCGAGCCACTCCAGCTGGAAGTCGCTCAGCTCGCCATGGGGAACGCCAAACACCTGGCTGTCCAGCAGCAGGATCTGCCAGTGGTCGCCGAGAAACACGCGCTTGGCGGGTGAAATGCCTGACGCCTGCAGCGTACTGTACATCGCCGGCTGGAAATCATGGTTACCCGGTAGCCAGACGCAGGGTGCAGCAAAACTCGCGATACCCTCAGCAAAATGCTGATAGGCCGCGGAGGAGTGGTCCTGCGCCAGATCGCCTGTTGCGACAATCAGATCGCATGGACGCTGTGAGGCATGAATAGCCGACAGTACGGCCTGATAACTTTCCCAGGTATTAATGCCTAACAACGTTTCATGTTTTTCAGCAAACAGGTGAGTATCAGTAATTTGTAAGATCCTGACTCTGGCCTCACCAGCCAGAGGTAGGTTTAACAGGCTTTCCAAATGGTGTCCTTAGGTTTAACGACGCTAACAAACCGGAATCGCCATCGCTCCATGTGCTAAACAGTAACGCAGCCAGTCGGCCAGAAACTGGTTAATTTGATGCTTTTCGTCGCGTTGATGCAACTTTTTATTAGGATAATCATACCGCGCTTTGAAGCGAAAGATCTGCTGACTCGAACACACTTCGGCCACCATGGCGTCATGGTAGAGACGAACGGTCATCGACGGCAGGCTCCAGTAGCTTACCGCAGGCAGAGTCTGTTCTATCGCCACCAAAGTAGTGTAGCGGGTCGATTCAACTATCGTTAACCGATACTGCGCGCTTCCCACCTGATAACTTACCTTCTCACCCGCTGCATCCGTTCGCGGCAACAGGCGGCGCAACTGCGCGAAGTTGGTCTCGCACAGGCGCATCATCTCAGGGAAGTCAGGTGTATAACGCTTCATTTTGTCCACTCGTTTCGTAAATTGTGATAATGCAATTGCAGCCATTGCAAGGCGATGACAGAGGCTGCGTTATCGATTTTCCCCTCTTCTACCCACTGGTAAGCCTGTTCCCGGCTCACCACATGCACCCGAATATCCTCGTTTTCCTCGGCCAGGCCATGAATGCCTTTCGCCGTGGATGCATCAACTTCTCCCACCAGGATCGATAACCGTTCGCTGGTGCCGCCAGGACTGGCCAGATAGCTTAATATTGGTTTCGTCCGCCCAACTTCAAGTCCGGCCTCCTCCAGCGCTTCCCGACGGGCAACGTCTTCCACCGTTTCCCCCGCTTCGATCATGCCGGCGACCATTTCGAGCAGCCACGGGCTCTCGCTGGTATCATAGGCGGCAATACGGATTTGTTCGACGAGCACCACTTCGTCCCGCACCGGGTCAAAGGGTAGCAAGACGGCGGCATGCCCGCGCTCAAAAATTTCACGGGTGACTTCGCCGCTCATGCCGCCGTTAAACAGGCGGTGGCGAAAACGGTATAAATCGAGCGAAAAAAAACCACGATACAGCGTTTCGCGTGCAATAATTTCTACATCATTTTTGAAGAAGGTAATTCCCTGCTGAATGGGTTTGCTCATTGTCATGTCCTGCTAATCCGAAATTAGGGATTTCCAGACCGTTTGGCTACCGTTTTACGGTCCGTATGTTAGATTGGTGCAAATTACCGCCGGATGGCACGTAACGCCAACTTTTTACGGCGGCAGAATCGATACAATCAGCGGAATTTTTCTTAGAATTAGACCAGCGCTAAATGCTTCACAACAAGGAATGCAAATGAAGAAATTGCTCCCCATTCTTATCGGCCTGAGCCTGACCGGGTTCAGCGCCATGAGCCAGGCGGAAAACCTGCTTCAGGTTTACCAGCAGGCGCGCATCAGCAACCCCGATCTGCGTAAATCGGCAGCCGATCGTGACGCCGCGTTCGAAAAGATCAATGAAGCGCGCAGTCCATTACTGCCTCAGCTTGGGCTGGGAGCGGATTATACCTATAACAATGGCTATCGCGACAGCAACGGCATCAATTCAAACGTCACCAGCGGTTCGCTGCAGTTAACGCAGGTTCTGTTTGATATGTCGAAATGGCGCGCCCTGACGCTGCAGGAAAAAACGGCAGGCATTCAGGATGTCACGTATCAGACCGATCAGCAAACGCTGATTCTGAATACCGCGACGGCCTATTTTAAAGTGCTGGCCGCCATCGACACGCTCTCCTATACCGAAGCGCAGAAACAGGCCATTTACCGCCAGTTGGATCAAACCACGCAGCGCTTTAACGTAGGCCTGGTGGCGATCACTGACGTACAGAACGCCCGTTCACAATACGACGCCGTGCTGGCGAACGAAGTCACCGCGCGTAACGATCTCGACAACGCCGTCGAAGAACTGCGCCAGGTCACCGGTAACTACTATCCGGAGCTGGCCTCGCTGAATGTGAATGGCTTCAAAACCAACAAGCCGCAGGCGGTCAACGCCCTGCTGAAGGAAGCGGAGAACCGCAACCTGTCGCTGCTGCAGGCGCGTCTGAACCAGGACCTGGCTCGCGAGCAGATTCGCCAGGCGCAGGACGGGCATTTGCCGACGCTCAGCCTATCCGCGTCGAGTGGGGTATCGAATACTAGCTACAGTGGTTCAAAAACCCATAATAATCCTCAGCAATACCAGGATAACGATGCCGGGCAGAACCAAATCGGCCTGAACTTCTCTCTGCCACTGTATCAGGGTGGCGCGGTGACCTCGCAGGTCAAACAGGCGCAATACAACTTCGTTGGCGCCAGCGAGCAGCTGGAAAGCGCCCACCGCAGCGTCGTGCAGACTGTACGTTCGTCGTTTAACAACGTGAACGCCTCCATCAGCAGCATCAATGCCTACAAACAGGCGGTGGTCTCTGCGCAAAGCTCCCTGGATGCGATGGAAGCAGGCTACTCGGTGGGTACGCGTACCATCGTTGACGTCCTCGACGCCACCACCACGCTGTATAACGCCAAGCAGCAGCTCTCCAATGCGCGCTATAACTACCTGATCAACGAGCTGAACATTAAGTCGGCGTTAGGTACCCTGAACGAGCAGGATCTGGTCGCCCTGAACAACACGCTGGGCAAACCGATCCCCACCTCCGCAGACAGCGTCGCGCCGGAAAATCCACAGCAGGATGCCACCGCCGATGGCTACGGCAACACTACCGCAGCGGTGAAACCGGCGTCCGCACGGACCACCCAGAGCAGCGGCAGCAATCCGTTCCGTCAGTAATACCCATACTGTGACGCGCATCGCCTGTCCGTCGGACAGGCGATGCGTTAAACGTAAGGCAACGTAAAGATCCCCCGCTTAGCGCCCCTCTTCGCTTCATTTTCCACCACTCATCCTCTATCCTGAGCGTTAACACACGCCATACCACTGGGTCCTGGAAGACAAATATGAAACGGACAAAAAAAATTAATCATTCGTCGTTCCGCAAAAGCTGGAGCGCACGCCATCTGACGCCGGTCGCGCTGGCCGTCACCGCGGTCTTTATGCTTGCCGGTTGTGAAAAAAGCGATGAAACGGTGTCGCTATACCAGAACGCCGATGACTGCTCCGCCGCCAATCCGGGCAAAGCAGCCGAGTGCACCACGGCTTACACCAACGCGGTAAAAGAGGCAGAACGCACCGCGCCGAAATATGCCACCCGGGAAGACTGCGTCGCCGAGTTTGGCGAAGGCCAGTGCCAGCAGACGCCAGCCCAGGCGGGCGTCGCCCCGGAAAACCAGGCGCAGGCGCAAAGCAGCGGCAGCTTCTGGATGCCGCTGATGGCCGGCTATATGATGGGCCGCCTAATGGGCGGCGGCATGGCGCAACAGCAGCCGCTGTTCAGCTCGAAAAACCCGGCCAGCCCGGCCTATGGTCAATACACCGATGCGAGCGGCAAAAGCTATGGCGCCGCCCAGCCGGGTCGCACCATGAACGTGCCGAAAACCGCGATGGCGCCGAAGCCAGCGACCACCACCACCGTTACCCGCGGTGGTTTTGGCGAGTCGGTGGCGAAGCAGTCGACTATGCAGCGTAGCGCCGCAGGCTCAACGTCCTCTTCTCGCTCGATGGGCGGCTAACTCACATGGAAAGAGTCAGTATTACCGAGCGCCCGGACTGGCGTGAGAAAGCGACCGAGTACGGTTTCAACTTCCACACCATGTACGGTGAGCCCTACTGGAGCGAAGAGGCGTATTACAAGCTGACCCTCGCGCAGGTGGAAAAACTGGAGGAAGTCACCGCCGAGCTGCATCAAATGTGCCTCCAGGTGGTGGAGAAAGTGATCGCCAGCGATGAGCTGATGACTAAATTCCGCATCCCTAAACACACCTGGGGCTTTGTGCGCCAGTCGTGGAAAACCAACCAGCCGTCGCTCTACTCGCGTCTCGACCTGGCATGGGATGGCGTCGGCGAGCCGAAGCTGCTGGAGAACAATGCCGACACCCCGACCTCGCTGTATGAAGCGGCCTTCTTCCAGTGGATCTGGTTGGAAGACCAGCTCAACGCCGGCAAGCTGCCGGCGGGCAGCGACCAGTTCAATAGTTTGCAGGAAAAGCTCATCGATCGCTTCGGCGAGCTGCGCGAGCAGTTTGGCTTCCAGCTGCTGCATATGGCCTGCTGCCGCGATACCGTTGAAGATCGCGGCACCGTGCAGTATCTGCAGGACTGCGCCGCGGAAGCAGGCCTGGCGACGGAATTCCTCTATATCGAAGATATCGGTCTGGGCGAAAAAGGTCAGTTTACCGATCTGCAGGATCAGGTGATTGGTAACCTGTTCAAGCTCTATCCGTGGGAGTTTATGCTGCGGGAGATGTTCTCCACCAAGCTGGAAGACGCCGGCGTGCGCTGGCTGGAGCCCGCGTGGAAAAGCATTATCTCCAACAAAGCGTTGCTGCCGATGCTGTGGGAAATGTTCCCCAATCACCCGAATCTGCTGGCGGCCTACTTCAGCGAAGATGCCCACCCGGAGATGGAGAAGTTCGTCATTAAGCCGATCTTCTCTCGTGAAGGGGCCAACGTCTCCATTGTTGAGCAGGGCAAGGTCGTGGAGTCGGTGGAAGGTCCGTACGGGGAAGAAGGAACCATCGTGCAGGAGTTTTACCCCCTGCCGAAGTTTGGTGACAGCTACACGCTGATTGGCAGCTGGCTCATCAACGATCAGCCCGCCGGGATCGGCATTCGCGAAGATCGGGCGCTGATCACTCAGGATCTGTCGCGCTTCTATCCGCACATTTTCGTCGAATAATGTCGCGCTCCGGCGACGATATCGCCGGAGCGCACTATCATCAGGCGCCAACCACCACCGACAGCATACTCAGCGAGCCCATCTCGATGCCATCGACCGGGATCGTAATCGCTTCAACACCATCCCACGCCCCCAGGATATATAGCAGCGGCAGGAAATGCTCCGCCGTTGGGTTGGAGAGCGAGCCTCCTTCGTGTGCCAGGTAGTTAACCAGCGGGTGCTGCTCGTCCGGCCCCTGCCATTGCAGATTCGCCTTCACGTAGTTATTGAAGGACTCTGCCCATGGGTATGGCGTGTTCTCGCCGTGCCAGCGGGCGGTGCGCAGGTTATGCACCACGTTGCCGCTGGCCACCAGCATAATGCCTTCATCACGCAGCGAGGCCAGTTTCCGCCCCATTTCGAGATGCCAGGCCGGCGGTTTGGTGCTGTCGATGCTCAACTGAACCATCGGGATATCCGCCTGCGGATACATTTTAATCAGCACGCCCCACGAGCCATGGTCAAATCCCCAGGCTTCTTTGTCGAGAGTGACCGGCACAGGCGAGAGCAGCTCCACCAGTCGTTGCGCCAGCGCCGGAGAGCCCGGCGCCGGATAATGGGTGTCATACAGCGCCTGTGGGAAACCGCCGAAGTCGTGAATGGTCTTCGGGGCCTCCATCGCCGTCACGCCCGTACCGCGCGTGAACCAGTGCGCAGAGACCACCACAATCGCCTTCGGACGCGGCAGGGTTTCGCCCAGGTGAGCCCAGGCGCGAGTATAAATGTTGTCTTCCAGCACGTTCATTGGGCTGCCATGGCCGAGAAACAACGCGGGCATTCGGGTAGGGGACATGATGATATCCTTAGGGTGTCAATGTGATGTGCTCACATTACGCGCTTTTGCGCCAGGATAAACTCAGATAACCATGATGATGATCGTCAGAAAATTTGAATGTAAGTCGCGGTAAAGGGACGTGTCCCGTACGCGCATCCTCAGGCAATATACTCATATGCACTTATTTTCACAGGGAGAGTAGCGATGTCATCACCCTTAATATTGACGCTGTTAGCCGGTAGCGCAACCTTTATTGGCGCCATATTCGGCGTGATTGGTCAGAAACCCTCTAACCGTCTGCTTGGCTTCTCCCTCGGCTTTGCCGCCGGGATCATGCTGTTGATTTCATTGATGGAAATGCTGCCTGCCGCGCTGACCGCCGAAGGCATGTCGCCGCTGCTCGGTTACGGGATGTTTGTCATCGGCCTGCTGGGCTATTTCGGCCTTGACCGCCTCCTGCCGCACGCCCACCCGCAGGATCTGATGACCCCCGCCACGCCGCGTCCACGTAATTTACGTCGCACCGCTATTCTGCTGACGTTAGGTATCAGCCTGCATAACTTCCCGGAAGGGATCGCCACCTATGTCACGGCCAGCAACAACCTGGAACTCGGCATGGGCGTGGCCCTCGCCGTTGCCCTGCACAATATTCCTGAAGGACTGGCCGTTGCCGGGCCAGTGTATGCCGCCACCGGATCGCGCAGCAAGGCGGTGCTCTGGGCCGGGCTTTCCGGCATGGCGGAAATTTTGGGCGGCGTGCTGGCGTGGCTGATTCTGGGGAGTCTGGTCTCACCGCTGGTGATGGGAGCGATCATGGCTGCCGTCGCCGGGATTATGGTGGCACTGTCCGTCGATGAACTGATGCCGCTGGCGAAAGAGATCGATCCGCAAAGCAACCCAAGCTATGGCGTTTTGTGCGGGATGTCGGTCATGGGGTTGAGCCTGGTGGTACTCCAGACGATGGGCATCGGTTAAAGCGCAGAAACAACACAGCCCACTAAGAAGTGGGCTGTGGTCGGGCGTAGCGAACCGCTATTTAGCTGGCTTTACGCTCATGTTCGCGACGATAGGCCACCAGATCTTCAATCGTGACTACCGCCATATTGTGCTGCTGAGCGAACTTGATGCACTCCGGCGCGCGCGCCATGGTGCCATCGTCGTTGGTCAGCTCGCACAGCACGCCTGCGGGTTTAAAGCCAGCCAGGGTCACGAGGTCGATAGTAGCTTCAGTGTGGCCGCCGCGGGTCAGTACGCCACCCGGCTGCGCACGCAGCGGGAAAACGTGGCCAGGACGGTTGAGATCGGAAGGTTTCGCGCCGTCGGCAATGGCCGCGCGGACGGTGGTCACGCGGTCGGCAGCGGAGACGCCGGTGGTCACACCTTCGGCCGCTTCGATGGTCACGGTAAAGCCGGTGCCGTAGGCGCTGGTGTTGTTCTCAACCATCATCGGCAGATCCAGCTGTTTGCGGCGATCTTCGGTCAGGCACAGGCACACAATGCCGCTGCCGTGACGAATGGTCAGCGCCATCTGCTCAACGGTCATGGTTTCGGCGGCGAAGATCATATCGCCTTCGTTTTCACGGTCTTCATCATCAAGCACCATCACGCCGCGGCCTTCGCGCAGGGCGTCCAAAGCGTGTTCCACACGTTCAAAAGCGGTACCAAAAGAAGAAAGGAGCGTCTGATTCATGGTAAAAAAACCTCATTAAAATTATGGTTACCAGAATCAGGGCAGTCTTAGGAGCGCCGGTTTAGCGGCAAAAGTCAACGCGAGCGGGCCTGGGCCCGACTGTGCCGTTACTCTCTCCCATCCGGACTTTAACCGTCGGCCCCGGAATTACACCGGATCTGCTGACCTTCCCGTAGTCACGGGAAGCGCTCGCGGGCTTTCAACGCAATGGTTGATTTACCGCCGGTGGGGAATTTCGCCCCGCCCTGAGAATAAGCGAGATAACTATAACGCTATTGACTATCCTCGGCAATGCATAAGCTTCAAACATTTCTGGTTTATAGGCGGCCTGGTTCGCACTACAATGATCAATCATCCGACCCGAGCAGGAAACCACCATGATTGACCCGAAAAAAATTGAACAAATCGCCCGCCAGGTCCATGAGTCGATGCCAAAAGGACTTCGCGATCTGGGTGAGGATGTTGAGAAGAAAATCCGCCAGGCGCTACAGTCGCAGCTGACCCGCCTGGATCTGGTCAGCCGCGAAGAGTTTGACGTACAGACTCAGGTTTTGCTGCGGACCCGCGAAAAACTGGCGCTGCTGGAGCAGCGTCTGAATGACCTCGAAAACCGCCAGGCAGCGACGCCTGGCAGCGAAGAGCAGCCGTAAAAAACGGGCCCTCAGGGGCCCGTTTTGCGTTTGGCTTAGTGGGCGGCTTCCGCCGGGCTGTTTACCTGACGACAGTAAAGTTCATAACGCTGGCAAAACCATTCACGATGCTCTTCATCCATATTGCCGACAATAGCCTGAAGATCAACTGGCTGGCCTTGCGCGTGCATTCTGGCGAAACTCCGCGCCAAAAAATCAAAATTCTTCATTGAATACATATCGTTATGGTTCATGCGCATACTCCTTCAGCGGTGGATGTTCTGATCAGTCATATGCCTTTACTCACTTCAGTATTTACGCTTACCTTAACGCGATTTGTACGAAAAATGCGCTTAATATGATTATTTATTGCGCTAAATCATTTTCCACATGATTAAATAAAAACGGCCCGCGATATCTCCATCGCGGGCCGTGATGCTTCACCGTACAAGCCGGTGAATAGCGAAAAGATTATTTATCGCTATCTTTTTGTATTTTCTTAATAATATTGGTGGTCGAGCAACCATCTTCAAAGTTGAGCACCAGCACTTCGCCGCCGTTAGCCCAGACCTCTTCGCTGCCGGCGATCTGTTCCGGCTTATAATCGCCGCCTTTGACCAGCAGGTCCGGCAGGATACCGGCAATCAGCCGCTGCGGGGTGTCTTCCTCGAAGGAGACCACCCAGTCGACGGCCTCCAGCGCCCCCAGCACGATCATCCGCTGTTCCAGCGGGTTCACCGGGCGGGTTTCGCCTTTCAGACGTTTGGTTGAGGCATCGCTGTTGACCGCCACGATCAGACGGTCGCCCAGCTTGCGCGCATTCGCCAGATAGGAGACATGGCCGGCATGCAGAATGTCGAAGACCCCGTTGGTCATCACCACTTTCTCACCGCGCTTGCGCGCTGCCGCAACCGCCTGTTTGAGTTCCTCTTCGCTCATCACGCCAAAGCCGGTCTCAGCCCGGCCGCGGACCGCGTTTTCCAGCTCGACAGGGGAAACGGTGGAGGTCCCCAGCTTACCGACCACCACGCCCGCCGCGGCGTTGGCGAAATAGCAGGCCTCTTCCAGGGTGTTGCCGGAGGCCAGGGTCGCCGCCAGCACGCCAATCACCGTGTCGCCGGCACCGGTCACGTCGTACACTTCCTGGGCCTGGGTCGGCATATGCAGCGGCGGACGCCCCGGCTGCAGCAGCGTCATCCCCTGCTCAGAGCGCGTCACCAGCAGCGCTGACAGTTCGAATTCGGCGATGAGCTTCATGCCGCGCTCAACGATCTCCGCTTCATCCTGACACTTGCCCACCACCGCTTCAAACTCAGAGAGGTTCGGGGTGAGCAGCGTCGCGCCGCGGTAGCGTTCGAAATCGGTGCCTTTCGGATCGATCAGCACCGGCACGCCCGCTTCACGGGCGAGCTTGATCATCGTCTGGACGCTGGTCAGCGCCCCTTTGGCGTAGTCCGAGAGAACCAGCGCGCCAATGGAGCCCAGCGCCTGCTGAATGCGCTCGTGCATCGGCTGCGGATCCACGCCGGAGAAGCCCTCTTCAAAGTCGAGGCGGATCAGCTGCTGGTTGCGCGACAGCACCCGCAGCTTGGTGATGGTCGGGTGAGTCGGGACGGAGACGAAGTCGCACTTCACATTCACATTGGCCAGCGCCTGGCTCAGCGCGCGGGCAGCGTCATCAATCCCGGTCAATCCCACCAGGCGCGACGTTGCCCCCAGGGAGGCGATGTTCATCGCTACGTTTGCCGCGCCGCCAGGACGTTCTTCGATATTTTCCACCTTCACCACCGGCACCGGGGCTTCCGGGGAAATACGACTGGTGGGGCCGTACCAGTAGCGGTCCAGCATCACATCACCCACCACCAACACTCCTGCACGTTCAAACTCCGGCAGCGTTACTTTCATGACTCTCTCCTGCGAGACGCAAACTTTGCGCGCGATAATAGCACACCCGATTTTATAGTTAAGCCATCAGCCACTTCTGCCAGCTGGCGCTGACCTGCTGACGCTCCCGGCTGAAAGCCTCTGGCGCCACGTGTCCCGGCTGCTCCTGCAGGGCCAGGTGATGGAGCGCATCACGCAAGGTGGTGTATGCATGCGTTAAGGCGCGCGCCTCCTCCTCGTCCATGATGTCGTTCTGCGCCAGCAGCTCAAGAATACGCACGTTGTCAGACCAGCGGGTCAGCTTCGGCTTGTCACTGGCATAGCGTAGGACCAGATACTGGGTAATAAATTCAATATCGGTGATCCCGCCGGCATCGGCTTTGATATCAAAACGATCGGGATGTTTGTTGCCAAGGTGGGCGCGCATCTTCTCGCGCATCTCGCGAACCTCGGTCTGCAGGGTCGTCCCCTCCCGCGGGGTGGTCAGGATATCGCGACGAATGGCGTCAAAGCGCGCCTGCAGCGCCGGGTCGCCATAGACCACGCGGGCGCGCACCAGCGCCTGATGTTCCCACGTCCAGGCTTCGTTCTGCTGATAGTCAGCAAACGCGTCGGCGGTGGTGACCAGCATCCCCGCCGCGCCAGAAGGACGCAGCCGGGCGTCCACTTCGTAGAGAATACCGGACGAGGTGCGGGTGCTGAACAGGTGCATGATCCGCTGGGCCAGCCGCAGGTAGAACTGACGGCCGTCAATCTCCCGCTCGCCGTCGGTCATCACCTCCGCCGGGCAGTCATGGAGGAACACCAGATCGAGATCGGAGCTGTAGCCCAGCTCCCAGCCGCCGAGCTTACCGTAGCCGACAACGGCGAAGCCGCGACCCTGGCGATCGTGCAGGTGGGTCGGCTGGCCGTAGCGAGCGACCATCTGCCCCCATGCCTGCTGCACCACCGCGTCGAGGATCGCTTCGGCAAGCCAGGTTAAGTGATCGCTGACCTTCATCACCGGCAGGGTGCCAGCGATATCCGCCGCCGCGATATGCAGCTGCTGCGCCTGCTTAAACTGGCGCAACGCCTCCAGCTGCTGCTCTTCATCCTCTTCCGGCACGCGCAGCAGGTACTGGCGCAGCTCGTCGCGATAGGCATCGGTCGCCGTCGGCTGATAGAGGGTGTTGGGATCCAGCAGCTCATCCAGCAGCAGCGGGTGGCGCGCCAGCTGGCTGGCGACCATCGGCGACGCCGCGCAGAGCGTGATCAGGTGCTTCAGCGCGCCGGGGAATTCGCTCAGCAGCTCAAGATAGGTGGTACGGGTGACGATCCCGGTCAACAGCGGCGTGATCCGCGCCAGAGGCAGCGGCGCATCGGCGCGCGAGCAGATTTCGCTCAGCAGATGCGGCATCAGCTGATCCAGCACCTGGCGGCCGCGCGGGCCGATGGTGCGCCGATCCAGCTCTTTACGAAAATCGGCAATCAGCGCCAGCACGCTACGGCGGTCGGTATCGTTTAAATGCGCCAGCGCCGAGCTGGCGTCATCTTCTTCCAGCGCATCCTGCCACAGCTCGCGCCAGTACTCGGCCAGTTGCTCATCCGGGGACTGATCCTCATCATCGCCGATCAGTTCATTAAACACTCGCCGCACGTTGGCCATCTGGCTCGCCAGCTGCGCGCTCAGCGTCTCCCAGTCTTCGGTATGCATCCCCCACGCCAGCCTGGCGCGGTTAAGTTCATCCTGCGGCAGGGTCTGGGTCTGTTCATCGTTGATGCTTTGCAGCAGGTTTTCCAGCCGGCGCAGGAACAGATAGGCCTCGCGCAGCAGCGCCGCGTCGCCTTCCGGCAGCAGATGTAGCTCATCAATCGCCGCCAGCGTCGGCAGCAGGGCGCGCTGCTGCAGTGCAGGTTCGCGACCACCGCGGATCAGCTGAAAGACCTGAACGATAAACTCAATTTCACGGATCCCGCCGGCGCCGAGCTTGATGTTGTCTTTCAGCCCGCGACGCCGCACTTCGCGGGCGATCATGCCTTTCATGTTACGCAGCGACTGGATCACGCTGAAGTCGATATAACGGCGGAAGACGAAAGGACGGAGCATCGCGCGCAACTCGCTGGCGTACACGCCGTCGTTATCGCCCATGATCCGCGCTTTCACCATCGCATAGCGTTCCCAGTCCCGACCCTGCTCCTGGTAATAATCTTCCAGTGCCGCAAAGCTGAGTACCAGCGGCCCACTGTCGCCAAACGGCCGCAGGCGCATGTCAACCCGATAGACAAAGCCATCCTGCGTCGGCTGGTCAAGGGCCTTGATCAGCCGCTGCCCCAGACGGGTAAAGAACTGGGCGTTATCCAGCTCGCGGCGGCCGCCGCGGGTGGCGCCATGCTCAGGCCAGGCAAAGATCAGATCGATATCGGAAGAGAAGTTCAGCTCGCCGCCGCCCAGCTTTCCCATCCCGAGGATCAGCAGCGGCTGCGGCTGGCCCTCGGCATTGCATGGCGTTCCCCACTCCTTACAGCAGGCGGCGTATAGCCAGTCGCGGGCGGCGACAATCAGGGTCTCCGCCAGGGCGCTCAGCTGCTGCAGGGTCTCTTCTTCGCTCACCAGCGACAGCGCCTGCGCCCAGGCGATGCGGACCATCATCTGGCGGCGGAAGAGACGCAGCTCTCGCATCAACCCCGCTTCGTCAGTGACGGCCTGCAGGCGATCCTGCAGCCAGGCCTCGTAATGCCGCCACTCTTCCGCCTCCGGCGAGGAGTCCGCAAGCTCATTCAGCCAGCCCGGCTGGGCGATCACACTCTGTTCGACAAAATCGCTGAACGCCATGACCGACCTGGCCTGTGGGCTCAGTTCGGCAATGGGAAAATCCGCTGGCAGACGGTCAGCGACCGTCTGCCAGTGCTGCTGTAATTGCGGAGAAAGCGGCATCATAAGGGCTCCCTGGCCTGAAATTATCGTTTTCCACTATGCAGCCAGAACGGCTCGGCAGCCAGCGCCTGGCGACGGAAATATTCAAAGACGCTGCGATCGTCATGTGCTATTGCACGGTGAAGCTCCTGCCAGTTCTCCAGCCACGGCGCGACGGCGTCGCCATAGGCGCCCGCCAGCAGCTGGACGCTGTCGATGTCACGGGACAGCTTCGGCAACTGGTCGGCGGCATCTTCGACCGCCAGATGCTGCACGGCGCCGCGCAGCTCGGCTGCCACCCGCGAGAGGTTAATATCGGCAAACCGTTTGAACGATCCGGCTATTTTTTTCTCTCCCGCCTCGTTGAGGAACGGACGCCAGCCGCGCTGGACCAGCCATTCAGTCAGGGCCAGTTTGGCGCCGACGACCTCGGTGCGGAATAACGCCTCGTCGGCGGTGTCCGCGGCCAGCAGAACGGCTTCGGCGTCGTTCAGCAACGCGCGGAGCTGGGTGGTCGCCTTACGCGGCACGATGCCGCCGAACAGCACGAGGGTATGGCGCACGCGGGCTAACGCCAGCAGGATTTCCGCTTTGGCTTTCGCATTGCCGCGCAGCCATACTTCGTCGTGATACAGCCAGTGCGCCAGGGCGCTCTCCAGCGCCGCCTCCAGCCCTTGCTCCACGCTGGCCTTCGCCGCCACCGCCAGCACCGTCAGCGAGGTGACGGGACGCTCGCCATTGCCTTGCGCCAGATGATACCCGCGCGCGGCTTTGCTCAGGCTCCCCTGACGCAGGACGCCGCTCTCCAGCAGACGGTGCGCAAGGCGCAGCAGATCGGCAGTCTCCCCGGCAAGCAGCTCCAGCTCCAGTTCGCAGATCGGCTCCTGATGTTCGCCAGCCTTCACTTCGCCGCGATCGAGGGCGATCTCAATCTCACTATTCCCTTCCTGTATCACCCAACGTTCACGAGCAAAATCAGTGCTGAACAGCGGCTGGACATGCTCCGCCAGCGCGGCCGGGAGCTCGCCTTGCGGCCAGACCTCCGCCGGCAGGCGCTCAAGCGCCAGCTCCGGTTTATCCAGTGGGATATTGTATTCCGGACGCTGGTGCAGCCCCCCTACCACCCGGCCGGCAATTTTCAGCGTCATTTCATAACGCCCCTGGTCGCCGCGGATGCGCAGCCCCATATCGTGACGACGCAGCCAGTTATCGGCGGTTTCGTAATAAATGTTCAGTAACTGGCCCGCAGGCGTATGTTTCGCCTCGAGCGCATTGAGCTGCTCGCGCAGCGTCTCTACCCCATTCTGAGCGACGATAAACTTGAGTTCGATTTCTTGAGCCATGACTGAATTCTTCCGCTTCTGTGCTGCGCCGACAAATTGCGGCGAACTTACGACGATATTTTTTGTCAGTAGATAGTATTTTGCGGCGAATCGCCATGCAACGCGCTTTTTGCCGGGCCACCTCCTGGATGATTCCGATTGTGGTGGAAAACTTTGCGTCGCTCTGGCGATGCCTCTACTATCGTTCCACTTTTTATGACCAAACGATGACCTGATGCCAAAATTACGCCTGATTACTTTTACTTTGCTCGCGCTTAGCGCCGCTACGGCGGTTCACGCAGAAGAAAAGCGCTACGTTTCCGATGAGCTGAACACCTGGGTTCGCAGCGGCCCGGGCGATAATTATCGTCTGGTCGGCACCATCAACGCCGGGGAAGAAGTGTCGGTGCTGCAAACGAACGACAGCACCAGTTACGCGCAGGTCCGCGACAGCAATGGCCGTACCGCCTGGATCCCGTTGAAAGAGCTGAGCAATGAGCCCAGCCTGCGCACCCGCGTCCCGGATCTGGAAAACCAGGTCAAAACGCTGACCGATAAGCTGAACAACATCGACGCCACCTGGAACCAGCGTACGGCGGATATGCAGAAGAAAGTCGCCGGCAGCGACAGCGCGATTAACGCGCTGAAGGACGAGAACCAGAAGTTGAAAAACGAGCTGGTGGTCGCGCAGAAGAAGGTGAATGCGGCGAATCTGCAGCTTGATGACAAACAGCGCACCATTATCATGCAGTGGTTCATGTACGGCGGCGGCGTGCTCGGCGTCGGTCTGCTGCTGGGTCTGGTGCTGCCGCATCTGGTGCCAAGCCGCAAACGTAAAGACCGGTGGATGAACTAATTCGTCTTCTCTGCCAGACTTACGTATCATCTTGCGAAAAACAGATACGGGAGAATCGGGCGTGAAGAGCTATCTGGTCGGCGGTGCGGTGCGCGATGCGCTATTAGGGCTGCCGGTCAAAGACCGAGACTGGGTGGTGGTGGGCGCCACCCCGCAACAGATGCTTGACGCGGGCTACCAACAGGTAGGCCGCGACTTTCCCGTGTTCCTCCATCCGCAAAGCCGGGAGGAGTATGCCCTGGCCCGTACCGAGCGCAAATCCGGCGCGGGCTATACCGGTTTTACCTGCTATGCCGCCCCGGACGTGACCCTCGAAGCCGATCTGCTGCGCCGCGACCTGACGGTCAACGCCCTCGCCCAGGACGCCGATGGCACGATCATCGACCCCTACGGCGGGCAAAACGATCTTCGCCTGCGCCTGCTGCGCCATGTCTCTCCCGCCTTTAGCGAAGATCCGCTGCGCGTGCTGCGTGTGGCGCGCTTTGCTGCCCGCTATGCGCATCTGGGCTTTCGCATTGCCGAAGAAACCCAGGCCCTGATGCATGCGATGGTTGAGGCCGGTGAGCTGGCGCATTTAACGCCGGAGCGGGTGTGGAAAGAGACGGAAAGCGCGTTAACCACCCGCAATCCGCAGGTCTTTTTCCAGACGCTGCGCGACTGCCAGGCTCTTAAGGTGCTGTTTCCGGAAATTGACGCGCTGTACGGCGTGCCGGCCCCGGCGAAGTGGCACCCGGAAATCGATACCGGCCTGCACACCCTGATGACCGTCACGATGGCCGCGATGCTGTCGCCGGATGTCGACGTGCGTTTCGCCACCCTGTGTCATGACCTCGGTAAAGGACTGACGCCGAAAGCGCTCTGGCCGCGTCACCACGGCCATGGCCCGGCGGGCGTCAAGCTGGTAGAACAGATCTGCGCGCGTCTGCGGGTGCCAAACGATATCCGCGATCTCGCGAAACTGGTGGCGGAGTACCATGACTTGATCCACACCCTGCCGATCCTGCAGCCGAAAACCCTCGTCAAACTCTTCGACAGCATTGACGCCTGGCGCAAACCGCAGCGCGTGCAGCAGATCGCCCTCACCAGCGAAGCCGACGTCCGCGGACGCACCGGTTTCGAGGCCAGCGATTACCCGCAAGGGCGCCTGCTTCTGGAGGCCTGGGAAGTGGCGCAGTCTGTCTCCACCAAAGAGGTAGTGGCGGCGGGCTTTAAAGGGGCGGAAATTCGCGAAGAGCTGACGCGGCGGAGAATTGCTGCGGTGGCGCAGTGGAAGGAACAGCGTTGCCCCCAGCCGCAAGGCTGAGGGCACTGGTCTTAGAAGAAGACCACGTAAACGGCTGCCGCCACGATAAAGCGGTAGATAGCGAACGGGATAAACGAGATCCGCTTGATCAGCTGCAGGAAGGTTTTAATCGCAATCAGCGCCACGATAAACGCCATCGCGAAGCCGACGGCAAACATCGGCACATCGCCCATGTTCAGGAAGCCGATGCTCTTGTAGACGTCCAGCACGGTGGCGCCCATCATCATCGGTACCGCCAGCAGGAAAGAGAACTCCGACGCCGCGTAGCGGCTGACGCCCATCAGCATGCCGCCGGAGATAGTCGCCCCCGAGCGCGAGAACCCCGGCCACAGCGCCAGACACTGAAAGCAGCCGATGACAAACGCCTGACGATAGGTCATATCGTCAATCCCGACCGCGCGCGGCTGTTTCGGCTTGAGTACTTCCGCCGCAATCAGCAATACGCCGCCGACAATCAGGGCGTACATCACGTTTACCGGGTTAAATAAGGATTTAATGGTGTCGTGGAAAATCAGCCCCAGCACCACCGCGGGGATCATGCCGAGGAGGATATGGATAAGCGACAAGCGACCGCTGCCTTTGCCTTCATGCTCCGGCGGCCTGCCGAAATGGATGCCGATCAGACCGAACAAACGACGCCAGAACATCACCACTACGGCGAGTATCGAGCCTAGCTGAATAACCACTTCAAAGGTATTTGCCGTATCACCTTCAAACCCCAGCAGGTGACCAACAATAATCATATGACCGGTACTGGAAACAGGTAAAAACTCTGTCAACCCCTCAACCACACCCAATATTGCCGCCACCAGCAGCGAGTGTATATCGCTCATTCAATTAAACCCTTTAAAAAGTAAAATGAAAAAAACCAGGAACACATTATCGATCAACAGGCGCAACCCGACAGCCAGAGCGCGCGTAATCCGCAGCGTACAGGAAGTACACGCGGATTCGTCCACCGTTCTGGAAGGACATCGCCAGTAAAATTGCCTGATGACCGGATGCTATGACCGGTATAAACGCAATTTGTTTAACAAGTATGACCTGAAAAGTTTTGTTTCAGATTAAGGCCACGTTCAATAATCACACCGACATTTGCCGCGCGGGCCACGGCGCCAGGTTTGCTGACTTTAATACGCACCCATGGCGACTGGAATGTTTCCAGCAGCAGGTCGGCCACTTCTTCAGCCACCCGCTCCACTAACGCGAATTTTCCCCCCTCCACATGCGCGATCACTCGCTCGCTGATATCAGCATAGCTGAGGCAGTCGCTGACATCATCGCTGGCGGCCGCCTTGCGGTTATCCCATGCAATTTCGATATCGAACACCAGCTTCTGCTCAATGGTTTGTTCCCAGTCATAAACACCAATGGTGGTGATTACCGAAAGTTGCTCTATAAATACAATATCCATCACGCCCTGCCTGCTTTTTAGCTAAACCGGATACCACTTCCGGCGAATTATGCGTATTATCCACAGATGCAGAGAATACAACGACATTTTCAAAACGGAACAGCGTTATGAGTGCAATCGCGCCTGGACTGGTACTCCTCGCCTACCTCTGCGGCTCCATTTCCAGCGCCATTCTGGTATGTCGCCTTGCTGGCCTGCCCGACCCACGCGACAGCGGCTCAGGCAACCCCGGGGCCACTAACGTACTACGAATTGGCGGAAAAGGGGCGGCCGTAGCGGTACTTATTTTTGATGTGCTGAAGGGTATGCTCCCGGTGTGGGGCGCCTGGGCGCTGGGCCTTACGCCATTCTGGCTGGGGTTAGTGGCGATTGCCGCCTGCGTGGGCCATATCTGGCCAGTCTTCTTTCATTTCCGCGGCGGTAAAGGCGTCGCCACGGCCTTCGGCGCTATCGCCCCCATCGGTCTTGATCTGACCGGGGTGATGGCCGGGACCTGGCTGCTGACCATCCTGCTCAGCGGCTACTCATCCCTTGGCGCTATCGTCAGCGCGCTTATCGCGCCTTTCTACGTCTGGTGGTTTAAACCGCAGTACACTTTTCCGGTGTCGATGCTCTCCTGCCTGATCCTCCTGCGCCATCATGACAATATTCAGCGTCTGTGGCGCCGCCAGGAGAGCAAAATCTGGACCCAGATGAAGAAGAAAAAAGCGCCAGAGCAGAAATAATCTCCCCTCCCGGCCCCGTCTGCCGGGAGGATCCCCGGGCCTGTTTGCCCATCTCACCCGCACTTTTGCTCCACGTCGTCATGATACGCGGTAATCGCCGCATCCCCCTTTTATAACAACGCGTTATCGGCAACTAAAAGCAAAAGTTCCGCCGCCTGCTGGCATCGGGGACGGGCCCGCCCTCCCGCTTTATCCGCCGCGGCCAGTCAGCGGATAAGGATATTGACGGCAAAGATTATCCGGGTGAATAATCCGGAGCGGTTATACCGCTTTCCCCTCGCGCCCGTCGCGACGCGCCGGGTAACGAATGACATAAGCGTTTCGTATGACCGGGATAAACTCCCGCCGATCAATACTCATTGCTGCTGTTTTATCTTGATTTTGCAGGGGCGCAACATTGCACGGCACCGTGTTACCACCACTCAAAAAAGGCTGGCAGGCTACGCTGGATCTCCGCTTTCAGCAGGCCGGAGGCAAGACCGTTCTCGCCAGCGCCCAACACGTCGGCCCGCTGACCGTCCAGCGCCCGTTTTACCCGGAAGAAGAGACCTGTCACCTCTATCTGCTTCACCCGCCCGGTGGCATCGTCGGCGGTGATGAGCTGACAATTAGCGCCCATCTTGACCCCGGCTGCCATACGCTGATAACCATGCCTGGCGCCAGCAAGTTTTACCGCAGCAGCGGTGCGCAAGCGCTATTGCGCCAGCAGTTGACCCTCGCCCCGCAGACGACCCTGGAGTGGCTCCCGCAGGATGCCATCTTCTTTCCCGGGGCCAATGCCCGGCTGTCCACCACCTTTCATCTTTGCGCCTCCAGCACGCTGCTGGCATGGGATCTACTCTGCCTTGGCCGCCCGGTGATTGGTGAAACCTTCAGCCACGGCACCCTCAGCAACCGGCTGGAAGTGTGGGTGGATGAGATACCGCTGCTGGTTGAGCGCCTGCACCTGCAGGAGGGAGAGCTGTCCAGCGTCGCCGAACGTCCCTGGGTCGGCACTTTGCTGTGCTATCCGGCTACCGATGCCCTGCTCGACGGGGTGCGCGACGCGCTGGCGCCGCTCGGTCTCTACGCTGGCGCCAGCCTGACCGACCGCCTGCTGACGGTGCGTTTCCTCAGTGACGATAATCTGATTTGCCAACAGGTGATGCGCGACGTCTGGCAGTTTCTGCGCCCTCATCTCACCGGCAAATCCCCCGTACTTCCCCGAATCTGGCTGACTTAAGAGAACGTTATGGAACTGACCCCCCGAGAAAAAGACAAGCTGTTGCTGTTTACCGCCGCGCTGGTGGCGGAACGCCGCCTGGCCCGCGGCCTGAAGCTCAACTATCCGGAGTCCGTGGCCCTCATCAGCGCCTTTATTATGGAAGGCGCCCGCGACGGCAAAAGCGTGGCCTCACTGATGGAGGAAGGCCGTCACGTCCTGACCCGCGAGCAGGTGATGGAGGGCGTCCCGGAAATGATCCCGGATATCCAGGTCGAAGCCACCTTTCCGGACGGTTCGAAGCTGGTCACCGTTCACAACCCGATAATCTGAGGTAGCGCCATGATCCCCGGTGAATATCACGTTAAGCCCGGTCAGATAGCCCTGAATACCGGCCGGGCGACCTGCCGCGTGGTCGTTGAGAACCACGGCGATCGACCGATTCAGGTCGGTTCGCACTACCATTTCGCCGAGGTCAACCCGGCGCTGAAGTTCGACCGTCAGCAGGTCACTGGCTATCGCCTGAATATCCCGGCCGGCACGGCGGTACGTTTTGAACCCGGCCAGAAACGCGAGGTCGAGCTGGTGGCCTTCGCCGGTCACCGCGCTGTCTTCGGCTTCCGCGGCGAGGTCATGGGCCCTCTGGAGGCAAACGATGAGTAATATTTCACGCCAGGCCTATGCCGATATGTTCGGCCCCACCGTCGGCGACAAGGTGCGCCTGGCCGATACCGAGCTGTGGATCGAGGTGGAAGATGATTTGACCACCTACGGAGAAGAGGTCAAATTCGGCGGCGGCAAAGTGATCCGCGACGGGATGGGTCAGGGACAGATGCTGGCCGCCGACTGTGTCGACCTGGTGCTCACCAACGCGCTGATCGTTGATCACTGGGGGATCGTCAAGGCCGATATCGGCGTGAAGGACGGCCGGATCTTCGCCATCGGCAAAGCCGGCAATCCCGATATCCAGCCCAACGTCACCATCCCCATCGGCGCCGCGACGGAAGTGATTGCCGCCGAAGGCAAGATCGTCACCGCCGGCGGGATCGATACCCATATTCACTGGATCTGTCCGCAACAGGCGGAAGAGGCGCTGGTCTCCGGCGTGACCACCATGGTCGGCGGCGGCACCGGCCCGGCCGCAGGCACCCACGCCACCACCTGTACTCCGGGCCCGTGGTATATCTCACGCATGCTGCAGGCGGCCGACAGCCTGCCGGTCAATATCGGCCTGCTGGGCAAGGGCAACGTTTCTCAGCCGGATGCCCTGCGCGAGCAGGTGGCGGCGGGCGTCATTGGCCTGAAAATCCACGAGGACTGGGGCGCCACGCCGGCGGCGATCGACTGTGCGTTAACCGTCGCCGATGAAATGGACATTCAGGTCGCCCTGCACAGCGACACCCTCAATGAGTCCGGTTTTGTGGAAGATACCCTCGCCGCCATCGGCGGGCGCACTATTCACACCTTCCATACCGAAGGGGCCGGCGGCGGCCATGCGCCGGACATCATCACCGCCTGCGCCCATCCGAACATTTTGCCGTCGTCCACCAACCCAACGCTGCCCTACACCCTCAACACCATCGATGAACATCTCGATATGCTGATGGTCTGCCACCATCTGGACCCGGACATTGCTGAGGACGTGGCCTTTGCCGAATCGCGCATTCGCCGGGAAACCATCGCCGCGGAAGACGTGCTGCACGACCTCGGCGCTTTCTCGCTCACCTCCTCCGATTCGCAGGCCATGGGTCGCGTCGGGGAAGTGGTTCTCCGCACCTGGCAGGTGGCGCATCGCATGAAGGTACAGCGCGGAGCGCTGACGGAGGAGACCGGGGATAACGACAACTTCCGCGTGAAGCGCTACATCGCCAAATACACTATCAACCCGGCGCTGACCCACGGCATCGCGCACGAAGTCGGATCCATTGAGGTGGGTAAGCTGGCGGACCTCGTGGTCTGGTCGCCAGCCTTCTTCGGCGTGAAACCGGCCACCGTGCTCAAAGGCGGCATGATCGCTATCGCGCCGATGGGCGATATCAATGCCTCGATTCCGACCCCGCAGCCGGTGCACTACCGTCCGATGTTTGGCGCCCTGGGCAGCGCCCGCCATCACTGCCGCCTCACCTTCCTGTCGCAGGCGGCGGCGGACAATGGCGTAGCCGAGCGGCTGAACCTGCGCAGCGCGATCGCCGTGGTGAAAGGCTGCCGTACGGTGCAGAAAGCCGACATGGTGCACAACAGCCTGCAGCCTAATATCACCGTCGACGCGCAGACTTATGAGGTGCGGGTGGATGGCGAACTCATCACCAGCGAGCCGGCAGACGTTCTGCCGATGGCGCAACGATATTTTCTGTTTTAAGGAGAGCGGATGCTTTATTTAACTCAACGTCTGGAGACCCCCAGCGCCGCGACCGCCAGCGTTACGCTGCCGATTGATGTTCGCGTCAAAAGCCGGGTTAAGGTCACCCTCAACGATGGCCGGGAAGCCGGTCTGCTGCTGCCCCGCGGCCTGCTGCTGCGCGGCGGCGATGTGCTCAGCAACGAAGAAGGCACCGAGTTTGTGCAGGTGATTGCCGCTGATGAAGGGGTGTCGGTAGTGCGCTGCGACGATCCGTTTATGCTGGCGAAGGCCTGCTACCACCTCGGCAACCGTCACGTGCCGCTGCAGATCATGCCGGGCGAGCTGCGCTACCATCACGATCACGTGCTGGACGATATGCTGCGCCAGTTCGGCCTGACGGTGACCTTTGGCCAGCTGCCGTTCGAGCCGGAAGCCGGCGCTTACGCCAGCGAAAGCCACGGTCATCATCATGCTCATCATGCCCACCACGCTCACAGCCACTAGCATGTCGACAGCGGAACAACGCCTGCGGCTGATGCAGCTGGCCAGCAGCAACCTGCCGATAGGCGGTTACAGCTGGTCCCAGGGGCTGGAGTGGGCTGTGGAAGCCGGCTGGGTGCCGGACGTCGCGGCCTTCGAGCGCTGGCAGCGACGCCAGATGACGGAAGGCTTTTTTACCGTTGACCTGCCGCTGTTCGCCCGCCTGTACCGCGCCTGCGAACAAGGCGATATCGCTGCGGCCCAGCGCTGGACCGCCTATCTGCTGGCCTGCCGGGAAACTCGTGAACTGCGGGAGGAAGAGCGCAACCGCGGCGCGGCGTTTGCCCGTCTGCTGAGCGACTGGCAGCCGGACTGTCCGCCGACGTGGCGCACGCTGTGCCAGCAAAGCCAGCTCGCCGGGATGGCCTGGCTCGGCGTGCGCTGGCGCATCGCACTGCCCGAGATGGCCCTCAGCCTGGGCTACAGCTGGATTGAGAGCGCCGTGATGGCCGGCGTCAAGCTGGTGCCCTTCGGTCAGCAGGCCGCCCAGCAGCTGATTTTACGTCTTTGCGACCACTACGCGGCCGAGATGCCCCGCGCGCTGGCCGCGCCGGACGGCGATATCGGATCGGCCACCCCGCTCGCCGCTATCGCCTCGGCCCGGCATGAAACCCAATACTCCCGATTATTCCGTTCCTAGGAGAAGCCATGAACTCTTATAAACACCCGCTGCGCGTCGGCGTCGGCGGCCCGGTCGGCTCCGGTAAAACCGCTCTGCTGGAAGCGCTGTGCAAAGCGATGCGTGATACCTGGCAGCTGGCGGTGGTCACTAACGACATCTATACCAAAGAAGATCAGCGCATCCTCACCGAAGCGGGCGCGCTGGCGCCTGAACGCATCGTCGGTGTGGAAACCGGCGGCTGCCCGCATACGGCGATCCGCGAAGATGCCTCAATGAACCTCGCCGCCGTGGAAGCGCTGAGTGAAAAGTTCGGTAACCTCGACCTTATCTTCGTGGAAAGCGGCGGCGATAACCTGAGCGCCACCTTCAGCCCGGAGCTGGCGGATCTGACCATCTACGTCATCGATGTGGCCGAAGGGGAGAAGATCCCGCGCAAAGGCGGACCGGGGATCACCAAATCCGATTTTCTGGTGATCAATAAAACCGACCTTGCCCCCTATGTGGGCGCGTCGCTGGAGGTGATGGCAAGCGATACCCAGCGTATGCGCGGCGATCGCCCATGGACCTTCACCAACCTGAAGCAGGGCGACGGCCTGAGCACCATTATCGCCTTCCTCGAAGACAAAGGCATGCTCGGCAAATAGGCCTGTTGCACCAGCCGGGCGCAGGCGCGTCCGGATGGTGCAACCCCTGCTCTCTCTTCTATCACCCTGCACCACCCTCCCCGCCACGCCTGCCCTGCAATATGGCATAAGGTTTGCTAATTCAAGTCATGCCTAACCATTAAGGAATGACTATGTCATCACTGGATCTCAACCCTGAATTACCTGCGACAACGCGGACTTCCGGCTCCCGGGAAACCTTAGAAGATTACACCTTACGTTATGCCCCGCTGAGCTTCCGCCGCTGGGGACCGGGCGTCGTCGCGGTCACGGCGCTGGGCGGCATCGCCTACCTGGCCGACTTTTCCATCGGCGCCAGCATCGGTATGGCCTGGGGCACCAGCAACGCCATCTATTCGATCCTGGTGGCGGCGCTGGTGATCTTCCTCACCGGCATTCCGCTGGCGATCACCGCCGCGCGCTACAACATTGACCTTGACCTGATCACCCGCAGCGCCGGCTTCGGCTATTTCGGCTCGGTGATCACCAGCATTATTTTTGCCGGCTTCACCTTTATCTTCTTCGCCCTCGAAGGCTCGATCATGGCCCAGGGGCTGCTGGTGGGCCTCGGGATCCCGCTGTGGGTGGGGTATCTGATCGCCACCCTGATGGTGCTCCCGCTGGTGGTCTATGGCATGAAAGCCCTGACCCGCCTGCAGGTATGGACCACCCCGCTGTGGCTGGTGCTGATGGTGGTGCCGGTGGTGTGGCTGATTGTCAAAGATCCGCAGCTGGTGGACGGCTTCCTGCATTTCGCCGGTAAAAACAGCGCGTCGACGGTGGATATCACCGCCATCATGCTCGGCGCCGGGGTATGCCTGTCGCTGATCATGCAGATTGGCGAGCAAATTGATTACCTGCGCTTTATGCCGCCTAAGACCGCGGAGAACCGTAAAAGCTGGTGGCTGGCGGTCTTTTCCGCCGGCCCGGGCTGGGTGGTGTTAGGCGCGATCAAACAGATCATCGGCGCCTTCCTCGGCTTCTATCTGTTGACCCGTTTCCCGGCGGTGCACAATACCGAACCGGTGCAGCAGTTCGTCAGCGTCTTCGATAACCTGGTGCCCGGCTGGCTGGCCCTGACGCTGGCGGTGGTGCTGGTGGTGATCTCGCAGATCAAAATTAATGTCACCAATGCCTACTCCGGCTCGCTGGCGTGGACCAGCGCCTGGACCCGCACCACCAAACGCTATCCGGGACGGATTATTTTTGTGGTGGTCAACCTGGCGATTGCCCTGGCGCTGATGGAAGGCGATATGTTCAGCGCCTTGTCGTGGATCCTCGGCTTTTACTCCAACTTCGCCATCGCCTGGGTCGTGGTGGTGGCGACCGACATCACCTTTAATAAAGGCTTGCTCAAGCTGGCCCCGGCGCAGCCGGAGTATCGTCGCGGCATGATCTACAACGTTAACCCGGTGGGCGTGGTCTCCTTTGGTCTGGCCGCCGGGCTGTCGATCTGCGCCTTCTTCGGCCTGCTGGGCGCGACGCTGGCGCCGTTCTCGCCGCTGATTGCGCTGGTCGTCGCCTTTGTCATGACCCCGCTGATGGGACTCCTTACCCGCGGGCGCTACTATATTAAGCAGGTGGATGACGGCATCGCCGAGCCGCGCTATGACGCGGCGGGGAACGCCTCCACCACCGTGTATCAATGCGTTAGCTGTGAGGAAGAGTACGAGCGCCCGGATGTGATGCACTCACACAAGCATCAGGGAGCCATCTGCTCGCTGTGTAAAAGTATGGAGTAGTCAGCAAGGCAGGCCGACGTGACGTCGGCCTGTTTCAGGATGCGTTAGGCGGCAGGCAGCTCGGCCAGCGGCCAGCGCGGGCGAACCGTCACGCCGAGCTCGGCTTTGGCGCCGGTTTGCAGACGCACCATGCCGGCGTAGGCGATCATCGCGCCGTTGTCAGTACAGAACTCAGGGCGGGCGTAGAACACCTCGCCGCCGCGTTTTTGCATCATCTCCGCCAGCTTCGCCCGCAGGGTACGGTTGGCGCTCACGCCTCCCGCCATCACCAGACGCTTAAAGCCGGTTTGCTCCAGCGCGCGGCGACATTTAATCATCAGCGTATCGACGACCGCATCCTCAAATGCCCGGGCGATGTCGGCGCGGGTTTGCTCATCGTCGCCATTATTACGAATGGTGTTGGCGGCGAAAGTTTTCAGGCCTGAGAAGCTGAAATCGAGCCCCGGGCGGTCGGTCATCGGCCGCGGGAAGACAAAGCGGCCTTCGGTGCCCTGAGCGGCCATTTTCGACAGCATCGGCCCGCCGGGATAATCCAGTCCCAGCAGTTTCGCCGTCTTATCAAAGGCTTCGCCCGCCGCATCGTCAATCGACTCGCCCAGCAGTTCATACTGACCAATACCAGTGACGCTAATCAACTGGGTGTGGCCGCCGGAAACCAGCAGCGCGACGAACGGGAACGCCGGTGGGTTATCTTCCAGCATCGGCGCCAGCAGGTGCCCTTCCATATGGTGTACCGGGATCGCCGGCACGTTCCAGGCGAAGGCCAGCGACCGGCCAACGGTCGCCCCGACCAGCAGCGCGCCGACCAGGCCAGGACCCGCCGTATAGGCGACGGCGTCGATATCTTTCGCCGTCAGACCGGCTTCTTTCAGCGCCGCCTGGATCAGCGGCACCGTTTTGCGCACGTGGTCGCGCGATGCCAGCTCCGGCACCACGCCGCCGTAGTCCGCATGCAGTTTCACCTGACTATACAGTTGGTTGGCTAACAGACCTTGCTGGTCGTCATAAATCGCGATGCCGGTTTCATCGCAGGATGTTTCAATGCCCAGTACACGCATGAGTTGTTTTACCTCGCTTCAATACCGCGCAGTGTAGGTCCAATGACCGGCGATGTAAAACTTTGCTCACCCCTGGTGCTCTCTTCGTGTATACTCCTCACCCTTATAAAAGTCCCTTTCAAAAAAGGCGCCGGTGCTTTACAAAGCAGCAGTAGTTGCAGTAAAATTCCGCACCATTTTGAAATAAGCTGGCATTGCGGCCAGCGGCAAACCGAATTAATCAAAGGTGAGAGGCACATGCCGGTAATTAAAGTACGTGAAAACGAGCCGTTCGACGTAGCTCTGCGTCGCTTCAAGCGTTCCTGCGAAAAAGCAGGTGTTCTGGCGGAAGTTCGTCGTCGTGAGTTCTATGAAAAACCGACTACCGAACGTAAGCGCGCTAAAGCTTCTGCAGTGAAACGTCACGCGAAGAAACTGGCTCGCGAAAACGCACGCCGTACTCGTCTGTACTAATCTGTTGAGAGCGACGCTCTCAATTCAGACCGAGTTGTAGTTGTAAGGCCGTGCTTCCGAAAGGAATGCGCGGCTTATTTTCGTTTATAGTCATCAGAAATAACGGGGCTTATGGCTGGACGAATTCCACGTGTATTTATTAGCGATCTGCTTGCCAGAACCGACATCGTCGATCTGATCGATGCGCGGGTAAAGCTGAAAAAGCAGGGCAAAAATTTTCACGCGTGCTGTCCGTTCCATAACGAAAAAACCCCCTCTTTCACCGTCAACGGTGAAAAACAGTTTTACCACTGCTTCGGCTGCGGGGCGCACGGCAATGCTATCGACTTCCTGATGAACTACGACAAGCTCGAGTTCGTGGAAACGGTCGAAGAGCTGGCCGCCATGCACAACCTTGAAGTGCCTTATGAAGCAGGCAATGGACCCAGCCAGATAGAGCGCCATCAACGGCAGAACCTCTACCAGTTACTGGATGGGCTGAATGCGTTTTACCAACAGTCTCTGATGCAGCCCGCCGCCGACCCTGCGCGCCAGTACCTGGCAAAACGGGGGTTAAGCAGCGAGGTGATTACGCGCTTTGCCATCGGCTATGCTCCCCCGGGTTGGGATAACGTTTTAAAACGTTTTGGCGGCAATCAGGAAAACCGCCAGTCGCTTATTGATGCCGGCATGCTGGTCACCAACGATCAGGGACGCAGTTACGACCGCTTCCGCGAACGGGTGATGTTCCCCATCCGCGATAAGCGAGGCCGGGTAATTGGGTTTGGCGGACGAGTGCTGGGCGATGCCCTGCCGAAGTATCTGAACTCCCCGGAAACCGACATATTCCATAAAGGCCGTCAGCTGTATGGCCTGTATGAAGCGCAGCAGGACAATCCCGAACCACCGCGTTTGCTGGTTGTCGAAGGGTATATGGACGTCGTGGCGCTGGCGCAATACGACATCAACTATGCCGTGGCCTCGCTGGGCACCTCGACCACGGCCGACCATATCCAGCTGCTGTTTCGGGTGACCAATAACGTCATCTGCTGCTACGACGGCGACCGGGCCGGCCGCGATGCCGCCTGGCGCGCGCTGGAGACGGCGCTGCCGTACATGACCGATGGCCGCCAGCTGCGTTTTATGTTTCTGCCTGACGGCGAAGACCCGGATACGCTGGTGCGTAAAGAGGGCAAAGCGGCGTTTGAGGCGCGGATGGAGCAGGCTCAGCCGCTCTCCACGTTCTTGTTTAACAGCCTGCTGCCGCAGGTCGATCTGAGTACCCCGGACGGGCGCGCGCAGCTGAGCACGTTGGCGCTGCCGCTGATAACCCAGGTCCCGGGCGAAACGCTGCGCATCTACTTGCGTCAGGAGCTGGGCAACAAGCTGGGCATTTTAGATGACGCACAGCTTGAACGTTTAATGCCAAAACAGTCTGAAAATGGCGCGCCGCGTCCCGCGCCACAGCTAAAACGCACGACCATGCGTATACTGATAGGACTGCTGGTGCAAAACCCGGATCTGGCGCCGTTAGTCCCGCCGCTGGAGGGACTGGACTCGCGCAAAATGCCAGGCCTTAGCCTGTTCAGCGAGCTGGTGAAAAGCTGTCTGGCGCAGCCTGGTCTGACGACCGGGCAACTTTTAGAGCAATATCGCGGCACAAAAGAGGCTGCAACCCTTGAAAAACTGTCGATGTGGGACGATATAGCAGATAAAGATATCGCTGAAAAAACCTTCACCGACTCGCTTAACCATATGTTTGATTCACTGCTGGAACTGCGACAGGAAGAGTTGATAGCTCGCGATCGCACACACGGTTTAAGCAGTGAAGAACGCCGGGAACTCTGGACCATCAGCCAGGAGCTGGCGAAAAAATAAATGACAGACAATATCCTTCACGTTGTATCAAAGCAGTAAGAAAACGCAGAACAACGCGAGGGAAAAGTATTTAACGGCTTAAGTGCCGAGTATCGATCGGGAAGCCCCCGACAGCCGCGCAGAGGCGCAGCGGCAATAATATAAGTACGCCCTCGCTTTAAATGTCGACAGCCCGCCTGCCGACACCAATCAAACGAATTAAGTGTGGATACCGTCTTATGGAGCAAAACCCGCAGTCACAGCTGAAGCTTCTTGTCCAACGTGGTAAGGAGCAAGGCTATCTGACCTATGCCGAGGTCAATGACCATCTGCCGGAAGATATCGTCGATTCCGATCAGATCGAAGACATCATCCAAATGATCAACGACATGGGTATTCAGGTGATGGAAGAAGCACCGGATGCCGATGATCTGATGCTTGCCGAAAACACCGCGGATGAAGATGCTGCCGAAGCTGCCGCGCAGGTGCTCTCCAGCGTGGAATCCGAAATCGGACGCACGACCGACCCGGTGCGCATGTACATGCGTGAAATGGGTACCGTAGAGCTGCTGACCCGTGAAGGCGAAATCGACATCGCCAAACGCATCGAAGATGGGATCAACCAGGTCCAGTGCTCCGTTGCCGAATACCCGGAAGCGATCACCTACCTGCTTGAGCAGTACGACCGCGTCGAAGCGGAAGAAGCCCGTCTGTCCGATCTGATCACCGGTTTCGTCGATCCGAACGCCGAAGAAGACATGGCGCCGACCGCCACGCACGTTGGCTCCGAGCTGTCTCAGGAAGAGATGGATGACGACGAAGACGAAGATGAAGATGACGACGCCGACGACAACAGCGATGACGACAACAGCATCGACCCAGAGCTGGCCCGTGAGAAGTTCGCCGAGCTGCGTACCCAGTACGAGCTGACGCGCGACACCATCAAAGCCAAAGGTCGTAGCCATGCCGCCGCCCAGGAAGAGATCCTGAAGCTGTCTGAAGTCTTCAAACAGTTCCGCCTGGTGCCGAAGCAGTTCGATTACCTGGTCAACAGCATGCGCAGCATGATGGATCGCGTTCGTACTCAGGAACGTATCATCATGAAGCTGTGCGTTGAGCAGTGCAAAATGCCGAAGAAAAACTTCATCACGCTGTTCACCGGCAACGAAACCAGCGAAACCTGGTTCAACGCTGCGGTGGCAATGAACAAGCCGTGGTCCGAGAAGCTGCTGGAAGTGAAAGAAGACGTGCAGCGCGGCCTGCAGAAGCTGCAGCAGATCGAAGAAGAGACCGGCCTGACCATCGAACAGGTGAAAGACATCAACCGTCGCATGTCCATCGGTGAAGCGAAAGCCCGCCGTGCGAAGAAAGAGATGGTGGAAGCGAACTTGCGTCTGGTTATCTCTATCGCCAAGAAATACACCAACCGTGGTCTGCAGTTCCTCGATCTGATTCAGGAAGGCAACATCGGTCTGATGAAAGCGGTTGATAAGTTCGAATACCGTCGCGGCTACAAGTTCTCGACCTACGCGACCTGGTGGATCCGTCAGGCGATCACCCGCTCCATCGCGGATCAGGCGCGCACCATCCGTATTCCGGTGCATATGATTGAGACCATTAACAAGCTCAACCGTATCTCCCGTCAGATGCTGCAGGAGATGGGCCGTGAACCGACCCCGGAAGAGCTGGCTGAGCGTATGCTGATGCCGGAAGACAAAATCCGTAAGGTGCTGAAGATCGCCAAAGAGCCTATCTCCATGGAAACGCCGATCGGCGACGATGAAGATTCGCATCTGGGAGATTTCATCGAGGATACCACCCTCGAGCTGCCGCTGGATTCCGCGACCACCGAGAGCCTGCGTGCGGCAACGCACGACGTGCTGGCCGGCCTTACCGCTCGTGAAGCGAAAGTCCTGCGTATGCGTTTCGGTATCGACATGAACACCGACCACACGCTGGAAGAAGTGGGTAAACAGTTCGACGTTACCCGCGAACGTATCCGTCAGATCGAAGCGAAGGCGCTGCGTAAACTGCGCCACCCGAGCCGTTCTGAAGTGCTGCGTAGCTTCCTCGACGATTAATCGTCGCGGGACATCGTCCACAGCCGGTTAAAAAGCTCCCTGCGGGGAGCTTTTTTTATGGCGTTCAGGTGGCCATCCGGGGAAAGTCGCCTCTCTCCGCTACTGGCCGCGGGTCGCCAGGGCATCATCCAGTTCACGATAGGCCGCCACCAGCTTATCGAGCGTCGCCCGGTTTAAGCCGCTGGGATTGGGCAGCACCCAGACCTGGGTCGTCCCGATGGTCATAGCCTGTTTCCCCCACTTCGCGCCGCGCTGGTTAAAGGCCAGCTCGAAGGCCTGCTTGCCGAGCACCGCCAGCGCCTGCGGCTGATACTCCTCAATCTTCCTCACCAGCTCACGGCCGCCGCTGCGCAACTCCTGCAGGGCGACCTCGCTGGCCTGCACCGTCGGACGCTCTACCAGCATGGTGATGCCGCAGCGCGTATCCAGCAGCTGCAGCTCCTCTTCCGGCCTGAGCTGCCGATCGGTGAATCCGGCCTGATGGATGACCTTCCAGAAGCGATTGCCAGGATGGGCAAAATGAAAGCCGGTATGGGCGGAGGACTTCCCCGGGTTGATACCGCAAAAGACAACGCGCAGGCCCGGCGCAAGGATATCGCTAATCATGTTTTCTCCGGCTGTATGGCTAAAACATGATTATAAAGGATTGAAAATGCATTGTTTATAAAAACAGCAGCTGCGCGCTTTACGCTGGATTGCAACCGTCAGTTACTTTATAATCCCTCGCCACGGCCCCTTAGCTCAGTGGTTAGAGCAGGCGACTCATAATCGCTTGGTCGTTGGTTCAAACCCAACAGGGGCCACCATAAAATCAAGGGCTTGCATCAAAATGCAGGCCCTTAGTCTTTTCTAGGATACCTATAGGATACTTTAGAGAAGTATTCTTGGTTATAGTGATTTACTGCGATTCTTTTTCTCTTCCTTTTTTTGTATGTTTACATTTATCTTGTAGCTCAAGTCAAAACCCTAAGAGGAAGAAAGATGTCGTACCAAGCCACTGTATACCGAATCCTCATAGCTTCACCCGGAGACTTAGGAGAGGAAAGGAACATCATTCCTGAGGTCATTTCTCAGTGGAACGCAGTTCGTTCCGAAAGCAGTAAAACAGTAGTATTACCCGTTAAATGGGAAACTCATTCTGCGCCAATGATGGGCTCAAGACCTCAGGAAGTAATAAACCAACAGCTAGTTAGTACATGCGATCTGCTCGTTGGTCTCTTTTGGACACGAATCGGAACACATACAGGTGTATCTGAAAGTGGTACCACAGAAGAAATTGAGTACTTTATTGAACAAAATAAACCAGTAATGCTCTATTTTTCTTCTTCTCCTATCGATCCAGAAAAAATTGATTTACAACAATATCAGCGACTCAAAGATTTTAAGGAAAAAATGAGACCTCTTGGTTTAGTAGAAGGATATACAAACCCACAGGATTTCAGAGAAAAATTTGCTCATCAACTTAACCTTCATCTTGAGAAAATTATAAGTGGCGTAAGCATAGTCCCTGAGAAATATACGGAAAAACAAAAAAATGAGATACTTAAAGATGACAGTGTTTTCATTGAAGACTACGAAAAAAATGGCGAAATAAAAAGTTTTTTAGTCAAAGGGAACACAGCACCAATAAAAAATGATTTAAAAGAACTGGGTGGAAAATGGAACAACTCATTAAAAGGTTGGATCTTCCCCAAATCATATGAAAGTTCCGTGGCAGAATTCTTAAAAAAACACAGATAAATTAAAAATATAAAGAGGAGTAATCCTCTTTATATTAACACAAATAACCTCCCATGGAATAATTTTAATCAAATCAAATAAAAAGCCCCATCAGGGGTTCGAGTAAAACACCTCGCATAAAATACCATTCAGGACGAGTGCCTTTTTGAATAGAAAAAGTAATCTGTAATATGTTTTTTAAGCTTCTCTGTGAAAACATCATCTTTCCAATTAGAATTATTATACATAGCACCATCTGTGGACTGGAACTTTCTTCCATCATCATTGGTTGAATGTGTTATGAAGGTAAAATCCCCATCAAAAGAATTGCTTTCAGACATATCCAAGGCATGTGTATATCTTGTATTCTTTTTTTTCATAGAGAAAAACAGCCCAACTGGTGAAGAAGTGATATCTACCTCAACATCACGCTTTATTAATTCATCTTTATATTTTTCAGAGACTGGCTTAAGCCTAACAACAACCTCATTTAAAAATAACTTCCTCTGAGCCTTCGCATCTTCACCTGCAACTTCAGTTGATTTAGCTTTCACTATGTCGTCATCAATTTTAAAAAAAATCCTCAAATGACATTTTATCTCCTTAATTATTTAAACAACAGCGGATATTGAAATGATTAGGTTATAACATTCACACCCAATTTCTTTAACGCTTAAAGCCTTTTCAATGCTTATCAAGACTTACCGTCCCCTTACCTTTGATTGTGTTTTAGTTTTTTAAGTCAAGAGTGATGTTATTTAATATACAAGGCAAACCTCTCAATATATCTTTCAGTTTAGATAATATACGCAGAAACGTATGAATCAAGTTAAAACTTAGAGGCCATCAAACGCTGCAAGTCGTGCTCTATGATTGTCGCTCATATCGAATGCAAAATCCTCGTGCTCAGCCTGGAAGGTGCCGAACGCCATCAGCGCAGATACCGCCGGGTCTATCTTGTTGGAGCATTTTTTTTTGTTCGGCTTGATGTTGGCGTTGGCGTCAGACTCCATAACCACATTACCCATTGCCCAAGACAGAACAGGATCACCACGATGACACACAACCCTGCGGTTGACGAATACCTCAAAGGATTTCGCTACCGGGCTGAACCTGAGATAGGTTTGCGGGAACGGCTCCACATCGAGGCCAGCTCCCTGTAGCTGGGTGCGCAGGTGTGTGGCGTTCCAGGTATCGAAGCCCACCAGCCGGTTATTGAAGGTTTCAGCATCGCGCAGGATATCGTCACGAATGCGATCATAGTCGATACAGTCGCCGGGTGTGGTGCGTATCCAGCCCGCTTTTACCCACTGGCGATAGATGGCTCGGTTTTTGTTGGCGACGTTAAGCAACTGCGCTTCCGGCAGATAGTGACGGGTCAGAAGCCGGATCTTCCTGTCGAACGGGAAAGCGTAGCTCACGCTGGTGATATCGCTGGTTGAGGACAGGTCAAATCCTGCGTAGCACTCCATCCCTGCAAGATCTTCTTCGGTATAGTCGAGCGCACAGGCGTCCCATGCACCGGCCCCCATCCACGGCGTGGAGCCCTGACACCAGATATTGAAACGTTTGGTCAGCATTTCCACCCACTGCGACGGTATGCCTCGCGCTTTCTGGATGGTGGACTCCAGTTTCGCCGCGTCAACGGACACATCCAGGTTAGGGTTAGCCTTGATCCATGCTCAACCTCGCTTTCGTCATCCAGCTCGTAGATCAGGACAAACAGCGAATCGTTACTCTCTTCCCTGGCCAGAATCTGGCAGCAGTAGTCATAATGCTGTTTGCAGGCGGAGACAACGTTACTTCCGGCGGTTGTGATGGCGAACAAAATCGCCTCCGGTCGTGCACCCATACCCAGCTCAAGCGCGGAATAAACGCCGTTATCGGAGTGAAGATGGTATTCATCGACAATCGCCAGGCTGGGGTTAGTCCCCTCAATGGTGGCCGCTTTCGCCGCCAGCGGCTTCAACAGGCTGTTGCTCTTTAGAAAAATGACTTTATGCGCCTGAATATTGACGCGCTTTTAAATTAAACTGCGAAAATATATTCTGCATACTGATTTCTTAGCAAGCTAAGAAATTACAACCTCTTCTCAATTCCATTAGATGACTTATGACATAATTTATCACGCGATAAAAAACCGACTATCAACTGAAAGTTAAATTTTAAACCCTCATTGGCAAGTTATCAGGATTTCAGCTATACAAAATAAACCTTCCTTTGACTAGTTAGTGAGGAGTTTAAAATGAAAGTTATGAGTTTTAAAGAGGGAATGATTTACATCACATTCATTAGCACACTAACAATTCCATTTTATTCCAATGCCGATTGCGCATTTGAAAAATGGAAGACACATAACAACACCATGATACTTAAGCATAAAGAAAATTCATCATATATATATTCAATAGAAAAATTCTCATTAGATGTAGATGGTGCACCAAATGCCTACCACCCTCAGGATAAAGGGAAAAATTGCAAATCCAGTACGGATTTTTTAGGCTTGGATTGCCTACAGAATGCTGGTTATAAAAATGGAAACTGGAAGTCTATAATCATACCGGCCCCCATAAATTCTGATGAAGGATATGTACAGCCAAGCGGAGAATATAAAGGGTATTTTGTATCACAAACATCCCTGAAAGATCACAGCAAGATCAATACCGACATAAACAAATATGTCAATTCACTTAAAATACCATACATAGTGATCCCCAGCACATTATATAGTATGAAAGGTACTGGTATGCTTGGAGATGTTGGTTATGCAGTGAATGTTACCAATGGGCTTGAATCACCATTCATAATAGCTGAAACTGGCCCTAAAAAATCTAATCTAGGAGAAATTTCATTTTTTTTAGCATCAGCTCTTGGAGGTAATAATTTAAACGCAAGAACCGGAAGTGGATTACCAAAAGGGAAAGTTATATTTATAGTGTTTCCTGGCTCCGCCAAGAAACCATCATGGCCTGTATCATACATCGAATTAAAGAGCATGGCGGAAAGAAAATTAAATGAGATAGGAGGAAAAGAAAAAATATTAACTTGCACCATGTAGGAAGATAATCACAGACAATCAAATAAAAAAATAAAATACAAACATTACATTAAAAATCCAACTACACATATGGCTTATAAATGAAACTGATCATTGCAGTATTCTGTAGCATTATTTTATCTGGGTGTATTCAGACCAAAAAAATTGATGGGGATTATGCAGCAGCGATTATCCAGAGTGATGGTTCTCAAAGAAACAGCATTTTACTATCCAAAAAGAGCGGTTACATGTACTGTCCAGATGCTCCAGCGGAAATTGCTAGATCATATGATAGCAATGGAAAAGCATCGGTAAAAGATGTTACCGGAAACGATGTTTCCGCTGAAGGAGCCTTAAAATCCTTAGTAGTTAACCTCTCAAATAGAAACAGTGCAACGAATGTTTTAGTCTATTCACTAAATAGCCTTTGCTTTCTTACTATGAATGGTTCAATTTCTGAAGAACATGCCAATGACCTTTTTAAATTAATAATTACAGCAACTATGGAAATATCTAAAATAGAGATCGATGCAGCAGAATCAGCGAAACACTTAGCTGAGGCAGCCAAAAATAACTCGGAGAGTGAGAAAAATATAACTGCAGCAGAAAAAGCAAAAGCTGATGCACAGAAAAATATTACGGAGACTCAAAAATTCGAAGCAAAATTCAAGTTAAATAGTCAAATCCTAAAAGACATGGAGTAAATGCTAAAAAAGAGTAAAAGTGGCAGCAGAGCGCAACACTATTTACCACTGTCTGCCACTATTCGGCCTAAAGACAACTTGAAAATCAGTAAGTTACTGATTTAAAACACTTCAATTTGGGACTCATAATCGCTTGGTCGTTGGTTCAAACCCAACAGGGGCCACCAGATATCAAGGGCTTACGTGCAAACGCAGGCCCTTTTCCTTTTCAGCCTTCCCTGAAGAGAACAGCGATCGGCAAACCACTGGCTTAACCTGGACCTGCGCTTATGCCGACAGGCGCCGAAGACGCCCGCCGGGTATACCGCACTATTTCAGCCCAACGCTCAGGAGGTCGGTAATGCCATCATGTGGTACTTATTGCCATTGAAGTTAAAGAAACCGACGTCTTCGAACTGGTTGCGGGTATGAAACGCATACGAGCGCGGGTTCAGTACATTGACGAAAGTAACGATGACGGGATAACGCGGGGCGAACACCTTGCGCTGATACGCAAGCAGCAACTCGCCCACGCCCTGACCACGATACTCTTCTGCGACGCAGATGGGGCCATACTGATATGAGCTAGCCGCATCCAGTTTTTTTCCCTGGTAGCGATATTCGTTGAGAATACTTGCCATATATTTAAACATGGGCCAGGGGCTGAGAAATTCCCACGATCCGCCGAGCAACAGGCCAATAACCTTGTTACATGAACGATCAACAGCGATCACTACACCACTTTCGGCTGAACTCAGTTCGCTTAATTGCTGCTGCGTCATATCGGTGGTGACAAATCCATTCGCCCGCTGCTCGCCTGCAAGATTTTTAGCGTGATAGCGCTCCAGCAATTGTTTCACCTCAGGGATGTCTACGTCTTGCGCCAGACGAATGACGATATTTTCATTGACCATTGCCATTTCATACTCCTGTAAAATATTTTACTGAAAGCGTCACCATCATCGCACCGACGGTGACAAACAGAATTTTGCGAATGATTTCACCATTGGTTTTAATGGCGGGCAGAACCATAAGCGCCATGTACCTCTGCATTTTTTGCTTCAATATAATCAGTACAGGCGGGAATGATGGAGGACTGGGTGATTTGCCGGATATAAAATTGCGGTAGTTTCCATATTACATAACAGTCCTCTTCAAGCCTTTTCCTGAATTCGTCTGTTGGTATGGGAAGCGCGTCTTTGATACGATCGGCGATTGATAGAATAATTCCATTCTTCATAAACATACCCTGTCCTGAAGCTACCAGTATAATAAGATTTGTTTCACTATTTATCTGAATAACGCATTCAGATATTTCCATTTCATTCTAAATAGTGCGGTCAATTTATAACGCAGATTTATTAACCCCTTCAAGATAGCGGATAAAATCCAGACGATCTTTCTACCTTGCGAGCTGATTACAATCCTTTAAATTTTAACTACATAATTTTTATAAAACTTTATCCTGCCGGGATAAAGCTGAATCAGTTCAGCTAAATATTGTCAACAATTCATTAATAACAAATAGAAATAAGATATATCAACATTAGCAATGCTACTGGACACGACGTTTCTCAAGTCAGTTCAGCGATGCGGGCAATTGCGCATTTCCATCCCTGCAGCCCTCAGGATCGTGGATGTCGAACGGCCCGACCTGACGGTCGCGTTCATTCGGTCTACCACGAGGGCGTGGCGTAATACCGGCATACTCATAGACAGGTTAAGTTGTCAGGAATGAAAGACAGTGATTGCCCTGCCACCGCTGCCATTGACACGATAGTTGCCGCGTCTGCATTAATAGCTAACTCAAGCAAGAAGCGGGCTTTGCGAATTTTTTAGCTGTGCCCATTCTTTTTCCTGCAGGTGGCTAGCCAGCATTAACGTGCAAGCCAAATGTTGGTGAATTGCTTATCCGCAATGAATGTGGCATAACACCGGTCCATAATAGAAAGAGTTTCCTTTTCATATTGTTGGCGCAACATCGAGGATTTGCTGATGCAATTAACGGTTCTGGTTGATAATAATACATTAATTGACAGGTATCTTGTCGGTGAGCCTGGTGTATCCTATCTGATTGAGCATGATGGACAAAAAATCCTTTTCGATACCGGATATTCGGATGTTTTTTTGCAGAATGCGCAAACGTTGCAAATTGATTTAACCACTATCGATAGTATCGTTTTATCGCATGGGCATAACGATCATACCTGGGGCCTCAATCATTTAACCCAACATTATGATCGCCTAAATTTCACGCCTGAGAGAAAGATAAACTTAGTTTGCCATCCAGATGCATTAAACCCAAAGTATTTTGATGCAAAATCTATAGGGATCAACTACAGATTCGATCAAAATGATCTCTTCTTCGATAAAATTTGCAGCAAAAAACCTTATCCACTCACTGAAAACATCATCTTTCTTGGTCAAATACCAAGGGACAATAAATTCGAGATGCTGACACCGGTAGGCCAAACGGTGGATGATAACGGCGAAATCACTGATGATTACGTTATGGATGATTCTGCGTTGGCAATAAAGACAGAAGAGGGACTGGTGGTAGTCACAGGCTGTTCTCACGCGGGAATAGCTAACATTATCGAATATGCCAAACAGGTTACCGGAGAGAATCACATTGTGTCGGTCATTGGCGGATTCCATCTGCAAGATGCCGATGAAGATCGCCTCACGCAGACAGGGGATTATCTTAAAGCATTATCCCCAGATTCCCTCTATCCATGCCATTGTACCGATCTTGCGGCTAAGATTAGCCTGGCGCGTTTTATCAAAATCAACGAGGTCGGCGTTGGGCTAAAACTAGATTTTTCTGCCGCCGGGAAATGAATGCAAAAGAGGGCTGCCGGCATGCGGGAGAGCAAACGGCAGCAGCGGCAGCAACCAGGCTCGTTAAAATTCAGGTCAATATCTGAAAAATAACCATAGCCTGCGCCAGCTGATCGAAATCAATACTCCCCTCTCGCCCCTCTTATATATAACCCGTTGACTCACAAAAAGGATGAAATGATGAAAATACGGGATATATCAATCAGTACCTGTCTGGCACTGTTATTAATGGGTTGCGTAGCTAAACCGCCAATGGCGACGGAAAGTGAAATGAAAGAGGCCGCCGCCTTTGCTTTTAATGTCGATGCTTCACAGGTGACAATTTCCGATGCGAAGCAGCAGGATGTGAAAACCAATTTTGTGGCCACCATCGGCAAAACCAGCCATCGATGCTATGTGACGAAAGCCGCCGAGCCGAAACTTTACGGACTGATCCCACTGGGCGGCGGCAGTACCGTCTCGGATGCCATCTGTGCCGGCAGCAACCCGACGCCAGCGAGCAAAACCTGCGACGCCCTGTCGAAAAAAGCGGGCCGCTGCTGAGCCTTTGCGCAGGAGAAGGCCGCTGACTGCACACTTAGTCACTTTTCCTGCCGCTTTACCGCGGTCGCTTAATTCAGCGACCGCACCTGCTGATAAGAATTGAGCCGTTCACGCAGCGAAGTCAGCCAGGCATCTGGCTCCTGGCGGCAGATTTCGGTGAGGATCGGCGTCAGCACCAGTTCAGCTTCATGAAAGTCGGTCCACTCCGGCGGCTGCAGAGAAAAAGGATCGTTCATCAACCAGATCACCATCGGCGTCCAGGTGCGCGGGTCCAGTTGCAGATAATCCTGACAGCGCATCATATCGCGAGTCCGTACCTCATCGGGTGCGATATTCTTTCCCGCCGCGACGCTACTTATTGCCAGAATGATTATTCCTGCCATCAGACGTTTCCAACCCCATTTTCGCCAGAGGGCGCGCTTTTCTTTTGCCATTGTTATTATTTACCTGCCAGCTGTTGCCGGAGGGAATTCCGGGCTACTCACCTTAAAAAGAGCAGATTAATCGTTTGCATTTTTTTTAACAGCAGACAGCGCTGAAGTCAGTGAACGCCTGTTCCTACAGCTGTCATCCAGATATGCAAATATATTCAACAAGCACTCATCCACAATATTTTCCCGGCCGAAAACGATTTGTGTTACAATTGCGCCTTATTACGGCACCGATAAAAATAACCTCCGCCGCACCTGCACCAGGCATCGCCCTTCTTTTTTCATATCAGGATTTACGCCCCCATGAATGCGATAATCATTGACGATCATCCATTGGCACGTATCGCCATTCGCAATCTTCTCGACACCAACGGCATTACCGTCGCGGCAGAACTCGACAGCGGCGCCCATGCGGTGCAGACCGCAGAGAGCATGCAGCCTGACCTGCTGATTGTCGATGTCGATATTCCGGAGCTCAGCGGCATCGACGTTCTGGAGCAGCTGCGCAAACGCCGTTACCGGGGAAAAATTATCGTCATTTCCGCGAAGAATGAACTGTTCTACGGCAAACGCAGCGCCGACTGCGGAGCAAATGGTTTTGTGAGTAAAAAAGAGGGAATGAATAATATCCTCGCCGCAATCGACGCAGCCAATAATGGCTACAGCTATTTCCCCTTTTCACTGGAACGCTTCTGCACCCACGGCATCACCGATCAGGACCGGCTGGATACGCTGTCAACGCAGGAGATGAAGGTGTTCCGCTATATTCTCAGCGGCGTCGACTACACCACCATCGGCAGCAAAATGAATATCAGCAATAAAACGGTAAGTACCTATAAGGTCCGTCTGATGGATAAATTAGGCTGCAGCACCCTGCTTGAGCTATATGACTTTGCGCAACGCAATAAAATAGGGTGATGGCATGGCGGTTCGTCTTATTTTATCCGTCGTTGTCGGGTTGGCGCTGAGTCTCTCTCCTGCCACGTATGCCATGAAACAGCTGGAGCTGAAGAGCCATTCTCATATCGCGGCGATCGATATCCCGCTTAGCGGTAAGGAGAAAGCATGGCTGGCGGCGCAGCCTACGCTGACCGTCGGGACCTGGCTTCCCGAGAGGACGCCCATCGTCTATGACGGCGACGAGAAAAGTTATCAGGGCATTAACGCCGACTATCTGGCGCTGATGGCGCACAGCCTCGGACTGAAGGTGATTATCCGCCAGTATGACACCGAGCAGCAGGCGCTCACCGCCCTGGCCGACCGGCAGGTGGATACCCTGCTCACTCAGGTGGCGCACCGGGATGCGCTCGCCCCGGGCCTGGATCAATCCGCGCCGCTGCTTAAAACCTGGCCGGCGCTGGTGACCTCGCTGAAATCCCCCCTGCCGCCGCTGACCACTGACCGCCGCGTTACGCTGGCCTGCACCCGCGATTGCGCTTTTTTCGATATTATTCAGCAGGCGTTTCCCAACGCCAAAATCACCCTTTATGATAGCGACTATCAGGCTCTCGCCTCGGTGGTCAGCGGCGAGAATCAGTATTTTATCGGCAACAACATCACCACTGGCCACTGCATCTCGAAATATTTCTCGCAATCGTTGGTCATTGCGCACTATTTTCGTCAGCAGGAGCAACACAACCGCTTCGTCACCCGCGACGATCGGCCGGAGTTACACCAGATCCTCGATCGTTTCATTCATGCCATCGACAGCGATACCGCGATGCGGATCATGCAAAACTGGCTCAACCGCGGCGATCTGTCGTTTCTCAATACCCCCCTCCCCTTTAGCGCCGAGGAGCAGCGCTGGCTACAGAAGCATCGTCGCGTCCGCCTGCTGGTCAACCCCTACTTTCCGCCGTTTACCCTGGTGGATGACGAAGATGAGCTGCGCGGCATCATGGCCGATATGCTGAATATTTTCTCACTGCAGACCGGACTACAGTTTGAACCCATCCTGGTGCGCAATCGCCACGATCTGGCAAAGCGCATGGAAAAAGAGGACTGGGCGATCATGCCCGCCGCCACCCTCAATTCGCAGCCGCAGGCCTACGTCACCCTCAGCGATCCGCTCATTAACGTGGCCTTTGTGCTGGTCGCTCGCGGCAGCGCGCCCGACCCGCATCTGCTGACGCGATCGGCGCGGATCGCCCTGCCGGTGGGGCCGATTGCCGCCCACGACCTGAAAACGCGCTTTCCACAGGTCAACTGGGTGGAGACAGATAACGTTGGTATCGCCATGAAGATGGTGGAAGAAGGCGAAGTGGATGCCGCCGTGGCCTCGGAACTCTCCGCCCGCTATATGATCGATCACTACTATCCGCAGGGCCTGCACTACACCCGCATCGACGGACTCCCGGTCGCCGCCATTCGGCTGGCCATCCCGCGCGATGAACCGGTGCTGGCCGCCATTCTTGGCAAAGCGCTGCAGGCGATTCCACCACGGGATATTCTGCAGATGACCGAGAAGTGGTCGAAAATATCCAGCCAGCAAATAGAGAACTGGAGCCAGTACAGCCGCCAGTTTTACCAGCTGATCGCCTTTGCGCTGGTGCTGATCGCCATCAGTCTCGGCTGGGGACTCTCCCTGTGCCGGGAAGTGCGCAAACGCAAAGACTCCCAACAGCGGCTGGAGGACGAGCTGGCGCAGAAGGAGGCGCTCTCCTGTGCGCTGGAGCGCGAAAAAGACAAAGCGATTCAGGCGACAAAAGCAAAGAGTCGCTTTCTGGCCAGCATGAGCCACGAGCTGCGCACGCCGGTGAGCGCCATCGTCGGCTTTCTGGAGCTGCTGGCGAAACCGGAGCTGAACGGCGGCCAGCGTAAAGAGGCGATCGAGCTGGCGGGATCGACGGCGCAAACTCTGCTGGGGCTGATCGGTAATATTCTCGATATCGACAAGATTGAGTCGGGAAAATACCAGATCACCCCGCAGTGGAGCGATGTCGCACAGTTAGTGTCGCAGCAATGCCACACCTTCGACGCGCTGGCGCAGCAAAAGGGCATCGTTCTGCACCACCATAACGCGCTGCAGGAAGGGATCATGCTGTGGCTCGACCCGCAGGCGCTACGGCAAATCCTCAATAATCTCATCGGCAATGCGCTGAAGTTTACCGCCGAGGGTGCGATTCAGGTCAGTTGCCGGCTGGTGCAAGCGGATGAGACGCAGGGGGAGCTGACGCTCATCGTCAGCGACAGCGGCTGCGGGATCAGTGAAGCAGAGCAGGCTACTCTCTTCCACCGCTATGCTCAGGCGCGCCAGGGGCGCCAGCAGACCGGCTCCGGACTGGGGCTGGTCATTTGCAAAGAGCTGGTTGCGCTGATGCAGGGTCGACTGGAGATGGTCAGTCACCCGGGGGTGGGGACAACTTTCACCATCACCCTGCCGGTCAAGGCGAGTCACTGCGCGCTTCATGCGCCGCAGGCATTGCCCACCAGGCCGCAGGCCCTGCCCGGGCTGGCGATATTGATAGCGGACGACCACCCCACCAACCGGCTGCTGCTTAAACGCCAGCTCAGCACCATCGGCTATAGCGTCGATGAAGCCTGCGACGGTGAAGAGGCGGAGAATAAGCTCGCCAGCAAACATTACGATCTGCTGATCACGGACCTCAATATGCCCAGGAAAGATGGTCTGGCGCTGGCGGCCTCGTTACGCCGTCGCTATCCGGGCCTGGTCATTTGGGGCGTGACCGCCAGCGCGCTGCCGCAGTCACGGGAGGCGTGTCTGGCCAGCGGCATGAATATGTGTCTGTTTAAGCCGGTGTCGGTTCAGACGCTGAGCCATGAGCTCAGCCGTTTAGCGGAGGGCCGCGCATCACCTAACGTCACCCGGCACCTGAAGCTCAACGTGCTGACCGAAAATACGGGGGGAGACCAGGCGCTGATGACTGAAATACTGGAGACGTTCCGCGATGCGTCGGCCACAGATTTGCAGGCCGCCGGACAGGCTATCGCCCGGCATGAACCGCAGACCTTTCTGCGAGCGCTGCACCGTCTGCACGGTTCAGCACAAATTCTGGGGATTACTGCGCTACAACAATTGTGCGCCCCTTTTGAGGCTAAGCGACCTGATTCGCTGACGCCGGCAAGCTGTCTGGAGGTGGTACAGCACATCACCGGCGTCATGCGCGAGATCGACGGCGAAATCAACGCCCTGATCGGCCGCTAGCCGTTCCGCTCGGGCAGTCCGCCTGCCCGAGCGTTAAGGGGACATCCATGTCAGTTTCTTCCTCTGCGCTCTATCAGGGTGGAACGAGGATCAGTTGCCTGCCACCAGCATCTCGCTATCCACCACAATGCCCTCTTCAGCGCCCTTCAGCACCAGATTCGCTTCGTAATACTTCCCGGCTTTCAGCAGCTTTTGCGCCTGCGCCACCGCTTTACGGGTCTGGTTGAGCGGCATCAGATACTGGTTCTCGATCACGCCGATGCCGGCCAGACGCAGGGTATCGATAGCCCCTTTCTGGTCACCTTTCGCCAGCTTTTCGTTGGCAGATTTAATGGCACTCTCTTTTTCCGGTGTGGCCACGTAGTCTTCAGACAGGGCGACGGTCGCGTTGATCACCACATAGCGATCGGCGATCATTTTTGCTGTGGCGTCAGTTTTCACGAACTTCGCCCAGCTGGCGTCATCGGCGGCCAGCAGCGCGGCGGCGTCGTCTGTCAGTTTTTTGGCGCTCTCCGGCTGGCCGTGGAACAGCGCCAGACGGGCGAACTGGACGTCGCGCATCGCGTTCGCGCCCTGCACCGCCACCTGCAGCACATCGGCAGCTTCTTTCTGTACCTGCGCCGTGGCTGCCGCGGTTGGCGCTGCCGTCGCGCTGTCTGCCGCCCACACCGGAGAGGTACCCATCATGGTTGCCAGCAGGCTAGCCAGAATGACTTTTTTCATTGTTAACTCCTGATTAAAATCGGTAAGCATCACCAAACGCAGCCAGCTTAAAAAATATCGTGGTTATTGAGAATAAGAGCCCGGAAGCGATATTGCGGGCCTGGTCTGACAGCTGTCAGACCAGGCGTATAAAGTGACCTCGGCGCTCTTATTTACGCCTGGCGATACCGCGGCCTACTATTTTTCTCAGATATTTTTTTTGGCCCGCGGAATAAACCATACGTTTATTTCAGCGCCAGGCCGCCTACCGGGATCTGCGGAGCAATTATGTTTATGTTTAGCCATTACACTTTAAATGCGTTTAGTCCACGCATCTTCTTACGATATAAACGGCATGCCGGCATGATGGCCGCCCTGCTGTTTATCTGCGGGGCCTGTTGCCTGGCCTGGCCGTTGGTCGCCGGTTGGTATCTCGCCGTGGTAACCGGCATGTTGTTGATGATCTGTGGCTTCTATTCACTGTACAGCTTGATTGTCTTCCGCCAGCAGCACTGGAAATCACGCCTGGTGGCGCTGATCTTCGCCATCGCCTGGATCGTGCTCGGCCTGAGCTTTGTCGTCAATCCCCTCAACGGTATGAGCAGTCTGGCCATTTTATTTGGCTTTTTATTTGTTCTCGGCGGTATTTCCCGCATCGTCAGCGGATGTAAAACCCGAAAACAAAGCGGCGCTGGCTGGAATATTTTTATTGGCCTGCTGGATTTACTTATCGCCTGTCTGTGGCTGGCCATGAATCCGCAGCAAAGCTGGTTATTTATCACCGCATTTATCGGCGTTGAAATGATATTTAGCGCCATCGGCTTTCTGGTCCTGCGCAATAAGATGAAGCACGCCCAGGCTTAAGCCGTATTTTATCACTGGAGAAGAAAATGAATTTACCTAAAGCACTCGTGTTGACCGCGGCGGCCACCACATTCTGTCTGATGACCAGCCCGGCGTTCGCGGTTCAGGAAACCACACCGCAGAATATGACCTGTCAGGAGTTTATGGATATGAACCCGAAAAGCATGACCCCCGTGGCCTTCTGGGTCGTGAATCGCAACACCGACTTCAGCGGCGGCGACTATGTCGACTGGCATGAAGTCGAAACCGTCTCGGTACCAAAAATGTTGCAGCAGTGCCACAAGAACCCCGCCGCTAAACTTGGCGATCTCAGCACGGTCATCAAAAAATAACCCTGCTCCCCGGCGTCCCGCCGGGGAAAGTTAACCTCGTTACCCGCCGTGACGCGGCGGGCCCCGTCTCACTTAACGATACCGCTACGCTACAGCAATCGCCTGTCGGATACCCTGTTCTCCATGGCGCGTATCGAGGAGACTAGGCCTGATGCTTGCGCTTGAACTGGCTGGCGTCAATATCGTACTGCTTCATTTTGCGCCACAGGGTGGTGCGGCCGATATTGAGCAGCTGCGACATCTCCTGCACCCGCCCGCTGGTTACCCGGGCGGCGTGAATAATAGCTTCCTTTTCGATGGCGCTAAAGGTCAGGCTGGCCGGCAGCAGCGATGACGCGCTATCCCCGCCCGGCCGCTCGGAAAAGAGATATTCCGGCAGATTACTCAGGCGAATGTGGCCGTTGTCGCTGCTGATGGCGATATTCTCAATGACGCTGTTGAGCTCAAAATCATTCCCCGGCCACGAGTAGGCCACCAGCTGCGCCAGCGCGTCATCGTCCACTTTCAGTCGCGAAGAGAAACGCTTCTCCAGGCTTTTCAGGCGGTTATGCACCAGCGACGGAATGCTGTTGCGTCGGGCGCGCAGCGGCGGGATGACGATCTCGAACGAGTGCAGCGCATAGTACAGCTGGCGGCTAAAGCGGTTCTGCTCCACCAGGTTGGCCAGATCGACGGTGGTGGTGGCGATCACCTTCACATCCACCGGGATCAGGCGCCGGGCGTCAAGGCGGGTGAGCACTCCCTGCTTAATGACCTGCAGCAGAGCCGACTGCAGCTCCGGCGCCAGATACTCAATCTTTTCCAGAAACAGGGTGCCGCCGTTGGCCAGCTCAAGCCGGCTCAGGCGGCCATTCTCATCATCAGTGGGGGCGCTGCCCATAAAGTCCTGGCCCAACACGCTGTCGGCATACAGCTGGCAGTTGACGGCGATGTAGGGGCCGCCCGCCCGCTCGCTTTCATTGTGGATGGCCTGGCTCAGCAGCTCTTTCCCGACCCCCTCTTCGCCGCACAGCAGCACCGGGAAGCCGCCGCGCGCCGCCTGGCGGCCAAAGTGGATCAGGCGCCGGGTTTCCGGATCGTCAGCAGACATCTGCTCAAAGGTGTGGCTGACTTTACCGAGCTGGCTGGTCATCAGCTGCCGCATCTGCTCCACCGGGTGCAGGAGCAGGATAAAGCTGTTGCCTTGCGCCTCGACAATCGGTTTTAAGGTGATCACCGCGTCGACAAACTGATGCTGGCTTTCAAAGGTGACTTCGACGTGATTCAGGCCGCGGGCGTGTTTGATGGCGCGGCGCAGCAGCGCCGGGAGGGTCACCAGATCGGCGATATTTTTCCCCTGGCTGGCCTGGGCATCAAGATGCAGCAGTCTCGCCGCCTGAACATTGAGAAACTGCAGGACGCCCTGCTCGTTCCACGCCATCACCCCATCGTCCATGCTCTCCAGCAGGCCGTACATCTGATTGAGGTGGCGGTTGGACTCCGCCAGCAGGCTGTCGGTGAGCAGTGAATTGCCCACCTCGCGGGCGATGGCCAGCGTCAGGGAAAGGTCGGCGCTGGACTGGTGCTCCACCAGACAGCAAAGCGAGATAGAGCCGAACAGCCGCCCGTGATTATCAAACACCGGCGTCGAACAAAAGCTCCATGGCTGCAGGGCCTGCTTAAAATGCCGATCGCCGGCGGTGTTGATCGGCTGCCCCTGCATCGCGGCCAGCGACAGCGCGCAGGTGCCGATAATGCTCTCCGCACAGTAGCTGCCGTCGCGAAACCCCAGGTCAGCCAGCTGGGCCAGCGTTTGCGGTTCGCCGCAGCGGCTCAGGATGCAGGCGGTCTCATCAAGAATAAACAGCGCGCAGGGGCGACCGTCCATAAACTCCCAGGCGTCCTCCAGCGCCGCCTGACCGATGGTCAGCAGCGCGGTTTTACGCCGACAGATCGAGTCAAAGGTCAGGCCCTGGGCCTGGTGCGGCGTTTGCCAGGTTTCACGCTGCATAAACTTGCTGCAGCGATGCCATGACTGGGCGATGACGGCAGAGACCGCCTTCCCGGTATCCTGAGTCTGAACAGTCATACTGTTTTCCGCGTTTTACCATAGAGAACCCCTCCGGCAGCCACTGCCAGAGGGGAGAAAGAAAAACCGCCGACCGGCGCCAGCGGTTTAGCCACCGCGAATTAACGCGCCAGCCACTGCTGGCCTAACAGATCGGCGGTGAGGATAGCGGCGTGCACACTCTCCGGGGTCACCGCGAACGGCATATTGTGGATGGTCTCCCCTTCCGCGCAGGTGGCTTTCGCCACCGCGGCGATTTTCGCGTCGATCCCCTCTTTGACGCCCATCTGCGCGAGGGTCACCGGCAGGCCGACGCGCTGGCAGAAGCCCAGCACCGTTTCAATTTCGTCCAGCGGGCTGTTCTGCAGCACCAGCTGCGCCAGGGTACCGAAGGCCACTTTCTCACCGTGATACAGATGGTGGCACTCTTCCAGAATGGTGAAACCGTTGTGGATCGCGTGGGCGGCGGCCAGGCCACTGCTTTCAAAGCCAATGCCGCTGAGGTAGGTGTTCGCCTCGATGATGCGCTCCAGCGCTTCGGTCACCACCCCGGCCTGTGCCGCCAGACGGGCCTTTTCGCCCTCCGCCAGCAGCGTATCATAGCACAGGCGGGCGAGGCTCAGCGCCGCCTCGGTGGACTGCCCCCCGGCCATGCTGGTGGCGCGCGCATCGTAGCAGGCCTTGGCCTCGAACCAGGTGGAGAGCGCATCGCCCATGCCGGAGACCAGCAGGCGTACCGGCGCTTTGGCGATAATCGCCGTGTCCATCACCACCATATCCGGGTTTTTCGGATAGATCAGATACTCTTCAAACTCGCCCGCTTCGGTGTAGATCACCGACAGCGCGCTGGTTGGCGCATCGGTCGAGGCGATGGTCGGGATCACCACCACCGGCAGCTTCTGGTAGTAACCGATCGCCTTCGCGGTATCGAGGGTTTTACCGCCGCCGATGCCAACCACGCCGCGGCAGCCCTGTTTTTGCAAAATCGCCATCAGACGGTTAATTTCCACATGGCTGCATTCACCGTTAAACCGTTCCGCATGGCAGCGAATATCGTGGCTCTGCAGGCCATTCACCACTTTCTCTCCCGCCAGCTTCATCACGAAATCGTCGGCGATGACGAAGAAGCTCTCCGCCAGGTTTTTGGCGTATTGACCGAACAGGACAGCAGCATCAGGACCCTGAAGATATTTGGCTGGAGATTGAATAACTTTTAGCATTCCTTTCACCCTCAAATAAGTGCGCATGTAGACATGAAGAGCCCTGGCGTTATCCGCGCCGGCCGGAAAACGCGGCCTGAACGGAACGGTACCGGAGCAGTGCGATCACTGTAGGGCCGGCAGGGAACAAAAAAATCTTTCGCCTTTTTGTTCTGATATGAAACACAGCTTAAATTTTTACGTTCCATATTGGAACAAAAAACCCTGTTCTCTGTCAGGATTGCGATCCCGATCCGCTCATCTGCCGCATAATGCCCTTACCATCCCCCCTTTTCGGCCTTTTTTTCTCCCGCAGCCGGCAGAAAATCAGCAAAAATTTTTTCCCACCCGCTTCGCCAGCCATCCTGACCGCCGCTTATGACAGAAGAAAAAAAGCGCGCCAGCTCGCATTTTCACCGTATCCTCGGCAAAAACGTTCCATAAAGAAACAAAATCAGGAAGCAATGTTTCGTAATGAAACCCGATCGTCGGGGCATTCTTTTTTTCGTCCGCTCAGCCAGAATCATCATATCGCCAGGCACGCTCCACCGTCAGACGATACCCCTACGCGATGACCGCCTCCGCCAGCAGAGAGGCCGCATCGAACCTTCTCCAACGGAGCACTGAATAATGAAAAAGCTGATTAACCGTGTTGAAGATGTACTGAATGAACAATTACAGGGGCTGGCTAAAGCCCATCCGCAGCTGACCCTGCATCAGGACCCGCTATATGTGACCCGCACCGACGCGCCGGTGGCCGGCAAGGTGGCCTTGCTCTCCGGCGGCGGCAGCGGACATGAGCCGATGCACTGCGGCTATATCGGCCAGGGCATGCTCTCTGGCGCCTGCCCGGGGGAAATTTTCACCTCGCCGACGCCGGACAAAATGTTCGAATGCGCGATGCAAATTGACGGCGGCGAAGGCGTTCTGCTGATTATCAAAAACTACACCGGCGACATCCTGAACTTCGAAACCGCCACCGAGCTGCTGCATGAGAGCGGCATTAAAGTCACCACCGTGGTGGTCGACGACGACGTGGCGGTGAAAGACAGTCTCTATACCGCTGGTCGCCGCGGCGTCGCCAATACCGTGTTGATCGAAAAACTGGTCGGCGCCGCCGCCGAGCGCGGTGACTCGCTGGAAGCCTGCGCTGAACTGGGCCGCCGCCTGAACAATCTCGGCCACTCGATTGGTATCGCTCTCGGCGCCTGCACCGTACCGGCCGCCGGGCAGCCCTCCTTTACGCTGAAAGATGACGAGATGGAGTTCGGCGTCGGCATTCACGGCGAGCCGGGCATCGACCGCCGCCACTTCAGCTCGCTGGACCAAACCGTCGATGAGATGTTCGATACCCTGCTGGAGAATGGCGCCTACAGCCGCACGCTGCGCCAGTGGGATACCGTCAAGGGCGCGTGGCAGGAAGTGAAGCAGAGCAAAACCGCGCTGCAAAACGGCGACCGGGTCATCGCGCTGGTCAATAACCTCGGTGCCACCCCGCTGTCCGAACTGTACGGCGTGTATCACCGTCTCGCCCAGCGCTGCGAAGCGTCTGGCATCATCATCGAACGCAACCTCATCGGCAGCTACTGCACCTCGCTGGATATGTCGGGCTTCTCCATCACCCTGCTGAAAGTGGATGATGAGACGCTGGCGCTATGGGACGCCCCGGTTCATACCCCGGCGCTGAACTGGGGAAACTAAGGAGCACGACATGTCACTGAACAGAACGCAAATCGTCGACTGGCTATACCGCTGCGGCGACATTTTCACCAAAGAGAGCGATTTTCTCACCGGCCTCGATAAAGAGATCGGCGACGCCGACCACGGTCTCAATATGCACCGCGGCTTTAGTAAAGTGGTCGAAAAGCTGCCGTCGATCGCCGATAAAGATATTGGCTTTATCCTGAAAAATACCGGCATGACGCTGCTCTCCAACGTCGGCGGCGCCAGCGGCCCGCTGTTCGGCACCTTCTTTATTCGCGCCGCGCAGGTCACTCAGGCCCACCAGAGCCTGACCCTCGACGAACTGTACCTGATGATCCGCGAAGGCGCGGACGGGGTGGTCAACCGCGGCAAAGCGGAGCCAGGGGATAAAACCATGTGCGACGTCTGGCTGCCGGTGGCGGACTCCCTGCGCCAGTCCAGCGAGCAGCACCTGTCGATCGCCGCCGCGCTGGATGCCGCCTGCGAAGTGGCCGAGCGTGCGGCCCACGCCACCATCACCATGCAGGCGCGTAAAGGCCGCGCCAGCTATCTCGGCGAGCGCAGCATCGGACATCAGGATCCCGGCGCAACCTCGGTGCTATTTATGGTTCAGATGCTGGCCGCCGCCGCCAAAGAGTAAGGAAATCGCGATGGTAAACCTGGTTATTGTTTCTCATAGCGCCCGGCTGGGCGAAGGTGTCGGAGAACTGGCCCGGCAGATGTTAATGAACGATGGCTGCAAACTGGCGATCGCCGCCGGGATCGACGATCCCGACAGCCCGATCGGCACCGATCCGCTTAAAGTCATGGAGGCGATCGAATCTGTCGCCGATACCGATCACGTGCTGGTGATGATGGATATCGGCAGCGCGTTGCTCAGCGCCGAAACCGCCCTCGATCTGCTCGATCCGACGATTGCCGCGAAGGTGCGGCTGTGCGCCGCGCCGCTGGTGGAAGGGACGCTGGCGGCCACCGTCAGCGCTGCCTCCGGCGCCGGGATCGACAAGGTGATCGCCGACGCCATGAGCGCCCTGGAGGCCAAGCGGGTTCAGCTGGGTTTACCTTCGCCAACTTCTGACGCCGCGCCGGCGCCGACGCTTGCCGACGATGGCGACACAAAATCGGTTTCAGTTATTATTAACAACCACAACGGCCTGCACGTGCGTCCAGCGTCGAAGCTGGTCGCCGCGCTGGCGGGTTTTAACGCCGATCTGCTGCTGGAGAAAAACGGGAAGTGCGTCAAACCGGACAGCCTCAACCAAATCGCGCTATTGCAGGTCCGCCGCAACGATAAGCTGCGCCTGCTGGCCCGCGGTCCGGATGCCGACGCGGCGCTGGCGGCGTTTCAGACGCTGGCCGCCGATAACTTCGGTGAATCGCCTGCGGGGCAACCGGCAGCGGCTCCGGCAACGCCCGAGCGCGTCGAAGGCGCAGCCCTGCGCTATCCGCTGGCCCTGATCCAGCCGCTCCGCCCGGCTGCCGCCGATGCCGCCCGCGAGCAGCAGCGCCTGCGCCAGGCCATCGACCAGACGCTGGCGGATCTTATCGCCCTGACCGAGCTGGCGGAAAATAAATTTAACGCCGATATCGCGGCGATCTTCGCCGGGCACCACACCCTGCTCGACGATGACGATCTGTTTGATGCCGCCAACGATCGTCTGCTCACCGAACAATGCTCGGCGGAATGGGCGTGGCATCAGGTGCTAATGGAGCTCAGCCAGCAGTATCGCCAGCTGGATGACCCCTACCTGCAGGCGCGCTATATCGATATCGAAGATATTCTGCAGCGCACCCTGCGCCATCTGCAGGGTATTCAGGAGACGCTGCCGACGCCCGGCGAGCCAACAATTATTATTGCCGACAACATTTATCCCTCAACCGTCTTACAACTGGATGCCAGCCTCATTAAAGGCCTGTGCCTGCGCGATGGCAGCGAACAGGCTCACGGCGCGATTATCGCCCGCGCCGCGGGGATCGTGTGGCTGTGCCAGCAGGGCGAGGCGCTGAAGGATATTCAGCCTGGCGAAGCCATCGCGCTCGATATGCGTAACCAACGCCTTATCCGTGACTAAAATTCACGTTGACCGTTACCGCTCCGGAGGCCTGCCTCCGGAGGGTGAGTTTTCGCTTACTCTTCAGGAACCACTATGTCTCAATTCTTTTTTAACCAGCGCGCCAGCCTCGTCAACGATGTGATTGAGGGTACCATTATCGCCAGCCCGTGGAATAACCTCGCCCGTCTGGAGAGCGACCCGGCGATCCGGGTGGTGGTCCGTCGCGATCTGAATAAAAACAACGTGGCGGTGATCTCCGGCGGCGGCGCCGGCCATGAACCGGCGCACGTCGGCTTTATTGGTAAAGGCATGCTGACCGCCGCGGTCTGCGGCGATCTGTTCGCCTCGCCGAGCGTCGACGCGGTGCTTACCGCCATTCAGGCGGTGACCGGCGAGGCGGGCTGCCTGCTGATCGTCAAAAACTACACCGGCGATCGGCTTAACTTCGGCCTGGCGGCGGAGAAAGCGCGCCGTCTCGGCTACAACGTGGAGATGCTGATCGTCGGCGACGACATTTCGCTGCCGGATAACAAGCATCCGCGCGGCATCGCCGGGACCATTCTGGTGCATAAAGTGGCGGGCTATTTCGCCGAGCGCGGCTTCAACCTCGCCACCGTCCTGCGTGAAGCGCAATACGCCGCCAGCCATACCGCCAGCATCGGGGTGGCGCTGGCCAGCTGCCACCTGCCGCAGGAAGCCGACAGCGCGCCGCGCCATCAGGCCGGTCACGCCGAGCTGGGAATGGGCATCCACGGTGAGCCGGGCGCCTCGACGATCGCCACGCAAAACAGTGCGGAAATCGTCAACCTGATGGTGGAAAAACTGACTGCCGCCCTGCCGGAAACCGGCCGCCTGGCAGTGATGCTTAATAACCTCGGCGGCGTGTCGGAGGCTGAGATGGCGATCCTGACCCGCGAGCTGGCCAACACCCCGCTGCAGGCGCGCGTTGACTGGTTAATAGGTCCGGCCTCGCTGGTGACGGCGCTGGATATGAAAGGCTTCTCGCTGAGCGCCATCGTGCTGGAGGAGGGTATTGAAAAAGCGCTGCTGTCGGACGTGGAAACCGCCGGCTGGCAGAAGCCGGTGCAGCCGCGGGCAGTTAACATCATGCCGTCCACTCTCGCCAGCGCGCGCGTCGACTTTACGCCCTCAACCAACCCGCAGGTGGGCGATTACGTCGCGCAGGTGACCGGCGCCCTCTCCGGCCTTGAAGCCCATCTCAACGCGCTGGACGCCAAAGTGGGCGATGGGGATACCGGCTCCACCTTCGCCGCCGGGGCGCGTGAGATTGCCGACCTGCTGCAGCGCCAGCAGCTGCCGCTAAACGATCTGCCAACGCTCTTCGCGCTGATCGGCGAACGTCTGACGGTGGTGATGGGCGGCTCCAGCGGGGTATTGATGTCTATCTTCTTCACCGCTGCCGGGCAGAAGCTGGGACAAGGCGCCAGCGTGGCCGAGGCGCTGAACGCCGGTCTGGAACAGATGAAGTTTTACGGCGGCGCCGATGAGGGAGACCGGACGATGATCGACGCTCTGCAGCCGGCGCTGGCGGCGCTGCTGGCCGAACCGGAGAACCTGCAGGCCGCTTTTGCCGCGGCGCAGGCCGGGGCGGATCGCACCTGCCAGTCGGGCAAAGCTGGCGCCGGACGCGCGTCCTATCTCAATAGCGATAGCCTGCTCGGCAACATGGACCCCGGCGCCCATGCGGTAGCGATGGTGTTTAAGGCCCTGGCGGAACGATAAGCCTTCCCCGGTGGCGCTGCGCTTACCGGGGCTACAAATCGGCGCCAACCGTACGCAAGCCGCTATCCGGGTTTTACTGGGGCGACGTCACACCGCCGAAGAGAAGGTCGGGTAAGGCGTAAGCCGCCACCCGACAAAAAACGGCGCCAACCGTAGCCCGGATAAGGCGCAAGCCGCTATCCGGGTTTTACCACGATGGCTTTTTACTTGCTGTGCCAGTACGCCTGGGAACGCACCAGCTGCTGATCGATACTCTCGTCTTCAAAGCGCGCCAGCAGCGATTTCACCACCGCGCCTTCGCCGGTCAGCCAGATGAAATAATCCTCCGCCGGCACCTTCACCTGGGCCAGACGCTCGGCGACGAAGGCCGGGTTGTGGCCCACCACCCACTCGATGTTAAAGCCGTCGAGATCCGCCAGATAATCTTTATACGACGCATCGGCGATAGTAACGATGGCCGTCACCTGCGGCCTTGCCGGCAGCTGGCGTAACCCCAGCAGACGACGGCGCAGCGCCGGCATGCCGGACTCATCGCAAACATACAGCTGCCAGGCATAATCTTCCGGCACCACCAGCGAGCCGCGCGGGCCGCCGATCACCAGCTTATCGCCCACTTTTGCTTCCAGCGCCCAGCGGCTGGCAATACCGCCATCGTGGATATAGAAATCGTAAGCCAGCTCGTGACGTTCGGCATCGTACAGCGGCGTATAGTCACGGGTGGCAGGCCGCACGCCCTCGCCCCAGTCAATCCCCTCCTCGGTCACCTGCGGCGGGGTAAATGCCGCGCCCGGCTCGGGGAAAAAAAGCTTGGTATGGTCGTCAAAGCCGTGAGAAGCGAAGCCTTCCAGCGCCTCGCCTCCCAGCACGATACGCTGGAACGCCGCGCCTGCGCGCTCCACGCGCAGCACCGTCAGCTCACGGAAACGCAGCTCATTGCGGACACGCTGCGGGTACTTGTCTGCTTTGGTTTTTGTCATCATCGATTGCCTTCGTGAACGGTAAATAGATATATCTAAACTTGATGCAAATGATAATGATTGCCAACTAAAAAGAATGCAAGTCTTTTTTTGATATAGTCAAAACAAACCGCATCAAAATCCACAACCAGAAAATAATTACATATATATCAATATATTAAAAAATAAATAGCAACCAGCATTGCGAAAATTCATTTTTTAGATATAAATTAGATATATCAAAAACAGCAGGAGGTAACCATGCGACATCATCATGAAGAGGGGCGTGGGCCACGCGGGCGCCACGGTGACCCCAGCGAACACGGCGACCATGGCCGCCGCGGCGGCGGACGTCGCCAGCGTTTCTTTGGCCACGGTGAACTGCGGCTGATCATTCTGGATATCCTCAGCCGCAACGCCAGCCATGGCTATGAGCTGATCAAAGAGATCGAAACGCTTACCCAGGGGAACTACAGCCCCAGCCCGGGGGTGATCTACCCGACGCTGGATCTGCTCCAGGACCAGGGCCTTATCAGCGTGGAAGATGACAACGGACGTAAAAAAATCGTTATCAGCGAGGAAGGAAAACAGCTGCACGCCGAGAACCAGGAGCACCTGGCCCATATCCAGGAGCGTCTCCAGGCGCGGATGGTCGGCTGCGAGCTGCGCCGGGATCCGCAGATGAAGCGCGCGCTGGAAAACTTCAAAGCGGTGCTCGACCTGAAAGTGAACCAGCAGGCCAGCAGTGCCGCCCAGCTCAAGCAGATCATCGGCATTATCGACCGGGCGGCGATGGAGATCTCTCAGCTCGACTAAGCCTCTTTTTTCACCACCGGCTGCCCCGCGCTGGGGCAGCCCGCACCACGGCGGATCGCCCCGTCCATTGCTGCCAGGCAGAAAATCTTGTCAGCTCAGGAATAAAACATGCCAATAGTGGCGCAATGAGATTAAATTTTACACATTTCGTCTTTTACCTTGCATTTATCCCGATTTTCACCGCTTCTGCCGAACTGGCGTAATCCCTGCAATACTTAATCCAGTATCGTGTGATACGTCCGCCCCAGGAGCACATTTTGAACAGGTTACCTTCCAGCGCATCGGCTCTGGCCTGCAGCGCACACGCACTGAATCTCATTGAAAAGCGCACGCTTGATCATGAGGAAATGAAAGCACTTAACCAGGAGGTCAGGGAATACTTTAAAGAGCATGTGAATCCGGGGTTTTTAGAGTATCGAAAATCGGTCACAGCCGGCGGGGATTACGGAGCCGTAGAGTGGCAAGCGGGAGGGTTAAATACGCTTGTCGACACCCAGGGACAGGAATTTATCGACTGCCTTGGTGGGTTTGGCATCTTCAATGTAGGGCACCGTAATCCAGTTGTGGTATCCGCCGTCGAGAATCAACTCGCGAAACAACCGCTTCACAGTCAGGAACTGCTGGATCCGCTACGCGCGATGCTGGCGAAAACCCTGGCAGCCTTAACGCCCGGCAAACTAAAGTACAGTTTCTTCTGCAACAGCGGTACCGAATCGGTAGAGGCGGCCATCAAGCTGGCGAAAGCCTATCAGTCGCCGCGCGGTAAATTTACCTTCATCGCCACCAGCGGCGCCTTCCACGGTAAATCGCTGGGCGCGCTGTCGGCCACCGCCAAGTCGACCTTCCGCAAACCCTTTATGCCGCTGCTGCCGGGCTTCCGCCACGTGCCGTTCGGCGATATCAACGCCATGCGCACCATGCTGAGCGAGTGCAAGAAAACCGGCGACGACGTCGCGGCGGTGATCCTCGAGCCGATTCAGGGCGAAGGGGGCGTGATCCTCCCGCCGCAGGGGTATTTGCCGGCGGTGCGTAAGCTGTGCGATGAGTTTGGCGCCCTGCTGATCCTCGACGAAGTGCAGACCGGCATGGGCCGCACCGGCAAGATGTTCGCCTGCGAGCATGAGAACGTTCAGCCCGATATTCTGTGTCTGGCGAAAGCGCTCGGCGGCGGTGTGATGCCGATCGGCGCGACGGTGGCGACGGAAGAGGTCTTCTCGGTGCTGTTCGACAACCCGTTCCTGCACACCACCACCTTCGGCGGCAACCCGTTGGCCTGTGCGGCGGCGCTGGCGACGATCAACGTGCTGTTGACGCAAAACCTGCCGGCGCAGGCGGCGCAGAAAGGCGATATGCTGCTGGACGGGTTCCGCCTGCTGGCGCAGGAGTATCCGGACCTGGTGAATGAAGTGCGCGGGAAAGGCATGCTGATGGCCATCGAGTTTGTCGATAACGAGATTGGCTACGACTTTGCCAGCGAGATGTTCAGACAGCGGGTGCTGGTCGCCGGGACGTTAAACAACGCCAAGACGATCCGCGTTGAACCGCCGCTGACCCTCACCCTGGAGCAGTGTGAGCAGGTGCTGAAAGCGGCGCGTAAGGCGCTGGCGGCCCTGCGCGTCTCGGTTGAAGAAGCGTAATAAGTGCCCTTCCCCCTCTCCCACAGGGAGAGGGGGAAGGAAAATCCTCATACCTGCGGCAACAGGCCGATAAAGCTGCGTTTCTGACGCGGCTGCGACATCATCTCCTCCAGCTTTTCGACGCAGGCTAAATAGTGCGGCGTCTTCTTATGCGCCAGCACCGCCTCATCGTCTTTATAGGCTTCGTAGATAAAAAAGCGGGTTTTCACCTCGGGATCCTGCAGGACATCAAAGCGCAGGTTGCCCGGCTCCTGCAGCGCGCCTTCGTGGTTGGCGCGAAACACCTCAAGAAACTCATCCACCCGCTCGGGTTTAATATTGATCTCCACCAGCGTCACATTCATTTCAGCTCTCCCTGTTTCTCTTCCTGCCAGAACTGATACGCTTCGCGCGCGTTCAGATTCTCATGCACCACCTTTTTCACCGCCTTCAGCATCGCGCGCGGGGCGCTGGACTGGAAAATATTGCGCCCCATATCCACCCCGGACGCCCCCTGATCGATCGCCCGCCAGCACATCTCCAGCGCCTCATGCTCCGGCAGTTTTTTACCGCCGGCAATCACGATCGGCACCGGACAGCTGGCGGTCACTTTTTCAAAGCCTTCCTCAACGAAATAGGTCTTCACAAACTGCGCCCCCATTTCGGCGGCAATCCGGCTGGCCAGCGAGAAGTAGCGCGCATCGCGGGTCATCTCTTTGCCGACGCCGGTAACCGCCAGGACCGGCATACCGTAGCGATTGCCGGCATCCACCAGTTTGATGATGTTATTGATCGACTGATGTTCGTATTCGCTGCCGATATAGACCTGCGCCGCCACCGCGCAAACGTTGAGACGCAGCGCGTCTTCCATCGCCACCGCCACGCATTCGTTGGAGAGTTCGCTCAAAATCGAATTGCCGCCGGAGGCGCGGAGCACCACCGGCTTATTGGTGGCCGCCGGTACCTGGCTGCGCAGTACGCCGCGGGTGCACATCAGCACATCGGTGTCGGCAAACAGCGGCGCAATCGACAGGTCGATACGCTCCAGCCCGGTGGTTGGCCCCTGGAAGTAGCCATGATCGAAAGCCAGCATCACCGTGCGGTTGCTGTGCGGATTAAAGATGCGCGCCAGCCGCGACTGCATGCCCCAATCCAGTGAACCACAGCCTTTCAGGGTATACAGCGTATTCTGCTGCGGGCAGTCGATGCCGAAGTCCTTACCCTCTTTGATATCGTCTAAATCAGCCATCTTTTCCTCCGTCAGAAGTCGTAGTTGTTGATGTTCTCTTTGCTGAACACCACGCGCTCCGGCAGCAGCACGATACCGTTGCCCTTCGCCTCATACTGGTAGCCCTGCACGCTATTCGGTTCGACCTTCAGCGAGCCGATATCTTTCACCTCAACGCTGTCGCCTACGTTAAGATCGCCCTTTTTCAGCAATCGATCGGCGACGTTAACCGCAATTTTGCCCTGCTGAACCACATCCCACAGGCCGAACGCTTTCACCGTGCCGCGCTCAACGTACGGGCGCATCACATTCGGTGTACTAAAGCCGACAATCGCCACGCCCTGACGCTTGAGGTTCTCCGCCGCCTGCGCCGCCGCCGGCAACGCATTGGCATCCGGCGCGATAATGGCGTCGAGATCCGGATACGCTTTTAAGATCCCCTCGGCGGTTTGCAGCGATTTGGTGGCATCGTTATAGCCAAACTGGGTGGTGACGATTTGCCACTGCGGATGCTCTTTTTCGATTTTGGCTTTGGCTTCCTTCACCCACTGGTTCTGGTCGGTCACCGTCGGGCTGGAGTAGAAAAACGCGACTTTGGCGGCAGGTTTGCTGACCTGCTTTTCCGCCATCTCCACCAGCAGGCCGCCGAGCTGCTGCGGCGTACCCTGGTTGATATAGATGCTGCGGCACTCCGGTTTGGTATCGGAATCCCAGGTCAGGACTTTCACCCCGCGCTGCATCGCCCGCTTCAGCGCCGGGCACAGGCCGTCCGGCGAAACGGCGGAGACGATAATCGCGTTGTAGCCCTGGTTGACGAAGTTGTTGATAAGCTGCACCTGGCCGGAGACGCTGGGCTCGGTGGGGCCGTCATAGGTGACATCAACGCCCAGCGCTTTCCCCGCCTCTTTCGCGCCGTTGCCGCCGCTGGTAAAGAAGCCGACGCCGACCAGCTTAGGAATAAAGGCGATGCGGTCCGCCGCTTGCGCGGTAACCACGCTCATCGCCAGCGCCAGCGCGCTGACCTGCAGGATACGTTTTGTTTTCATTGTTGTGCTCCGATTGTTCTATGCGAGAAAAGACGCCGCCAGGTCGCGCGCACCCATTCACGGTGCAGGCTCAGCGAACGCCCCATCACCACCACAACCAACAGCGCCCCTGACAGCGCGCTCGACACCTGGTTGGGGATGCCGACCATCTGTAAACCCTGTTGCAGATACCCCACCAGCAATGCCGCCAGCGCGGTACCCAGTATCGATCCCGAGCCGCCGTAAATATTGGCCCCGCCGAGCACCGCCGCGGTCAGCGCCGGCATCAGCAGGTCGCGGCCTAAATCCGAACGCGCCGAGCCGAAATAGGAGACCATCACCAGCGCCGCGACCGCCGAGGCGACGCCCACCAGGCCATACAGCACGTACGGGATGCCGTTCACCGACAGCGCGGCATAGCGCGCGGCGCGCGGGTTTTGCCCGAGTAAAAAGAGATGGCGGCCAAAGCGCCCGCGATGGGCCAGCAGCCAGAAGAGAAAGGTGATAATCGCGAACAGCACCAGCGGCAGCGGCAGTCCGGCGAGGGTTAAATTGGCGATGGCGGTGAAGCTATCGGGAAAACCGCCAATCCCCTCGTAACCGGTCGCGCCGGCCATCCCGGAAAGCAGCAGCGCGCCGCCGCCATACAGATATAGCGTACCAAGCGTGATCACCAGCGGGCTGATGCCGGTGTAGTGGATCAGCGCGGCGTTAAATAACCCGCACAGCAGCCCCAACAGCAACGTCAGCGATACCGCGAGCCACAGCGGCCAGCCCGCCTGGGTCATCACTCCGAGGGCGATGGCGCACAGGCCGATGGTCGAGCCCAGCGAAATATCGATCCCGCCGCTGATGATCACCAGCGTCAGCGGCAGCGCGACAATACCGATGCAGATAAAGTCGCTGGTGCTAAAGAGCAGCATATTGAGATCCAGCATGCGCGGATTCAAGGCGCCGAACAGCAGGATTTCCGCGATCAGCAACGCCAGCAGCGCGCTTTCCCAGTTAAGCTTCAGCTTCATTTAAGCCACCTCTTTGCTTTTGCGTTCGGGAAAGCGGGCAACCTGTTTGCCCCCTTTATTACCGGGCTGGAAACGGCTGTACTTTAGCGCCCGCTGATGGCGGGCCAGCGCCTGGCGCAGGCGGCCATCGAGCACCAACACGCCGAGCAGCACCAGGCCGGCGATAAAGTCATTCCACCAGGCGGGAAGGCGGAACAGCACCAGCACGGTGTCGATTTGGGTAAGGAAAAAGGCGCCGAGAAACGCGCCGAGCAGCGTGCCGGTACCGCCGAGCAGCGAGATCCCGCCCAGTACGCAGGCGGCGATGGCTTTCATCTCCAGCCCGCTGCCGGTCTGATTAGGCACAAAACCAATCTGCGCGGCGAAGACAATCCCGGCGCAGGCCGCCAGCATGCCGTTGAGGGTAAAGGCCAGCATCCGCGTGCGATTGACCGCCACGCCCAACTGGCGCGCGGCGGCGAGGTTATCGCCGACGGCGTAAAAATCACGACCAAAGGCGGTGCGCGACAGCAGCCAGCCGCCCGCCAGCAGCAGCGCCAGCACCAGCCAGCCCAGCGGCGACACGCCGATAAACGCCGGCTCCGAGAGCGACTTCAGGCTGTCGGGCAAGCCCTCGATCCATTTCCCGCCGGTCCACAGCAGCATCACCCCGCGATACAACCCCAGCGTGCCGAGGGTGGCGACGATCGCCGGAATGCGCAGTCCCACTACCAGCAGGCCGTTAAACGCCCCGGCCAGCGCGCCAATCGCCAGCGCAAAGGCGATAGCCGTCGCCAGCCCGTAACCGTTGTTCAGCGCCACGCCGACGGCGATGGCGCACAGCCCAACGGTGGAGCCTACCGACACGTCAATATTGCGGGTCAGCATCACCAGCGTCGCGCCCAATGCCAGCAGGCAAAGGATCTGCGAGCTGGCGAAAATCATCGCCAGGGTCTGCAGGCTGAAATAGGCTGGATTGAGCGCCACCAGCACGGCAAAGAGCGCCACGATGGCAAAGAAGGCGCTCAGTTCGCGATTCTTCAGTAACGTTTTCATGCCTGCCCTCCGAAGGCCAGGGTCATCATGCGATCGACGGTCACCGCCTGTCGCGCCAGCTCACCGCTGTAGCGGCCCTGATGCATCACCAGCACCCGGTCGGCCAGGCCAACGAACTCATCCAGATCGCTGGAGATCATCAGCACCGCCACGTTTTGCGCGGCAACGCTTTTTAGCAGTTGATAGATATCGGCGCGGGCGGAGACATCCACGCCGCGCGTCGGCTCATCGACAATCAGCAGCAACGGATTAGCTTCCAGACAGCGCGCCAGCAGCACCTTCTGCTGGTTGCCGCCAGAGAGAGTGCGCACCGGCTGATCGCCATCGGCCAGCTTGATCCCCAGCGCCCGGTGATAGCGCTCAACCACCGCCGCCTCCCGTTTCCCCTGCTGCCACCACGACGGCTGATTGAACATCACCGTGTTCCAGCGCACCGGCGCATCGAGAAACAGCCCCGAGACCTGGCGGTCTTCCGGCAGATAGACCAGCCCGCTGGCTAGCCTGGCGCGGGTGCTGTCGCGGCTAATCTCGCGGTTCTCCAGCCAGATCCGCCCGGCGCGCGGTGGACGCAGGCCGTATAGGGTTTCGGCAAATTCGGTGCGCCCGGATCCTACCAGCCCGGCCAGACCGACGATCTCTCCGGCGCGGATCTCCAGATTGAGATCGATAAAACCTTCTCCGGTGAGATCCTCCACCCGCAGCACGGGAAAGTCCTGCGGTTGCGTACGGCGGTTACCCGGTAGCGACAGCCACAGCTTTTGCGTGTCGCTCAGCGCATGGTCGCGGCTGACCGGCGTCATCGCGTTAATCAGTTGCTCGTCGCGGTATGCCGCGGTCTCGCCGCTCAGCACCACCGCGCCATCGCGCATCACCGAAATATGGCTGGCAAGCTGGCAGATTTCGGGCAATTTGTGTGAGATAAAGACGATCCCAACGTCCAGCGCCTGTAACGCGCGGATCTGGCTAAAGAGCCTCTCGGTTTCACCCGGCGTTAAAGAGGCGGTGGGCTCATCCAGGATCAGGATCTTGGCCTCGCGCATCAGCCCGCGCAGGATCTCGACCATCTGTTGATCGGCCACTTCAAGCGTGCTGGCGCTGGCATCGAGGTTGATCTGGCAGTTCAGCTGCCGCAGTTTTTCCTGCAACCGCGGGGCGGTATCCGCCCGCTTCGGCAAACGAAAGAGAATGTTCTCGCGCACGCTGAGGTTGGGAAACAGCATCGGCTCCTGTGGCACCAGATAGATGCCCAGTTGGTGCGCCAGCGCCGGGCTGAGACGCGCAAACGCGCGGTCGCCGATCGTCAGTTCACCGCTATCCGGCGTTTCAACGCCGGCGATGATCTTCATCAACGTCGATTTACCCGCGCCGTTGCCGCCCATCAGCGCATGCACCTGGCCCGCGCCTAGCGTGAAATCAATGCCCTTGAGCACCGCAACGCCGGAGAACTGTTTGCAAATCTGGCGAGCTTCAAGCAGTGGCTTCATCATCGCGCCTCGATTGAACAAATTATTTTTAAATTTAATAATGTTCAAAAGCGTAGACGGTGAACTATATTTACAACCGTGCGAAGATCACAGTTTGGCGCTTTAGATCCTCAGGAAAAAATGGGCCAGCGATGAAAGATCCGTTTTGCCAGTCGGCTCACACTTTCCGACCGCGCAATAGCGAACATATGATCTAAATTTTTATAAGAGTTCAATTTATGAGCGAAAAACGCATTACGGAAGAGAACCGCTACGCCGGGCTGGCGTTAGCCGAGGAAGAGCTGGTGGCGCGGGTGGCGTGGTGCTACTACCACGACGGCCTGACGCAAAATGACATCGGCGAGCGTTTGGGGCTGCCGCGGCTGAAGATTTCCCGTCTGCTGGAGAAAGGCCGCCAGTCCGGGGTGATCCGCGTGCAGATCAACTCGCGCTATGAGGGCTGTCTGGCGCTGGAAAGTGAACTCCAGCAGCGCTTTGGCCTCAAGATTGCCCGCGTGCTGCCGGCGCTCAACACCCCGCCGATGAATACCCGGTTGGGGATCGGCGCGGCGCAATCGCTGATGGGCATTCTGCAGCCGGGACAGCTGCTGGCGGTCGGCTTCGGTGAGGCCACCATGAGCTGCCTGCAGCATCTCAGCGGCTTTATCGGCTCGCAGCAGGTGCGGCTGGTGACCCTCTCCGGCGGCGTCGGCCCCTATATGACCGGCATCGGCCAGCTTGATGCCGCCTGCAGCGTCAGCATTATTCCGGCGCCGCTGCGGGTCTCTTCAGCGGAGGTCGCCGAGATCCTGCGCCGTGAGTCGAGCGTGCGCGACGTGATCCTCGCGGCAACGGCGGCGGACGCGGCGGTGGTCGGCATTGGCGCCATCGATCAGCGGCGCGACGCCACGATTTTACGCTCCGGCTATATCAGCGAGGGCGAACAGCTGATGTACGCGCGCAAAGGCGCGGTCGGCGACATTTTAGGTTATTTCCTGCAGGCCGACGGCCGGCCGGTAGAAGGACTGGAGATCCATCGGGAACTGCTCGGCGTAACCCTGGATGAGCTGGCGCAGCTGCCAACCATCGTCGGCGTCGCCGGGGGAGAAGAAAAAGCGCAGGCGATTTATGCCGCTCTGACTGGAAAGCGCATTAATGGCCTGGTAACGGAAGAGACAACAGCACGCGCGGTACTCGCGCTGGCCTCCTGACGGCCAGGCGCCGCGCGACAACAGCGAGGCGCATGTCATGAGTTACCTGTTAGCGTTAGATGCCGGGACCGGCAGCATTCGGGCGGTCATTTTCGATCTTAATGGCCGCCAGCTGGCGGTAGGCCAGGCCGAATGGAAACACCTGAGCGTCGATAACGTCCCCGGCTCGATGGAGTTCGACCTTACCACCAACTGGCAGCTGGCCTGCCAGTGTATTCGCCAGGCGCTCAACGCCGCCGGGCTCTCTGCCGCCGATATTCAATCCGTCGCCTGCTGTTCGATGCGCGAAGGGATCGTTCTCTATGACCGCGACGGCGAGGCCATCTGGGCCTGCGCCAACGTCGATGCCCGCGCCAGCCGCGAAGTGGCGGAGCTTAAGGAGATCCACGACTATCGTTTTGAATCCGAGGTATACGAGGTCTCGGGACAAACCCTGGCGCTTAGCGCCATGCCGCGCCTGCTGTGGCTGGCGCACCACCGCCCCGATATCTACCGCAAAGCGGCAACCATCACCATGATCAGCGACTGGCTGGCGGCGAAGCTATCCGGCGAGCTGGCGGTCGACCCGTCAAACGCCGGCACCACCGGCATGCTCGACCTGTTCAGCCGCGACTGGCGTCCGGCGCTGCTGGATATGGCCGGGCTGCGCGCCGATATGCTGTCGCCGGTCAAAGAGACCGGTACCCTGCTGGGCGCCGTCACCGAAGCGGCGGCGCATGAGAGCGGCCTGCGCGCCGGGACGCCGGTGGTGATGGGCGGCGGCGACGTCCAGCTCGGCTGCCTGGGCCTTGGGGTGGTGCGCGCCGGGCAAACTGCGGTACTCGGCGGCACTTTCTGGCAGCAGGTGGTCAACCTGCCGCAGGTGCGCACCGATCCGCAGATGAATATTCGTGTTAATCCTCATGTCATTCCCGGCATGGCGCAGGCGGAATCGATCAGCTTCTTTACCGGCCTGACCATGCGCTGGTTTCGTGACGCCTTCTGCGCTGAAGAAAAACTGATTGCCGAGCGGCTCGGCGTCGATGCCTATTCGCTGCTGGAGGAGATGGCCAGCCGCGTCCCCGCCGGTTCCCACGGCGTGATGCCTATTTTTTCCGACGCCATGCACTTTAAGCAGTGGTACCACGCCGCGCCGTCGTTTATTAACCTCTCCATCGATCCGGAGAAGTGCAACAAAGCGACCCTGTTCCGCGCGCTGGAGGAGAACGCAGCGATTGTCTCCGCCTGCAACCTCGCGCAGATCTCCCAGTTCTCCGGGGTGACATTCGAGAGTCTGGTGTTTGCCGGCGGCGGCTCTAAAGGCGCGCTGTGGAGCCAGATCCTCAGCGACGTCACCGGCCTGCCGGTGCGGGTGCCGGTGGTTCGCGAAGCCACCGCGCTGGGCTGCGCCATCGCCGCCGGAACCGGCGCCGGACTGTATGGCGATATGGCCAGTACAGGAGAACGGTTAGTGAGCTGGCACCGGGAGTTCACCCCGAATCCGCAGCATCGCGAGCTGTATCAGGAGATGATGAGCAAGTGGCAGACGGTGTATGCCGATCAGCTTGGCCTTGTCGATAGCGGGCTGACAACGTCGATGTGGCAGGCACCGGGCCTGGAGCGCCGCCAGCGCGTAGCGTCTTCCCCGTCACCCTAACCACCGGTACCGATCCGCCTTTCCCCCTCTCCCTTTGGGAGAGGGCCGGGGTGAGGGACAACGAGTTCCGTTCTTTGAATCCCATCACAATCACCGCACTCCCCTTTTCCCTTTTTCTTCGCGACGGCTAAATTAGTAACTCATCCGACCACATAACAATAATTTTACATTGGAAGCCACTATGAGCCGCTATCCGTCGCTTTTCGCCCCGCTTGAGCTGGGCTTCACAACGCTCAAAAACCGCGTGTTGATGGGCTCGATGCACACCGGGCTGGAAGAGCTGCCGGACGGCGCGCAGCGGCTGGCGGCCTTTTACGCCGAGCGCGCCCGCCACGGCGTGGCGCTGATCGTCACCGGCGGCATCGCTCCGGCGCCCTCTGGCGTCACCATGGCCGGCGGCGCGGTACTCAACGATGCCAGCCATCTGGCGCACCATCGCCATATTACCGACGCGGTACATCAGGAAGGCGGCAAAATCGCCCTGCAGATCCTGCATACCGGCCGTTACAGCTACCAGCCCGCGCTGGTGGCCCCCTCGGCGCTACAGGCGCCGATTAACCGTTTTACGCCCCATGAACTGAGCCACGATGAGATCCTGACGCTGATCGATGATTTTGCCCACTGCGCCCAGCTGGCGCGTGAAGCGGGCTATGACGGCGTCGAAGTGATGGGTTCAGAAGGCTATCTGATTAACGAATTTCTCGCCGCGCGCACCAACCAGCGCGACGACCAATGGGGCGGCGATTATGCCAGGCGCATGCGTTTCGCCATTGAAGTGGTTAAGGCGGTGCGCCAGCGCGCCGGCCACGATTTCATAATCATCTACCGCCTGTCGATGCTCGATCTGGTCAACGACGGCAGCACGCTGGCGGAAGTCACCGAACTGGCCAAAGCGATTGAAGCGGCGGGAGCGACAATTATCAACACCGGGATTGGCTGGCACGAAGCGCGCATTCCGACCATCGCCACACCGGTACCGCGCGGAGCGTTCAGCTGGGTCACCCGCAAGCTGAAGGGCGCGGTGTCGATCCCGTTGATCACCACCAACCGCATCAACGATCCGCAGGTCGCGGAGGATATTCTCGCTCGCGGCGATGCCGATATGGTATCGATGGCCCGCCCGTTCCTCGCCGACGCCGAATTTATGTCGAAAGCGCAGCGCGATCGCGCCGGGGAGATCAATACCTGCATCGGTTGCAACCAGGCGTGTCTCGATCGGATCTTCGCCGGCAAAGTCACCTCCTGTCTGGTCAACCCGCGCGCCTGTCATGAAACCCTGATGCCGGTCCTGCCGGCCAACGCGCCTAAACGGCTGGCGGTGGTCGGCGCCGGGCCTGCCGGTCTGGCTTTTGCCGTTAACGCTGCCGCTCGCGGTCATCACGTCACGTTGTTCGATGCGCTCCCGGAGATCGGCGGCCAGTTTAATATCGCTAAACAGATCCCCGGCAAAGAGGAGTTTCACGAGACGTTGCGCTACTACCGCACCATGCTCGATCTTCATGGTGTCGATCTACGCCTGAACACCCGCGTCACGGCAGACGATCTGCTGACGTTCGATGAGACGATCCTCGCCACCGGTATCGCCCCGCGCCTGCCGGCGATCGACGGGATCGATCATCCCAAAGTGCTGAGCTACCTGGATGTCTTGAGCGATAAAGCACCGGTTGGCGCGAAGGTGGCGATTATCGGCTGCGGCGGCATCGGCTTCGACACCGCGATGTATTTAAGCCAGTCGGGCGCGGCCACCAGCCAGGATATCGGCGAGTTCTGCCGCGAATGGGGTATCGATACCAGCCTGCAAACGGCGGGAGGGCTGCATCCTGAAGGCCCGCAACTGAGTAAAAGCCCGCGACAGATTGTGATGCTGCAGCGCAAAGCCAGCAAACCGGGCGAAGGGCTCGGCAAAACCACCGGCTGGATCCACCGCGCGACGCTGCTGGCGCGCGGCGTGAAAATGATCCCCGCGGTCAGCTATGAAAAGATCGATGATGAAGGGTTACATGTCACTATCGGCGGCGAGCGCCAGCTGTTGGCGGTCGATCAGGTGGTGATCTGCGCCGGTCAGGAACCGCGCCGCGAGCTGGCGGATCCGCTGCGCGCGGCAGGGAAAACGGTGCATCTCATCGGCGGTTGCGACGTGGCGGCGGAGCTGGATGCGCGCCGGGCGATTGCCCAGGGCACTAAACTGGCGCTGGCGATTTAGCCGTGTCCCGGGGGCGGCGCGATGCGCCTTCCCCGGGCTACCACGATAATCCCGTACGCTAGCCCGGCTAAGGCGACAGTCGGTAGCCCGGCTAAGGCGACAGCCGCGAGCCGGGGGAAACCGCGACAAAAATCAGCGCTGCTTACGCACCTTCGTTGCTTTCAAAATGACAAACTTATTGTTCGTCGCAATCGTCGTGCAATTACCAAAAGCGCGCTTCAGCTTACGGAAGTAATCGAGGTGGCGGTTGCCGACGACGTACAGCTCGCCGCCATATTTCAGGCTGCGGCGGGCATCGTTAAACATCTGCCAGGCAATATGGTCGGTAATCGCGTGCTGCTGATGGAACGGCGGATTACACAGGATCGCCGTAAAGCGATCCGGCTCAATGCCGGAGAGCGAGTTATTGACCATAAATTCACAGCGTGCGATATCGTCCGGCAGGTTGCGCTCGACGTTCAACCGGCTGGAAGCCACCGCCATGTGCGACTCATCGGTAAACATGACCCGCGCGTTCGGGTTTTGCGCCAGCGCCTGCAGGCCAATCACCCCATTGCCGCAGCCGAGATCGGCGATCTCGCCTTCTAAATTAGACGGTAAATGCTGCAGGAAGAAACGCGCGCCGATATCCAGTCCGCTGCGGGCAAAAACGTTGGCGTGGTTATGGATGGTCCACGGCGTGCCGTCCAGCTTCCAGCTGTAGGTTTGCGGCGCATCGGCAAGCTTGGGGGCGGTGAAAACGCAGTGGATCAGACGCGCTTTTTTCCACGCCAGCGAGGTGGTGGTGGTGCCGAGGATTTTTTCAAACAGCGCCAGCGTCGAGTTGTGCACATCACGGGCTTTCGCCGCGGCGATAATGCGGGTTTCCGGCGTGACCACTTCGCGCAGGGCGCGCAGCTGCTGTTCCAGCAGCGCCAGCTGTTTTGGCACCTTAATCAGCACCAGCGCCGGCGCGGCCGGTAACGGGCTCAGGCTATCCTGAAAGCGCACGCTCTCTTCATCGATACCGTTCATCCGCAGGTTGTGGCGGGTCGCCAGCTCGGAAATAAAGGAGTCGCTGATGCTGACCGGGTTGCGCGCCGCCAGCGCGCAGGCGAGCGCGCCGAAGCCGTCGTTGAAGATGAGCGTCAGGCCGTCGACGTCATTCACCTGTTGCAGCAGATATTCATCCGCCGCTTCCCATGCCTGTAGCGCTTCTTCTTCAGCGTTAGGTGGGAACCGCTCTAATGTGAATAACTCACCGTTTAACTCTGCCTGGCTCATCGCCCCTCCGAAATGCTAAAATTCGCGCGTGTTATCGCTCAATTCTCCGGAGAAGTAAACTTTTTTCACCATGAACACGCTACCTTACCTTCAGGGCTACCCTGAATCGCTGCTGTCGCAGGTCACGGCTTTAATCGAGCAAGACCGCCTCGGCGAGGTGCTGCAAAAGCGTTATCCGCAGGGCCATGACGTTAACAGCGATAAAGCGCTGTATCAGTACACCCAGGATCTGAAGGCCCGCTTTCTGCGCGGAGCGGCGCCGATCAACAAAGTGATGTACGACAGTAAAATCCACGTGCTGAACAATGCGCTCGGCCTGCATACCGCGATTTCCCGCGTTCAGGGCGGTAAGCTGAAAGCCAAAGCGGAAATTCGCGTGGCGACGGTGTTTCGCGACGCGCCGGAGGCCTTTCTGCGGATGATCGTGGTCCATGAACTGGCGCATTTGAAAGAGAAAGATCACAACAAAGCCTTTTATCAACTGTGCTGCCATATGGAGCCGCAGTACCATCAACTGGAGTTCGATACCCGCCTGTGGCTGACGCACCTTTCGTTAAATCGTTCTGCGTAGTGACGCACTGGTTTTGTCATGATGGCATGATAGAGTGACGACAGGTTCCCTTTAATGGAGTTCGTCAACGTTTATGATACGTTTCGCAGTTGTTGGCACAAACTGGATCACCAAGCAGTTTGTCGATGCCGCCCATGAAACCGGCAAATATAAACTTACCGCCATCTACTCCCGCAGCCTCGAACAGGCGCAAGCCTTCGCCAATGACTATCCGGTCGAGCATCTGTTTACCTCGCTCGATGAACTGGCACAGAGCCCTGACGTTGACGCGGTCTATATTGCCAGCCCGAACTCGCTGCACTTCCCGCAGACCCGGCTGTTCCTGAGCCACAAAAAGCACGTCATTTGCGAAAAGCCGCTGGCATCGAACCTGCAGGAAGTCGAGGCGGCGATAGCGCTGGCGAAAGAAAATAACGTTGTGCTGTTTGAAGCCTTTAAAACCGCCAGCCTGCCTAACTTTCTGCTACTCAAAGAGACGCTTCCTAAAGCGGGCAAACTGCGCAAAGCCTTCATCAACTACTGTCAGTACTCCTCGCGCTATCAGCGCTACCTTGACGGCGAAAACCCCAACACCTTTAACCCGGCGTTCTCTAACGGTTCGATTATGGATATCGGCTTCTATTGCCTGGCGTCCGCTGTGGCGTTATGGGGCGAACCGCGGGCCGTTCTTGCCACCGCCAGCCTGCTGGACAGCGGCGTAGACGCCCAGGGCACCGTGGTGCTGAGCTATGGCGACTTCGACGTGACGCTGCATCACTCCAAAGTTAGCGATTCCGCGATCCCCAGTGAAATCCAGGGCGAAGACGGCACATTAGTGATCGAAAAAATCTCCGAATGCCAGAAGCTGGCGTTTGTGCCGCGCGGCGGCAAAGCCCAGGACCTGACGCAGCCCCAGCACATTAATACTATGCTGTATGAGGCGGAGACCTTTGCGCGCCTGGTGGAGACACAGGACGTCAATCACCCGGGTCTGACCGTGAGCCGTATTACGGCAAAACTGTCGAGCGAAATTCGTCGCCAGACCGGAGTGATCTTCCCGGCCGATACGCAGCCGCTGGCGTAAAAGAGTGTAAAGGCCGGACCGGCCGCCATTGACGAAAACCGCCCTGTGACATATTTTGTTACGTGCAAAGGGGAGTAACTTCCTTGCCGGTTGATCGTCATTACGATGCGTGCAATACCGCATCCGGTCGCCGGGCAATAACCAAAGCCCATCGCGATGTACTTTGGTTGTTGTAAGTGAGACCTTGCCGGAAGGCGAGGTCTATGCATAAAAGCGCAGCGGCTGCCGTCTTCCGACGTCAGCCGTTTTGTTTTTATGTAAGGAATATCAAATGAATACTGTCGGCACGCCGTTGCTATGGGGTGGATTCGCTGTCGTCGTCGCGATCATGTTGGCAATCGATCTGCTGCTTCAGGGACGACGCGGTTCGCATAGCATGACCATGAAGCAGGCCGCGGGCTGGTCAATCCTCTGGGTCACGCTTTCTCTGCTGTTCAACGCCGCCTTCTGGTGGTATCTGGTACAAACCCAGGGCCGGGCCGTCGCTGACCCGCAGGCCTTAGCCTTCCTCACCGGTTATCTGATTGAGAAAGCGCTGGCGGTCGATAACGTCTTCGTCTGGTTGATGCTGTTCAGCTATTTCGCCGTACCGCCTGCTCTGCAGCGCCGGGTACTGGTGTATGGCGTGCTGGGCGCGATTGTTCTGCGTACCATCATGATCTTCGCCGGCAGCTGGCTGATTTCCCAGTTTGACTGGCTGCTGTACGTCTTCGGCGCCTTCCTGCTTTTTACCGGCGTGAAGATGGCGCTGGCGAAAGAAGATGACTCCGGCATCGGCGATAAACCACTGGTGCGCTGGATCCGCAGCCATCTGCGAATGACGGATAAAATCGAGAGCGAGCGCTTCTTCACCCGTAAAAACGGGGTGCTGTTCGCCACGCCGCTGCTGCTGGTGCTGATCCTGGTGGAACTGAGCGATGTGATTTTCGCCGTCGACAGTATCCCGGCGATCTTCGCGGTCACCACCGATCCGTTTATCGTCCTGACCTCAAACCTGTTCGCGATCCTCGGCCTGCGCGCCATGTACTTCCTGCTGGCGGGGGTCGCCGAGCGCTTCTCGATGCTCAAATACGGTCTGTCGGTGATCCTGGTGTTTATTGGCGTGAAGATGCTGATCGTCGACTTCTACCATATCCCGGTCGCCATCTCGCTGGGCGTAGTAGGAGGCATCCTGGCCGTCACGCTGCTGATTAACGCCTGGGTCAACAAGCAACACGACAAGCAGCGCAAACTGCCTGAGTAATCTGCACAACGCGCCGTCGGCCATCGCCGACGGCAATCTCTGCTCATGTCACAGTTATGTTACTACATAGTTAAAAAACAAGATCCAGATTAAAATCACAGCATTTTACGCTTCCCGCCCGCCATTCTTTCCGTATACTCGACTATGCAAACATCTACTTACATCCTGACATAAACGTAACAAATAATACGTGGCTGGGATGGCTTGCTACATCACTGGAAGGAATGAATTATGACCACACGCACTCCCCCATCGGGGTGGATCTCACGCCTGGCGCAAGGCAGCCTGGTGAAACAAATTTTAATCGGTCTGGTGCTTGGCGTGCTGCTGGCGCTGGTCTCTAAGCCAACGGCCATTGCCGTCGGTCTGCTGGGGACCCTGTTCGTCGGCGCGTTAAAGGCGGTGGCACCGGTGCTGGTATTGATGCTGGTGATGGCCTCCATCGCTAACCATCAGCACGGACAAAAAACCAGTATTCGCCCCATTCTGTTTCTCTATCTGCTGGGCACCTTCAGCGCGGCGCTGACCGCGGTGTTGTTTAGTTTTGTCTTTCCGTCGACTCTGCATTTAACCACCGCCGCCGACAGCATCACGCCGCCGTCGGGGATTGTCGAAGTGCTGCGCGGCCTGCTGATGAGCATGGTATCTAACCCGATCGACGCCCTGCTGAACGCCAACTATATCGGCATTCTGGTGTGGGCGGTGGGGCTGGGCTTCGCCCTGCGTCACGGTAATGACACCACCAAAAACCTGATCAACGATGTCTCCCATGCGGTGACCTTCATCGTCAAAGTGGTGATCCGTTTTGCACCGCTGGGGATCTTCGGTCTGGTCTCTTCCACCCTGGCGACCACCGGTTTCGAGACCCTGTGGGGCTACGCCCAGCTACTGCTGGTGCTGGTCGGCTGTATGCTGCTGGTAGCGCTGGTGATTAACCCGCTGCTGGTGTTCTGGAAAATCCGCCGTAACCCCTATCCGCTGGTGCTGACCTGCCTGCGCGAAAGCGGCGTCTACGCGTTCTTCACCCGCAGCTCCGCCGCCAATATTCCGGTGAATATGGCGCTGTGTGAAAAGCTGAATCTGGATCGCGATACCTATTCGGTCTCCATTCCACTGGGGGCGACCATCAATATGGCGGGCGCGGCGATCACGATCACCGTGCTGACGCTGGCGGCGGTGCATACGCTGAATATTCCGGTGGATCTGCCGACGGCGCTGCTGCTGAGCGTGGTCGCTTCGCTGTGCGCCTGCGGCGCCTCCGGCGTGGCGGGCGGTTCGCTGCTGCTGATCCCGCTGGCCTGTAATATGTTTGGGATCCCGAACGATGTGGCGATGCAGGTGGTTGCCGTCGGCTTTATTATCGGCGTGCTGCAGGATTCCTGCGAAACGGCGCTCAACTCCTCAACCGACGCCCTGTTTACCGCCGCGGCCTGCATAGCAGAAGATGACCAGCTGGCGAAAAACGCCCTGCGCAGCTGATGCCTTTCCCCTCCGCTATCGGGCGGAGGGGCTCTCTTCCTGGACTGCGTTTTCAACCTTAAACGGATCGATACCGCGCTTTTGCATCCGGCGGAAGCGAATGATATTCAGCCCGTTGACGATCAGAAAACTGCCTTCAATCAGCGTCCCACCAATCGAACCCAGCCACAGATTATGCGTGACCCAGCAGGCGGTCGAGCACCACATCACGCAGCGGACGGTCAGCCCTTTGCAACGAAACAGCGCCCAGGTGCTGGCGACGGTGCCAATGATCGGCAGCAGCTCCATGGCATGCTGCAGTTTGCCCAGGCCGAGGATCAACGTCAGGAGGATAAAGACGGTCATCACCCACAGGCTACGGGTGCGTAAGGAAATGACCGTACGTAGCGCATTGAGCCCGGCGCTCATTCCGGCCGACCCGGCGCCCATCAGGAAAAAATGGACGCCGATAATAGCGCTATAGACCGCCAGCTGTAGCCTGAAACGACGTTCATCGCGGTTGATAAAGGTGGTAATGCCGATAAGAAAGGCGATGACGCCGACCCCCTGGGCCAGCCAATACGCGGTCATGAAAGCTCCCTGACTGAAAAAAACAAACGGCGCTTCACTGGCTGAAACGCCGCTGTTACGAGCCCGATGGCGTTACGCTATCAGGCCGATACACGTTCTACGCCCCTGGGCGCCAATGTGAATACACCTTTACAGGGTAACACCGCTTTTAAAGATGGCCAGTTCGCGGAAGTCATTCTGTTCATTACAGGTCGGTTTACCGTTAGCGAAAGCCACAATGGCATCCACAAACTCCTCCAGCAGCTGCGGCATCGCTTTGCCATGGATCAGCTGCCCGGCATCAAAGTCGATCCAGTGCTTTTTCTTCGCCGCCAGTTCGCTGTTGGTGGCGATCTTCACCGTCGGCACAAAGCCGCCGTACGGCGTGCCGCGTCCGGTGCTAAACAACACCATATGACAGCCGGCGCCGGCCAGCGCGCTGGTGGCGACCGCATCGTTGCCCGGCGCGCTCAGCAAATTCAGACCATGAACCTTCAGGCGCTCGCCGTAGCGCAGGACATCCACCACCTGGCTGGAACCCGCTTTCTGAGTACAGCCCAGCGACTTATCTTCCAGGGTGGTGATCCCCCCGGCTTTGTTACCCGGGGAAGGGTTTTCGTAAATAGGCTGGTCGTGTGCGATAAAGTACTGCTTAAAGTCATTGACCATGGTCACCAGCTTGTCGAAGGTCGCTTCGTCACGGCAGTGACTCATCAGCAGCTGTTCAGCACCGAACATCTCCGGCACTTCGGTCAGCACGGTGGTGCCGCCGTTGGCGATCACATAGTCTGAGAAGCGGCCCAGCATCGGGTTAGCGGTAATGCCCGACAGGCCGTCCGATCCCCCGCACTCGAGACCAAACTTCAGCTCGCTCAATTTACCCGGCTGGCGTTTATCCTGACGCATCACTTCATACAGCTGATGCAGATGCGCAACCCCCGCTTCCACTTCATCGTCCTGGTGCTGGCAAACCATAAAGTGCACACGCTGCGGGTCAAACTCGCCCAGCGTTTCGCGAAAGGCATCCACCTGGTTGTTTTCACAGCCAAGGCCAACCACCAGTACCGCCCCGGCGTTCGGGTGACGAACCATATTTTGCAGCACGGTGCGAGTGTTGATGTGGTCATCCCCAAGCTGCGAGCAGCCATAGGTGTGGCTGAAGAGATGCACCCCATCGATATCCTCAGCGCCATACGTCTCTTTCAGGAAACGGTTCTTCATTTGTCTGGCCATCGCGTTGACGCAGCCGACGGTCGGCAGGATCCACAGCTCATTGCGCACGCCGACGTCACCGTTAGCGCGACGATAAATCTGCACTTCGCGATCCGCAGGCTGTGGCGGTTGGGCAACCCGGTCCGGTTGATAGCGATACGCGTCAAGGTCGCTGAGATTGGTGCGCGTATTGTGCGCATGAACATGCTCGCCCGGCGCGATATCCGCCAGCGCATGGCCAATCGGCAACCCGTACTTAACGACGTTTTCCCCTTTCGCGATAGCGCGCAGTGCAAACTTGTGGCCGCGAACGATATCCTGGCCGAGGGTGACCGAATCCTTATCAATCGTCACCACACTACCGGCAGCGATATCCGCCAGCGCGACCGCGACGTTATCCTGCGAATGGATTTTAATGTATTGCATATCAACCGACCTCTGGCCTTAGTTCAGTTCAATGGCGAAATAGTCACGCGCATTGTTAAAGCAAATGTTTTTCACCATCTCGCCCAGCAGCGCGATATCCGCAGGCGCTTCGCCGGCAGCCACCCAGCGGCCGATCATCTGGCACAGAATGCGGCGGAAGTATTCGTGGCGCGTGTAGGAGAGGAAGCTGCGGCTGTCGGTCAGCATCCCGACGAAGCGGCTCAGCAGGCCGAGCTGCGCCAGCTGGGTCATCTGCCGCTCCATGCCGTCTTTCTGATCGTTGAACCACCAGCCGGAGCCGAACTGCATCTTGCCTGGCATGCCTTCACCCTGGAAGTTACCGATCATGGTGCCCAGCACTTCGTTATCGCGCGGGTTCAGGCAGTAGAGAATGGTTTTCGGTAGCAGGTTCTCTTCGTTCTGCTTGCTCAGCAGCTTAGACAGCTCTTCAGCCATCGGGCGATCGTTGATCGAGTCGAAGCCCACGTCCGGGCCTAACAGTTTGAACTGACGCAGGTTGTTATTGCGCAGCGCACCGATATGGTACTGCTGTACCCAACCGCGACGGGCATATTCTGCGCCGAGGAACACCAGCACCGCGGTTTTGAACTGCGCCACTTCGTGTGCGCTGAGGGTCTCGCCAGCCAGACGGCGCGCCAGAATGGCGTCCAGCTCGGCGTCGGTCGCTTCCGCAAACAGCACCACGTCCAGCGCGTGGTCGGAGACCTTGCAGCCGTGTGCGGCAAAGTGGTCCAGACGTTTGGTCAGAGCGCTTTGCAGGTCCGCAAAACGGCGAATATCGGTATCGGACACCTCACCCAGCTTCGCCATGTAGTCATTAAAGGTCGCCTGTTCAATGTTGAATGCTTTATCCGGGCGCCAGCTCGGCAGCACTTTGATATCAAAGGAGGTATCTTTGGCGACAACCGCATGGTGCTCGAGAGAATCAATCGGATCGTCGGTGGTACCGACCATCTTCACATTCATCTGCTTCATGATCCCGCGGGCGGAGAAGGCGTCCTGAGCCAGTAAATCATTGCACTGGTCCCAGATCTCATCGGCGGTGGATGGAGACAACAGCTTACCTGTAATACCAAAAGGGCGACGCAGCTCTAAATGGGTCCAGTGGTATAACGGGTTGCCAATAGTGTGCGGCACCGTTGCCGCCCAGGCGTCAAATTTCTCGCGATCGGACGCATCACCGGTACACAGACGCTCCGGTACGCCGTTAGTGCGCATTGCGCGCCATTTGTAGTGATCGCCTTTCAGCCAGATGTCATACAGATTTTTGAAGCGATAGTTTTCGGCAACCTGCTGCGGCGGAAGGTGGCAATGGTAGTCGAAAATCGGCTGATCTTTGGCGTAATCGTGGTACAGACGGCGAGCAAATTCGGTATCGAGTAGAAAATCTTCAGTCATAAACGGTGTCATTCGCGTGTCCTCTTCGCTCCGTAGCGGGAGCCTTTCAGATGATTGACTACAATGCTGACAAAGTTATCACACCAATTTCTACAGACCGAGCTGTTTTTCGTGAGTTAGATCAATAAACGTCGATAAAAAAACGACCGTCTCATTGGAAAATACCCCGGCAGGGCGCGCCATCTCTGGCTTTGCCGGTAAGGGCTAAAGACCACACTAACTTTCCCACTTTTGTGACAGCACTCAACTTTTAAAGTTGTATGACAAGTTATCTTTCTGCCGTCGCAACATATAAACCGACGGAATGCATTACCGGTGTTTATGGCATCGGCTTATACGGAATGGACACCGACTTTCAACATAACAACTGATGGTAAGGTTCGGGCCAGAGGGGGATCCCCCCTCCTGAACCCTCCGTTTCGCTTTCCCGACCGCGTATTGCCGTCAGGAAAGGCCGCACCTGATGCGGAAAGATAACAGACGATGAGGTTTACATGCGTAAAATTAAAGGGTTACGTTGGTACATGATTGCGCTGGTGACGCTAGGCACCGTGCTGGGCTACCTGACCCGTAACACCGTGGCGGCGGCCGCGCCGACGCTGATGGAAGAGTTACACATCTCGACTCAACAGTACTCCTATATCATTGCAGCCTATTCCGCTGCCTACACCGTCATGCAGCCTGTCGCGGGTTACGTCCTCGATATTCTCGGGACCAAAATCGGCTATGCCTTCTTTGCTATCGCCTGGGCGATATTCTGCGGCTCAACCGCGCTGGCAGGCAGCTGGGGCGGCCTGGCGCTGGCTCGCGGCGCAGTCGGCGCAGCGGAAGCCGCGATGATCCCTGCCGGGCTGAAAGCCAGTTCTGAATGGTTCCCGGCAAAAGAGCGCTCTATCGCGGTGGGCTACTTCAACGTCGGTTCCTCTATTGGCGCCATGATCGCGCCGCCGTTGGTGGTGTGGGCGATTGTCATGCACAGCTGGCAGATGGCGTTCATCATCTCCGGGGTATTGAGCTTCGCCTGGGCCATCGCCTGGCTTATCTTCTACAAACACCCGCGCGACCAGAAAAAATTATCTGACGAAGAACGCGACTACATCATTGGCGGTCAGGAGTCTCAGCATCAGACCAATAACGCGAAGAAAATGTCGCCGTGGCAGATCCTGCGCAACCGTCAGTTCTGGGGTATCGCCCTGCCGCGCTTCCTCGCCGAGCCGGCCTGGGGGACCTTTAACGCCTGGATCCCGCTGTTCATGTTTAAGGTTTACGGCTTTAACCTGAAAGAGATCGCGATGTTCGCCTGGATGCCGATGCTGTTCGCCGACCTCGGCTGCATCGTGGGCGGTTACCTGCCGCCGCTGTTCCAGCGCTGGTTTGGCGTCAACCTGATCGTGTCGCGTAAAATGGTGGTCACCATGGGCGCCCTGCTGATGATTGGCCCGGGGATGATCGGCCTGTTCACCAGCCCGTACGTGGCGATTGCCCTGCTGTGCATCGGCGGGTTCGCTCACCAGGCGCTGTCCGGGGCGCTGATCACCCTCTCTTCCGACGTCTTTGGCCGTAACGAAGTCGCTACCGCCAACGGTCTGACCGGGATGGCCGCCTGGCTGGCGAGCACCATGTTCGCCCTGGTTGTCGGCGCGCTGGCAGACACCATCGGCTTCAGCCCGCTGTTTGCGGTACTGGCCGTCTTTGACCTGCTGGGCGCGTTGGTTATCTGGACGGTGCTGAAAAACAAACCGGCTGACGATGACTCGACGCCGCTTAGCAGCCGCAAACCCGCCACGCAGAGTTAGATCATGTGCTGATATGACCGCTTATCGAGCCGCCTTCTCAGGCGGCTTTTTCATGCCTGCCAGTGGTGGAAAGCGTGTAAAAGTGGTATAACAAATCGAATATTGTCGCCATCTTGCGGGAGCGAATATGGAAATCATTGAACCACGCCGTCTGTATCAGCAGCTTGCCGCTGAGCTGAAGACGCGCATCGAACAAGGTGTCTACCTTGTAGGGGATAAGCTGCCCGCCGAGCGCTTTATCGCCGATGAAAAAAACGTCAGCCGCACCGTGGTTCGTGAAGCCATTATCATGCTGGAAGTGGAAGGGTATGTCGAAGTCCGCAAAGGGTCGGGTATTCATGTCATCTCCAACCATCCCAAGTACCAGCAGGTGGCCGATGAAAGCCTTGAATTCGCCAACTATGGCCCTTTTGAACTCCTGCAGGCGCGGCAGCTAATTGAAAGCAATATTGCTGAATTCGCGGCGACTCAGGTGACCAAACAGGACATCATGAAGCTGATGGAGATTCAGGAGAAAGCGCGCAACGAGAAGTGTTTCCGCGACTCCGAGTGGGATCTCCAGTTCCACGTCCAGGTGGCGCTGGCCACGCAGAACAGTGCGCTGGCGGCGATCGTGGAAAAAATGTGGACCCAGCGCGTGCATAACCCGTACTGGAAAAAGCTGCATGAGCATATCGACCTGCGCACGGTCGATAACTGGTGCGACGATCACGATCAGATCCTGAAAGCCCTGCTGCGTAAAGATCCCAACGCCGCCAAGCTGGCGATGTGGCAGCATCTGGAAAATACCAAGCAAATGCTGTTTAACGAAACCAGCGATGACTTTGAATTTAATGCCGATCGCTACTTATTTGCCGATAATCCGGTAGTTCATCTCGATACGGCGGCCAACAGCGCGAAATAAGCGCTTATCCTGACGGCGCGCGGCCCCTGCGCGCCTGCCCCCCAGGCCGGCTGGAGTAAGTAAAACATATATAGTGTCAGCCTGTGTAAATCCTCTCGCCTCCCACCGCCGCAATCAGCAAAATCAACGAGCAACACCTTGCAATTTCTCTGACGTAAAGTCAGCTGATTTGTTACAATTAGATGCATTTTGCCGTTCTGGGGGTAAGTGTTTACTTACTTCAGTCTTATACAGGGAAGCGTTCAGAGCGCCTAAGCAGCGACCAAAATCTCATAAAAATCTTGTCGCCCAACATGCCACGCGCTCAGACGTGCCGTTAACCGATGTACCAGGAATCGTGAATGGAACTTTTAACCCAGTTATTGAATGCCTTGTGGGCTCAGGATTACGAAACGCTCGCGAATCCCTCCATGATTGGCATGCTGTATTTTGTCTTGTTTATGATTTTGTTCCTTGAGAACGGGTTACTGCCTGCCGCGTTTTTACCGGGGGATAGTCTGCTTGTGCTCGTGGGCGTGCTGATCGCCAAAGGGGCGATGGGCTTTCCGGAAACCTTGCTGCTGCTTACCGCCGCCGCCAGCCTCGGCTGTTGGCTGAGCTACATTCAGGGGCGCTGGCTGGGCAATACGCGGATCGTGCAAAACTGGCTGTCGCATCTGCCCTCTCACTATCATCAACGCGCGCATCACCTGTTTCATAAGCATGGGCTCTCCGCGCTGCTGATCGGCCGCTTTATCGCCTTCGTGCGTACGCTGTTGCCGACGATTGCCGGCCTTTCAGGCCTCAATAACGCTCGCTTTCAGTTCTTTAACTGGATGAGCGGCCTGCTGTGGGTGCTCATCCTGACCTCGCTGGGCTATCTGCTGGGCAAAACCCCGGTATTCCTCAAGTATGAAGATCAGCTGATGTCCTGCCTGATGCTCCTTCCGGTCGCGCTGCTGGTCTTCGGACTGATCGGCTCGCTGGTGGTGCTGTGGAAGAAAAAATACAGAAGCCGGGGCTAATGATGGTCATTAAACGCCCCTCCCTGCGCCAGCTGAGCTGGCTGCTGGGTGGCTCTCTTGTGCTCTGCGCGCTGTTCTGGCTCTGGCTGGCAGTGCAGCAGCAGGAGGCCACGCTGGCGATCCGTCCGGTTGGCCAGGGCGTCAGCATGCCGGACGGCTTCTCCGTCTGGCATCATCTCGACGCCAACGGTATCCGCTTTAAGAGCATTACGCCGCAAAAAGATGGCCTGCTGATTAAGTTCGACTCCACCGCCCAGGGCGCGGCGGCGAAAGAGGTTCTCGGTCGCGCTCTGCCACATGGTTATATTATTGCCCTGCTGGAGGACGATAACTCGGCCACCGCCTGGTTATCCCGTCTGCGCGACGCGCCTCACCGGCTCGGGTAAACTACCGCCTTACTGCGTTTTTTACGCAGTCTGGTGGTTTCCTGCATTTGTTACTATGCTTAAACCTGCGGGAATCAACGCATTCCCGTTCACCATCGGGAACGGGTATATCCTCCGGGTATACCCTCAGACAATGGAAGGTACTATCCATGAAACACCGCATCGCTCTGCTTCTGGCCCTGACTTCACTTAGCGCCAGCGCCATAGCAGCCTCTCCCTGCCAGGAAAAAGAGCAGGATATTCAACGAGAGATCAGCTATGCCGAAAAGCATCATAATCAAAGTCGCATTGATGGGCTAAATACCGCGCTACGTCAGGTACGGGAAAACTGCAGCGACAGTAAACTCAAAGCCGATCATCAGCAAAAAATTGCCAAACAGCGGGAAGAGATCGCTGAACGTCAGCGCGATCTGCAGGAAGCCCGGAAGAAAGGCGATGCGGACAAAATCAACAAACGCCAGCATAAACTCAATGAAGCGCAACAGGAGTTAAAAACGCTGGAGTCTCGGGACTACTAATAACAGTTAACTTTCGCAACACGGACCACGCTACAGGAGAACGACATGGCTAAAGAGAATGTGACTGACGACCTTCGTGCAGAACTGAAAACGCTGGCGGATACCCTGGAGGAAGTTCTGAATTCCTCAGCGGACAAGTCGAAAGAAGAGATTGGTAAACTGCGTAGTAAAGCAGAGAGCGCGCTAAAAGAGAGTCGTGCCCGCCTGGGTGAAACCAGCGATGCGATTTTGCGTCAAACGCGCGAGACCGCCGCGCGGGCGGATGATTATGTTCGCGAAAATCCGTGGACAGGAGTCGGGATTGGTGCCGCCGTCGGGCTGGTGCTGGGTGTCCTGCTGTCGCGTCGCTGATTATGGCGAATACTCAACACACGCAGGGGCCAGGCCAGCGCGTGTTCTCCATTGGCCAGCGTATCGTCACGCTGCTGGCCGAAATGGTGGAAACACGGCTGCGCCTGGTCGTCGTGGAGCTGGAGGAGGAGAAAGCCAACCTCTTCCAGCTGCTGATCATGACCGGACTGACGCTGCTGTTTGCCGCGTTTGGCCTCATGAGTCTGCTGGTGCTGGTTATCTGGGCCGTTGACGCCCAGTACCGCCTGCACGTCATGATCGCCACCACCGTCGTTCTGCTCCTCGCCGCCGCGATCGTGGGTATCCTTACCCTACGTAAGGCGCGCCGCTCCACGCTGCTGCGCCTGACGCGTAAAGAGCTGGAGAACGACCGTGCCCTTCTGGAGGACGATAAACCGTGAATGGCCGACAGGAGCGTGAACGGCAAAAGGCGCTGCTGCTGCGCCAGATCCAGCAGCAACGACTGGAGCTTAGCGCCTGTCGTCGCCACTGGCTGGAGGCGACAGCGCCCCTCGATCGCGGCTGGCATACGCTGCTGAGTTTACGTTCGTGGCTGATGGTTGGCAGCGGTTTGATGGCCGTCTGGTCCATACGACACCCGCACTTTTTGATGCGCTGGACCAAACGCGGTCTCGGGCTGTGGAGCACCTGGCGGATGGTCCGCGGGATCCTGCGCCAGTCGTCAACACACTAGCAGCCCGGAGCGCGGGCGCTTATCCCGGCGCCCCGCTCTGCCATTTCCCCGTCCGATACAATACGCCGTTCGCGGCAGACGGGGCCTTCGCCGCAACCCGCGGTTAGCCCCCCTCAGATCTCAATTCATTCCGCTCAGCCACCCGATATCGGGACGGGTAGTTCCCCTCGTCGCCAGAAAATTTCTCCTCACCGCACATATTGCTCAGAAACTTTGAAGAAGATCTACAGTTTTCCTTGCTAACAATTCCCTCTCCGCCTCGTTACTATCCTCTCCATCGACAGCAACACCGTGTAACCACGCGGGATTGCGCTAAAAAACAAAACTGCCGCCCTTTGGGTTTTCTGGAGTAAGAAATGAAAAAATTAGAAGATGTTGGTGTACTGGTAGCGCGTATTCTGATGCCGATTCTGTTTATCACTGCTGGATGGGGCAAAATCACTGGTTACGCCGGAACCCAGCAGTATATGGAAGCCATGGGCGTGCCGGGAGCACTGCTGCCGCTGACCATTCTCCTTGAATTCGGCGGCGGTCTGGCGATTCTGTTCGGTTTCCTGACCCGTACCACCGCGTTGTTCACCGCAGGCTTTACGCTGCTGACCGCGTTCCTGTTCCACAGCAACTTTGCGGAAGGCGTGAACTCGCTGATGTTCATGAAAAACCTGACCATTGCTGGCGGTTATCTGCTGCTGGCCATTACCGGACCGGGCGCATTCAGCATCGACCGCGTACTGAATAAAAAGTGGTAAGCGCACTATACTGAGTAAAAATCTAAAAAAAGCGAGGGGATATCTCCTCGCTTTTGCTATCTGCAGGAGGAAGTAATGGGACAATTAGTCGACGGCGTCTGGCAAGATACCTGGTATGACACCAAATCCACCGGAGGACGATTCAAGCGTTCCGTTTCGGCCTTCCGTAACTGGCTCACGGCCGATGGCGCGCCGGGGCCTGCGGGCGAAGGTGGCTTTGCCGCGGAAAAAGACCGTTATCATCTGTATGTTTCTTTAGCCTGCCCGTGGGCGCACCGCACGTTAATTCTGCGCAAGCTGAAAGGACTGGAACCCTTTATATCCGTCTCCGTGGTCAATCCGCTGATGCTGGAAAACGGCTGGACCTTCGCCGATGATTTCCCTGGTGCTACCGGCGACCAGCTCTATCATCATCAGTTCCTCTATCAGCTCTATCTGCAGGCTGACCCGCACTATACCGGTCGCGTCACGGTCCCGGTATTGTGGGACAAAAAGCAGCAGACCATCGTCAGCAATGAGTCGGCAGAAATCATCCGCATGTTTAATACCGCCTTCGATGGTCTGGGCGCCAGAGCCGGGGATTACTATCCGCCGGCGCTGCGGGAAAAAATCGATGAACTGAACGGCTGGATCTACGACAACGTCAACAACGGCGTGTATAAGGCCGGCTTTGCCACCAGCCAGCAGGCTTACGACGAAGCGGTCGAGGCGGTCTTTACTTCACTGGAGCGGATGGAGCAGATCCTCGGTCAGCATCGTTACCTGACGGGAAATCAGCTGACGGAAGCCGATATTCGCCTGTGGACCACGCTGGTACGGTTCGACCCGGTATATGTGACGCATTTTAAATGCGACAAACGGCGCATTAGCGATTACCTCAACCTGTACGGTTTTCTGCGCGATATCTACCAGATGCCCGGCATCGCGGAGACGGTGAGTATTCCGCATATCCGCCACCACTATTACCGCAGCCATAAAACCATTAATCCAACCGGCATTATCTCCATTGGACCGCAACAGGATCTCAACGAACCCCACGGCCGCGATCAGCGCTTCCGTTGATCTTTCGGGCGCCAGTGATGGCGCCCAATAATTCAGAAAACAGATATTTACCCACCATTCATTCACGTCTATTCTTATTGCGATCGCTTAAAAAACAAGTGATTGACGGTTAATTGAGGCGTAGAAATGGACTGGTATCTCAAGGCATTAAAAAACTATATAGGATTTGGCGGCCGTGCGCGGCGCAAAGAGTACTGGATGTTTATTCTGGTCAACCTCATCCTGACCGGCGTATTGAGCATCATCGATAAAATGCTGGGCTGGCAGCGGGCGGGCGGCGAAGGCATTCTGACGACCATCTATGGCGTACTGGTCTTTTTACCGTGGTGGGCGGTGCAGTTTCGGCGTCTGCATGACACCGACCGCTCAGCCTGGTGGCTGCTGCTGCTGTTGATCCCGGTCATCGGCTGGCTGGTGATCCTGATCTTTAACTGCCAGCGCGGCACCGAAGGCAACAATCGCTTCGGACCCGATCCGAAACCCTTCTCCTATTAATCTTCCCGCTCCTCCCGCTAGCGGGAGGAGCGTCTTCTCGACTAGCGTCCCGCAAACAGCTTAGGGATTTCGCGCAGACACCAGGACTTCGCCTCGCCCATACTGTCCCGCCGCCAGGCCATGATTATGTCAATTTCATTGGTGTATTCCGGGCTGACGACCCGCAGACGCCCTTCGGCAATATCCTTCTCCACCAGCGGATAGGGCATGGTCGCCACGCCTAGCCCGGCCAGCAGTGCCTGGCGCTTATCTTCAATGGTACTCACCGTTAAGCGCGGCTGTTTATCCAGCAGCTGAACGGTAAGGACGGGCCGCTCGCGTGCGGTATCCGCTACTGCGACGCCGCGGTATTTCACGCGGGTCACTTCCGAGAGCGGTTCCGGCTCCTGGTGGATCGGGTGATCCGGCGCCGCGACGTACACACTGAGCACCGAATAGAGTTTGCGCGAGTTAATCTCCGAGGAGGAACGAAAATGCATATCCGGCGCGACAACAATATCCGCCCGCCCCTGCTCCAGCCGCTCCCAGGCGCCGGCCAGCACCTCGGTGATAATCGACAACTGCGTATTAGATTTGGTCGCCAGTTTTTCAATTAGCGGAAACAGATCCGGGGTGGGCACCAGCGCTTCGGTGACGATCGTCAGGTGGGTTTCCCAACCGCGCGACAACGCTTCCGCATCGGTGGTGAGTTTATCCGCCGCTTCGAGCAGCACGCGCCCGCGTTCCAGGAGCATCCGTCCAACGTTGGTGAACTTCGTGCGATGACCTGAGCGGTCAAACAGCACCACGTCCAGCTCCTCTTCCAGTTTTTGCATGGTATAGCTCAGGGCGGAAGGCACGCGTCCCAGCTCATCAGCCGCGGCAGCAAAGCTCCCACGGCGGTCGATCGCATCCATCACACGCAACGCTTCCAGCGTTAATGCTCTCTCTTTGGCCATCGCTTTCTCATTCAGGAAATTTGAACATACCGGGCAGAATATCTGGCTAACAATACAGCGTCCATACCTTTACCATTGATTTAGTGTAAAGAGAGGTCAAGAACATGATTACTACCCGAACAGCCAAACAATGCGGACAAGCAGACTTCGGCTGGCTGCAGGCCCGCTACACCTTCTCCTTTGGCCACTACTTCGACCCGAAATTACTGGGCTTCGCGTCCTTGCGCGTCCTCAACCAGGAAGTGCTGGCGCCCGGCGCTTCCTTCCAGGCCAGGACGTACCCAAAAGTCGATATCCTGAACCTGATTCTGGAAGGCGAAGCAGAATATCGCGACAGCGACGGCAACCACGTGCAGGCCAAAGCCGGTGAAGCGCTGCTTATCGCCACCCAGCCTGGCGTGAGCTATAGCGAGCATAATCTGAGCAAAGAGCAGTCGTTAACGCGAATGCAGCTGTGGCTCGACGCTTGCCCGCAGCGGGAAAACCCGCTACAGCAGAAAACCGAAGTGGTGAGCGCACCGCTGCAGCTGCTGGCCTCGCCGGAGGGAGAGAACGGCAGTCTCCAGCTTCGCCAGCAGGCCTGGGTCTACCATATCGCACTGGAGAAAGGAGAGCAGATTAGCGTGCAGCTGCATGGCCCACGCGCTTACCTGCAGTCAATCCACGGCACCGTCCATGCCGTCGCGCAGGAACAACAAAAACAGGCTCTCACCTGTGGTGACGGCGCATTTATTCGTGACGAAGCTAACATTACCCTCGTCGCCGATACGCCGCTGCGCGCTTTGCTGATAGATTTACCGGTGTAACAACGGAAGGGATGGAGTCTGTCAGTGAGTAAAAAGAAAAACAGAAAAAAGGCGTCCCCGACGCCATCAGCCCCGACGCAGCCGGAAACCGCCGGCGTCGTCAGCTTTGGTTATGATGAGATGCTGAGCGAACTGGAAGCCATTGTTGTCGAAGCGGAGATTCGTCTGCGGGATGAAGAAAGTCTCGCCTGAAAAGGCAATATCAATGATTCGATTTTCGTTTATAGCCTGAAGATAATATCGGCCCCGAAAGGGGCCGATGACATTATTCGCTCAGCGCGTCGGCAAGATCTTTTTTCACCTGGGTACGCTGCTCCGGCGTCAGGACCTGATTCACATCGAAATAATACTTCACGCGGTAATAACGCACCTGCTGATCGATCTTACTGAAGGCAGCCAGCTGATCCTTGACTGCCTTTTCATCCCATTTTCCGGAATCAATCACGTTAATCAGGGCGCCATCTTTAATGTCTTGCTGCGAAATCTGTTGAACATTATTTTCCAGTTGCTGATGCAGGCTTTTAATTTTCGCAACCTGATCGCTGGTGAGTTTTAAGTGCTGGACAATAGGGTCCTGCGCCGGCGCTGGCGCCGCCTGCACGTCCGCGGCTTGCGCAGACAGAGAGAAACCGGTAGTCAGAAGGGCTGCAAACGCAATACGGGTCATTAATTTCATTGTTTTATCCTGAAGTGAAAGTGTCTGAAATAGCGGTTTATTATTTTACAGTTGGTAGTGAATAAATGTAAAAAATAATACCTAAAGATTATTCACAGCGTGCACCTGATCACAAACTATTCAATACATAAGAAATTCAAACATTATCACCAAATAAATTCACATGAAGAATACCACATTTGTAAAAAATGACTTTAGCGCTTATCACGGAAATTAATTGACAGCAGCCACGGTTGCTTTATTTAATTAGCGAGAAAGATGTCATACATAAAAGCAGGGATATCATTTTTAAAATATATAAGGAGATAATTATGTTATTACGCACTCGCGTATTACCGCTGGTTTTTGTCATCTCGCTGTTAAGCGGCTGCGGCCTGGCTTCTAAAGCCTTTTATTCCGCGGGAGACAAATTATTTCAACCGGGAGATGACGCCGTCGCTTCGATGCAGACGTATTCAGTCGCCCAGTTCCTGCAGCCGTTTACCCTCAACCCGGCGAAGGCCAGCAGCGATTATCTGGGCAAATGGGTCAAGGTACGCGGCGTGATTGTCGATATTCGCCGAATGAGCGGTATCGCCGGCAGCTACTATTTTACCGTGACCATGCGAGATGAGCAGAATAAAACGGATAAACGTCTGACCTTCAATTTTGGCTCACATAACAGCGCAGACGTTGAGGCGTTAAGCAACGGCAGCATCGCCACGATCGTCGGTCAGGTTCATCAGGTGCAAGATTCCACGATCCCGACGCTACAGAATCCTAAGGTGGTTAAATAACGGTAACTGACCGATAAGCCGCGTTCTTTTGGTATAGCGTCGTGGACAGTTATTCATCCGAGTCACGGATTCAGATAGCAAAAACCCCGCCGGAGCGGGGTTTTTGCATAAAGAGGTGAAACTGACCGATAAGCCGGGTTCTGTCGTGGACAGTCATTCATCTAGGCCAGCAATCGCTCACTGGCTCAAGCAGCCTACCCGGGTTCAGTACGGGCCGTACCTTATGAACCCCTATTTGGCCTTGCTCCGGGTGGAGTTTACCGTGCCGCGGACTGTTACCAGCCGCGCGGTGCGCTCTTACCGCACCCTTTCACCCTTACCTGATCCCGCTTGCGCGGGCCATCGGCGGTTTGCTCTCTGTTGCACTGGTCGTGGGCTGTGACACCCCCCAGGCGTTACCTGGCACCTTGCCCTATGGAGCCCGGACTTTCCTCCCCTCCGCCCGTCTCCCCCCGAAGGAGGACGACGACGAAGCGGCGACTGTCTGGTCAGCTTCGGCGCGCAGTATAGAGGGTTTACCGCCCGTTGTCATCCTTCTGTCGTCATCCCAACCTGCAGGGTGGCGGCGATATTGCGCGACGCGCGGTAAATGTTATCAAACGCCCCGCGAAATGCCTCTTCCAGCGTCGAAACTGTGGTTAACACGCTGAAAACCGCATCGATACCGTGCTGGTGAACCACGCCGACGTCGTGGGTCAGGCTGCCAGCAATACCGATCACCGGCTTACGGTATTTTTTCGCCACCCGGGCTATCCCCACCGGCACCTTACCGTGAATGGACTGGCTATCGATCCGCCCTTCTCCGGTGACCACCAGCGAGCAGTCATGGATCTGCTCTTCCAGCTTCAGCGCCTCGGTAACGATCTCAATCCCGCTACGCAGTTCCGCATTAAGAAAGGCCATCAGCGCCGCGCCCATGCCGCCGGCCGCCCCCGCCCCGGGGATCGGCTTAACGTCCACCTGCAGCGACGCCTTAATGACGTCGGCGAAGTGCGCCAGATTACGATCCAGCTCAACGATCATCGCCTCGGTCGCCCCTTTCTGCGGGCCAAAGATCCGCGACGCGCCGCGCTCGCCCACCAGCGGGTTAGTGACGTCGCAGGCCACGTGGATCATCCTGTCACGTAAGCGTGGATCGATGGCGGAAAGATCGATCCGGCTCAGACGGCTCAGGCTACCGCCGCCATGGCCGATCTCTTGTCCCTCGGCGTCGCAAAGGCGGGCGCCTAGCGCCTGCATCATGCCCGCCCCACCGTCGTTGGTCGCGCTGACGCCGATACCGATAATGATCCGTTTCGCGCCATGTTCCAGCGCCTGTAATATCAGCTCGCCGGTACCGCGTGAAGTGGTGATGAGAGGGTTGCGTTTTTCGGGCGGAACGAGTCCCAGGCCGCTGGCCGCCGCCATCTCAATAAACGCGGTAACGCCATCGCCGGACATGCCCCAGCAGGCCTCCACTTTCTCGCCCAGCGGGCCAGTCACCCATGCGGAATGTTCCGTTCCCTGCGTCGCGGCAATCATCGCCTCCACCGTTCCCTCGCCGCCGTCGGCGACGGGCATGGAAACATACTGCGCGTCGGGGAAAATTTCACGGAATCCTTTTTCTATCGCCTGAGCTACCTCGGCGGCAGACAGGCTTTCTTTGTAAGAGTCTGGGGCAATGACGATTTTCATAAGTTTGTAGCCTGACCGTGCCGCGCAAGGCAAGAATAACAGGGCGCGTGGTGCGCCCTTCTTGTTAGCGAGTGACTTCCACTTTCGCCAGTTTTTCGTAATAGCACGCCAGCGCGCTATGGTCCGCGGTGCCCAGACCGTCCGCACGCAGCGCCTGCATCATCTCCATTACCGCCGCCGTCAGCGGTAGCTGAGCGCCCACGCCATGGGACGTATCCAGGGCGTTCGCCAGATCTTTAATATGCAGGTCGATACGGAATCCCGGCTTGAAGTTACGATCCATCACCATCGGCGCTTTGGCATCCAGCACGGTACTGCCCGCCAGGCCGCCACGGATCGCCTGATATACCAGATCCGGATTGACGCCAGCTTTGGTCGCCAGAGTCAGCGCTTCAGACATCGCCGCGATGTTCAGGGCGACAATCACCTGGTTAGCCAGTTTGGTGACGTTGCCCGCGCCGATGTCGCCGGTATGCACCACGGAGCCCGCCATCGCTTTCATCAGATCGTAGTATTTATCAAAGATCGCCTTATCGCCGCCGACCATCACCGACAGGGTGCCGTCGATGGCTTTTGGTTCGCCGCCGCTCACCGGCGCATCCAGCATATCAATACCCTTGGCTTTCAGCGCTTCGCTGATTTCCCGACTCGCCAGCGGCGCGATAGAGCTCATATCAATCACCACGGTGCCCGGCTTTGCGCCTTCGATAATGCCGTTTTCACCCAGCGCCACCTCTTTCACATGCGGAGAGTTTGGCAGCATGGTAATGATCACGTCACATTGCTCAGCAATCGCCTTCGGCGTCGTGGCGGTCTCAGCACCCGCGGCAATCACGTCGGCAATCGCTTCCGGGTTACGGTCGGACACCACCAGCGAATAACCTGCTTTCAGCAAATTTTTGCTCATCGGTTTGCCCATAATGCCAAGACCGATAAAACCCACTTTGATTGTCATAATGTTCTCTCTCTTCATCCTGGTGATTATTTTTTAAACGCATCAGCAAGTTTCTGCGTTGCTGAGCGGAAGACGCCCAGATCGCTGCCGACGGCGACGAAAGTCGCGCCCCATTCCAGATAGCGGCGCGCATCGGCTTCCACCGGCGCCAGAATGCCACTTGGCTTACCGTGCTTCTTCGCGCTGGCGAAGATATGCTGGATAGCGCGCTGCACCTCAGGATGGGCGGCATTGCCCAGATGACCTAAGGCCGCGGCCAGGTCGCTCGGGCCGACGAACAGGCCGTCGACGCCGTCGGTCGCGGCAATCGCCTCGACGTTGTCCACCCCGGTCTGGCTCTCAATCTGCACCAGAATGGAAATGTTCTTGTTGGACTGGGCGAAGTAGTCCGCCACGGTGCCGAACATATTGCCGCGGTGGGAAACGGAGACCCCGCGGATCCCTTCCGGCGGATAACGGGTCGACGCCACCGCCTGCGCCGCCTGTTCAGCCGTCTCGACAAACGGCACCAGGAAGTTATAGAAGCCGATGTCCAGCATGCGCTTGATGATGATCGGCTCATTGGTCGGCACACGGACTACCTGCGCGCTGGAGCTGCCCTTCAGCGCCATCAGCTGTGGGATAAGCGTGGTCACGTCGTTCGGCGCGTGTTCCGCATCCAGCACCAGCCAGTCGAAACCGGCCAGACCCAGCACCTCAGTGCTGATCGGGTTAGCCAGCGCGCACCAGCAGCCAATCTGCACCTGATGAGCCGCCAGCGCGGCCTTAAATTTGTTCGGGAAAATTGCGTTATCCATGATGTTTACCTTGCGTTAATCGTTGCTTACTTCTGCAATTCCAGGCGTTTAATCTCGCGAACCATAAATATAATCAGCAGAATAAAATAGCGAGTTGGTATTCCTTGTTTCTCATCCCATCCAGGATCATGAAGATATTCATCAAACACAGAACACCTTTTATTATTTTTTTAATCGGGTTCTTTATTTGTTAAATAGACGATATCAACGCTCTCTTATTGCCTATCGGCTACCTTAAAATCATGACACAGTATAATCAGCCTGCCATCGCCAGACACCATGCATAATCACAATATAAATGTCTTATCTGACGCTTTAGTTAGGCAAATGCCACAAGTCATGGGCGCTAATCCACAGTTCTCATGATTGCCTGTCGGTGCGTGAGCGTCGTCGCAAAGAGGGGTGATACAGATCACATTTTAAAGCCATTACTCCTGACATTCTTTATTTCATTATTCTTTTCTACAGCACCAGAATGACCATTTCATTCTTTTTTTAGCACCTTTTTGGAGATGACTGGACAATGGCTGACATTGCAATTCGACAACAATCGCCAACCGCGTTTTATATTAAAGTTGACCCGGCAGATAACGTGGCGATTATTGTCAACGATCGGGGATTGACCGCCGGAACACGTTTCCCGGACGGCCTGACGCTCGTCGAACACATCCCACAGGGTCATAAAGTAGCCCTGGTGGATATCCCTGCCCGCGGTGAAATCATCCGCTACGGAGAAGTGATTGGCTTCGCCGTGCGCGACATCCCACAGGGAAGCTGGATTGACGAATCGCTGGTGGAACTGCCCACCGCCCCGCCGTTGAACACCCTGCCGCTGGCGACCAAAGTGCCTGAACCCCTACCGCCTCTGGAAGGCTATACCTTTGAAGGGTACCGCAATGCCGATGGCAGCGTGGGCACCAAGAACCTGCTGGGCATCACCACCAGCGTGCACTGTGTTGCGGGCGTGGTTGATTATGTGGTGAAAATCATTGAACGCGACCTGCTGCCGAAATACCCCAACGTCGACGGCGTGGTAGGCCTGAACCATCTCTACGGTTGCGGCGTGGCGATTAATGCACCGGCGGCGGTAGTGCCAATTCGCACTATCCACAATATCGCCCTCAACCCGAATTTCGGCGGTGAGGTGATGGTCATTGGCCTCGGCTGTGAAAAGCTGCAGCCGGAACGCCTGCTGCAGGGCACGGAAGACGTCAAAAGTATCCCGGTGGACAGCGCCAGCATCGTCAGCCTGCAGGATGAAAAGCATGTTGGTTTTAAATCGATGGTCGATGACATTCTGCAGGTCGCCGAGCGCCACCTGGTGAAACTGAACCAGCGCCAGCGGGAAACCTGTCCGGCTTCAGAGCTGGTGGTCGGCATGCAGTGCGGCGGCAGCGACGCCTTCTCCGGTGTGACCGCCAACCCGGCGGTGGGCTATGCATCCGACCTGCTGGTGCGCTGCGGCGCGACGGTGATGTTCTCGGAAGTGACCGAAGTCCGCGACGCCATCCATCTGTTAACCCCGCGGGCGATTAACGAAGAGGTCGGCAAACGCCTGCTGGAAGAGATGGCCTGGTACGATAACTATCTCGACATGGGCAAAACCGACCGCAGCGCCAACCCCTCCCCCGGCAACAAAAAAGGCGGCCTGGCTAACGTGGTGGAAAAAGCGCTGGGTTCTATTGCTAAATCAGGGAAAAGCGCCATCGTCGAGGTGCTCTCTCCAGGCCAGCGCCCGACCAAACGCGGCCTGATTTATGCCGCTACCCCCGCCAGCGATTTTGTCTGCGGCACCCAGCAGGTCGCCTCTGGCATTACCGTGCAGGTGTTCACCACCGGTCGCGGCACGCCGTATGGCCTGATGGCGGTACCCGTAATAAAAATGGCGACCCGTACCGAGCTGGCCAACCGCTGGTATGATTTAATGGACATTAACGCCGGGACCATCGCCACTGGCGAAGAGACGATTGAGGATGTCGGGCGGAAGCTGTTCGAATTTATTCTCGACGTCGCCAGCGGACGCAAGAAAACCTTCTCCGATCAATGGGGCCTGCACAACCAGCTGGCGGTGTTTAACCCGGCGCCGGTGACCTGATCGAGAGCGTGAGAATTTAACTACTTTTAGCCCGGATTTATCCGGGCTTGTTGGTTACGGATGCTGTGCGGCAAGGAAAGCGATTCTGCCCTTTTCTTCCGACATTTCTTCCGACATTTCTTCCGACATATCGAATGACGTTCAAGCCGCCCTTCAATTTCTGAAGAGCGGCTTGCTGCTCCCAAAGTCAGTTTACAGGCTTACTCCCCCTGCTGCTCCAGGGCGTACTTATACAACGCATTTTTCTTCACGCCGTGGATCTCCGCGGCCAGCGCGGCGGCTTTCTTCAGCGGCAGCTCCGCTTGCAGCAGCGCCAGGGTACGCAGCGCGGCTGCCGGCAGCGCCTCTTCCTGGGCCTTAAAGCCTTCGACAATCAACACCATCTCGCCTTTGCGGCGGTTTTCGTCTTCCTTCACCCACGCCACCAGCTCGCCAATCGGCGCGCCGTGGATAGACTCCCAGGTTTTGGTCAGCTCGCGGGCCAGCACCACGTAGCGGGATTCTCCCAGTACCGCGCAGATATCTTCCAGACTCTCCACCAGACGGTGCGTTGACTCATAGAAGATGAGAGTGCGCGGTTCTTCTTCCAGCGCCTTCAGGGTATCGCGGCGGCCTTTCGATTTCGCCGGCAGGAAGCCTTCATAGCAGAAACGGTCGGAAGGCAGACCGGCGGCGCTCAGGGCGGCGATGGCCGCACAGGGACCCGGCAGCGGCACCACGCGAATATTCGCTTCTCGGCAGGTGCGCACCAGATGATAGCCAGGGTCGTTAATCAGCGGCGTGCCGGCATCGGAGACCAGCGCGATGTTTTGCCCTTCTTTCAGTTTAGCGAGAAGTGTTTCCGCCTTTTGCTGCTCGTTATGGTCGTGAAGCGCAAATAAGCGGGCGTTAATCGCAAAATGTTGCAGCAGCAAACCGGTGTGGCGGGTATCTTCCGCAGCAATTAAATCAACAGCTTGCAACACTTCCAGTGCGCGCTGCGTGATATCAGACAGATTCCCTATCGGAGTGGGCACAATATAGAGCTGCCCCTGAGAATTATCCGCTGATTCGTGTTGTTTCATTGTCTCGTCCGTATTGCCGATTTAATATTGAGCATTGAGCCAAAAAAATATCACTGGACACTTATGGTACCGTCAACATTTCTTCGTTCTAAGCCCGCGCGCTGTCTGCCCGTATTGCTGGCGACGCTTCTTTTTGCTGGCTGCGGCACCCACACGCAGGATCAAAGCACGGCGTTTATGCAGGGTACATCGCAGGCCAACTCCAGTTTCTACCTACAGCAGATGCAGCAAAGCACGAATGATAGCAAGACCAACTGGCAATTACTCGCCATTCGTGCACTGCTGCAGGAAGGGAAGAAGCAGCAGGCCATCGACCTGTACAACCAGCTGCCGTCGAACCTGAACAGCACCCAGGCCCGTGAACAGTCGCTGCTGGCGGTGGAAGTGAAGCTGGCGCAAAACGACTATCAGGGCGCTCGTACTCTGCTGGCAAAGCTCGACCCGACAAGCCTGGATCAACCCCAGCAGGCGCGCTACTGGCAGGCGCAAATCGATGCCAGCCAGGGCAAACCATCGCTGACCCTGCTGCGCGCCTTAATCGCCCAGCAGCCGCTGCTGAGTGACGCGAAACAGCGTCAGAAAAATATTGATGCGACGTGGCAAGCGCTCACCTCGATGCCCCAGGACCAGGCCAATGCGCTGGTGATCAACGCCGATGAAAATACCCTCCAGGGCTGGCTGGATCTGCAGCGGATGTGGTTTGACAACCGCAACGATCCGACGCTGCTGAAAGCAGGCGTTAAAGACTGGCAGACGCGCTATCCGCAAAATCCGGGCGCCAAAATGCTGCCGACGGCGCTGGTGAACATGCAAAACTATAAGCCCGCGTCCACCAACAAGATTGCGCTTTTTCTGCCGCTGAACGGTCAGGCGTCGATCTTCGGCCGCACTATCCAGCAGGGCTTTGAAGCCGCCAAAAATGGTGCGCCGTCGGTGACGGGTAGCGCCGTTCCCGCGCAGGTTGCCCAGGCGGCGAATGTCTCCGGTAATGATGATGTAGTGAGTCCGTCGCAGGCAGAAGTCAGCGATCTAACCGCCACCGGAAGCCGCGCTGAACCGGTGCAAGCCCCGGCACAAGACCAGGCGGCGCCTGCCGCGGAACCTACAGCCCAGGCGCCGGCAGCGTCCGCCACGCCGCAGACCACCGCTTCCCCGGTCACTCAGCCGGTCACCGCCCCGACCGCACAGCCTCAGCCCGCAGTCGCCAGCGCCGCCAACCCCTCTGCGGAACTAAAAATTTACGACACCACCAGCCAGCCCATCAGTCAGTTGCTTGCCCAGGCTCAACAGGACGGCGCCACTTTAGTCGTCGGGCCGCTGCTGAAAGAGAACGTAGATGATGTGATTAAGAGCAACACGCCGCTCAATGTACTGGCCCTCAACCAGCCGGAGAAAGTCGAAAGCCGCGCTAACCTCTGCTATTTCGCGCTTTCCCCTGAAGACGAAGCGCGTGACGCGGCCCGACATATCCACCAACAGGGCAAACAGACGCCACTGCTGCTGGTTCCGCGCGGTGCGCTGGGCGATCGCGTGGTTAGCGCGTTTGCCGACGAATGGCTGAAGCTGGGCGGCGCCAGCGTCCTGCAGCAGCGTTTTGGATCCACGGCCGAGCTGCGCGCCGGCGTCAACGGCGGAGGGGGCATTGCGCTGACCGGCACCCCGGTCTCCACCCTGCCTTCGGCCCAGAACAGTTCCCTCGGCAGTGCGGATGAGATGCCGGTGAGCAGCGGCGGCAGCGTGGACGCCGCCTATATCCTCGCCACCCCGGAACAGATTGCCTATATCAAACCCATGATCGCCATGCGCAACGGCAGTCAAAACAATGTCACCCTGTACGCCAGCTCGCGCAGCGCCCAGGGCACCGCAGGGCCGGATTTCCGTCTGGAGATGGAAGGGCTGCAGTATAGTGAGATCCCGATGCTGGCCGGCAGCAACCCGGCGCTGATGCAGCAGGCGCTGTCCGCTGTACGTAATGACTACTCGCTGGCGCGCCTGTATGCCATGGGGGCTGACGCCTGGTCACTGGCGAACCACTTCACGCAAATGCGCCAAACGCCGGGCTTCGAGCTGAACGGCAATACCGGCGATCTGACGGCCACCCAGGACTGCGTGATTAACAGGAAACTGTCATGGCTCAAGTACCAGCAGGGAAAAATCGTTCCGGCCAGCTAAGCAAACAGACTGGCGATGCCTGGGAAAACCAGGCTCGCCGCTGGCTGGAAGGCCAGGGCCTGCGTTTTATCGCCGCCAATGCCCGCGAGCGTGGCGGCGAAATTGACCTCATCATGCGCGACGGCGCCGTCACCGTTTTTGTCGAGGTGCGCTACCGCCGTAGCGCCCGGTACGGTGACGCGGCGGCCAGCGTCACCCCGCAAAAACAACAACGACTGCTTAAAGCCGCCCGTTTGTGGCTCTGCCGACAGAATGGGAGCTTTGAGACTGTGGATTGCCGTTTCGATGTGGTAGCCTTCACCGGAAACGACATCCAATGGCTAAAAAACGCCTTTGGCGAATAGCGTAATACCAGAAGTAAGGGATCCCGTGCTCGACAGAATCAAAGCCTGCTTTACCGAAAGCATTCAAACCCAAATTGCCGCAGCGGAAGCACTCCCGGACGCCATCTCCCGGGCGGCGATGACGCTCGTGCAGTCCCTGCTCAACGGCAACAAAATCCTCTGTTGTGGTAATGGCACCTCCGCCGCCAACGCACAGCATTTTGCTGCCAGCATGATTAATCGTTTTGAAACGGAACGCCCTGGTTTACCCGCCATTGCACTTAATACCGATAATGTGGTCTTAACCGCCATCGCCAACGATCGTCTGCATGACGAGATCTACGCCAAGCAGGTGCGCGCCCTGGGACACGCCGGCGATGTGCTGCTGGCGATCTCTACGCGCGGTAACAGCCGGGATATCGTCAAAGCGGTGGAAGCCGCCGTGACTCGCGACATGACTATCGTCGCGTTAACCGGCTATGACGGCGGTGAGCTGGCTGGCCTCTTAGGTCAGCAGGATGTCGAAATCCGCATCCCCTCGCATCGCAGCGCGCGTATTCAGGAGATGCATATGCTAACCGTCAACTGTCTGTGCGATTTGATAGATAACACCCTTTTTCCACACCAGGACGATTAAGGAGAACACATGAAGGCTCTCTCGCCCCTCGCCATCCTGCTTTCTGCACTATTGCTGCAGGGCTGCGTTGCCGCCGCGGTAGTCGGAACGGCAGCTGTCGGCACTAAAGCCGCAACGGACCCGCGTACGGTGGGAACCCAGGTCGATGACAGCACCCTGGAACTGCGCGTCAATAGCGCCTTGTCGAAAGATGAACAGATTAAGAAACAGGCCCGCATCAACGTCACGGCTTATCAGGGCAAAGTCCTGCTGACCGGCCAGTCGCCGACGCCGGACCTCTCCGCCCGCGCCAAGCAAATCGCCATGGGCGTGGAAGGGACCACGGAAGTGTTTAATGAAGTGCGCCAGGGCCAGCCGATTGGTTTAGGGACCGCCTCGTCTGATACCTGGATCACCACCAAGGTGCGTTCGCAGCTCCTGAGCACCGATCAGGTCAAATCCTCGAACGTGAAGGTGACCACGGAAAACAGCGAAGTCTTCCTGATGGGGCTGGTGACCGAGCGCGAAGGCCGGGCTGCCGCGGATATTGCCAGCCGGGTGAGCGGCGTGTCCCGGGTGACTACCGCCTTTACCTACATCAAATAAACCTGCAGTCTCCCGGCTGGCGCTGCGCTTAGCCGGGCTACCGTCCCCTGTCCGTTGTGTGCCGGGTAAGGCGTAGCCGCCGCCCGGCAGCCAATCCGGCTATCCATACGTTTACGGCAAACTACACCAGCGCCAGCGCACCGACAATCGCCCCGCACAGCGCCACCAGTTCGCCCGTCAGCCACAGCGCTTTGGCCGGGAAGGCTTTGCGCAGCATAATCAGCGACGGCACGCTCACCGCCGGCAGAGTGATGAGCAGCGCCAGCGCGGGCGCTGTCCCCATGCCGGCCAGCATCATCGTCTGCACAATCGGAATTTCCGCCGCGGTAGGGATCACAAACAGGCAGCCGGCGATCGCCATCGCGATGACCCAGAACAACGTGTTATCCACCGCGCCATCGGCGTGCGGGAACAGCCAGACCCGCGCCGCTCCCAGCACCAGTACCGCGAGGATATAAACCGGGATCGTGTTCCAGAACAGGGTCCACAGCGCCCGCAGCCAGCGGCTAAAGAAGCTGTCTCTGGCCGCTTCAGACGGTGCAGCAGGCACCGCTATCGGCTGCGTCGCCGCCTCTTTCACCCATTTCTGCACCAGGGTCGCAACAATCAGCACCGTCGCCAGGCCAGCGACCAGGCGAACCAGCGCAAACTGCCAGCCCAGGACAAAGCCCATAAACACCAGTGTCGCCGGGTTGAGCAGCGGGTTACCCATCCAGAACGCCAGCGCCCCGCCCATCGACACCTGTTGTTTACGCATGCCGGCCGCGACCGGCGCGGCGCAGCAGGTGCACATCATGCCAGGCAGTGAAAAAATCGCCCCCAGCAGCGTGCCCTGAAAACGCGATTGTCCCAGGGTGCGCAGCAGCCAATCGCGCGGGATGAGCACCTGAATCAGCGACCCGAGCAGCACGCCGAGCACTGCCGCTTTCCAGACGGCGAGGAAGTAAACCATCGCATAGTCCCACGCGGCTTTCAGCGGATTGGCGTCGGCCTGGGCGAGAATGGATTTACCGATACTGTGGGTTTCCGCGGCGGTGAAGGCTTTCCCGTAATAGGGCTGCCATTTGACGAACCACAGGCCGACAATCACGACGAGAAAGAAAAGCGCGGATTTCCACCATTGAAACGGTGACGCCGCCTGAGATGAAGACTGACCAGTCATAGCATTCCCCAGCAAGAAATGTGGATATGAATTGAAGCCGTGAATAGTACGCCGGATATTTGCGTTTGCAAAACGCTATTCAGCCTGCTGCGCGGCGCGCTCCCGCAGCTGGGATGACGTCAGAATTTGCACGCCTTCCTGGGAGGGCGACAGCGCCTCCGCCAGCAGGGCAATCGCCACGTCACGGGCCGGAATCGCTTTCCAGTTTCCTGGCAGCAGCCGGAACAGCGGTTCGAGGAAAGTCTCATTGGCCCGTTTTTTTTCCCGCTCGCCTGACAGCATCGACGGCCGGGCGATGGTCAGCCGCGGCCAGGCCTGTTCAATCAACGCCGCCTCCATTTCCCCCTTCACCCGATTGTAGAAAAACGGCGAGTGGGCATTGGCGCCCATCGCGCTAACCACCAGCATATGTTGCGCACCAAGTCGTTTGCCGGTCAGCGCGGTATCAACCACCAGCGTGTAGTCAGCATGGACAAAGGCCTCTTTGCTTCCCGCTTCCCGACGCGTCGTCCCCAGGCAACAGAAGACGATATCGACCGGGTCGACTACCTGCGCTAGGGCATCGGTCAGCTGGGGATCGTGGGGATTAAAGACACCTTCCGCCGGCGCCAGAGGGCGACGCGTCGGCGCGGCGATGGTGCTGATGCTCGGCTCATTCTGCAGCAGCCGGAGTAAGTGACCGCCAACTAACCCGGTCGCACCGGTTAATAATACCTGACTCATTGATTCTCCTTTACAGAATTCTCCGCCTTGCACTTTCGGGCTCATGTTCCAGGCTTAATACCTTACAAGGTAAGTATCCACCATCATCATGGAATTACCTCATTGACCATCCAGATAGCGGAGGAAGCATGAGTAAAAAGATAGCCGTGCTCATTACCGACGACTTTGAAGATTCTGAATTTACCTCTCCCGCCGACGCGTTCAAGCTCGCCGGGCATCAGGTCGTCACGATCGAAAAGCAGGCTGGCAAGACGGTGAAGGGTAAACAGGGAGAAGCGGAGGTGGCCATCGACAGAGCCATTGATGACGTCACACCGGGCGAATTTGATGCCTTGCTGCTGCCCGGGGGCTATTCCCCTGATCAGTTGCGCGGGGATGAACGCTTCGTCACCTTTACCCGCGATTTCGTCAACGGCGGGAAGCCGGTCTTCGCCATCTGCCATGGCCCACAGCTGCTGATCAGCGCCGATGTGATCCGCGGGCGTAAGCTCACGGCGGTGAAGCCTATCGTGGTGGATGTGAAAAACGCCGGGGGCGAGTTTTACGACCAGGAGGTGGTGGTCGATAACGAACAGCTGGTCACCAGCAGAACGCCGGACGATCTGCCGGCCTTCAATCGCGAAGCGCTACGCCTGCTCGGCGCCGGCATCACGCCGCCAGTGTAACTTTTTCCCGAAGCCCAGCGTGTTATCGGTAAACTTGATTTCGTCCGGACGAATCTCCCATACCGGCGCCGACAGCATGCGGGCCACTGGAAAGCGCTTGACGTAGCGCTGGCGCATCCGCGCCTCTTCGTCACCGCTCAGACGACGGATCTCGCCTTTGAACTGCACGCCGCGGATCAGGGCCACGGTTTTTGGCTGGCCATTAACCGTACCGGCAACTTTCGCCCGTTCGCCGGTCATCTGACCGTGGCGGGTGTGCTCATCGCTGAGCAGATAAAAGGCCACGGTATCCGGGTCATAGACGTAAAAGGCATTCGCACACCACAGCTCGTCGTCGCGGGAGACGCACCAGGTGACGACGTGCTGCTTACTCAGCCAGCGACCAATGGCAGCAAGGGTTTCCATCTTTCTTCTCCATTATGCTATGGTGCACACACCTTACCATAGTGACTTTGTGACCGTGTGCTGGTTTCTGTATCTCATTCGAACCGCGGATAATCGCCTTTATACCGGCATCACCACCGATGTGCCGCGCCGCTTTCGCCAGCATCAGGCGGGAAAAGGCGCGAAGGCGTTGCGCGGTAAAGGCGACCTGCTGCTGGCCTTTAGCCACGAGGTTGGTGAACACTCACTTGCATTGCGACTGGAATATCGCGTTAAGCAGCTAACGAAGCGCGAAAAAGAGCGCCTCGTTGCCGGAGAGGATGCCTTCGATACCCTGCTGGAGAGGCTCAAAGATGATTAAAATGGTCGCTGTATTCTACCTGGCCGTGGACGCCTTCGAGAGCGTCATCCGCCAGACGGTGAACCTGGAACGCCTCCGCGCTGTCCGGCCAGCGGCAGCGGAGATCGAAGCGCGCGGCCGGCTCAAAACCGAAGCGACGGTATAAATCCGGGTCGCCCAGCGTCACCACCGCGGCATAGCCGAACTCATTCAGCGAATCCAGCCCTTCATAGACTAGTTGCCGGCCAATGCCCTGTCCACGATAGTGTTCATCCACCGCCAGCGGCGCCAGACCGACCCACTGCAGCTCTTCACCTTCCACTGCAACCGGGCTGAAGGCAACGTAGCCGATCACCTGGCCTTCATCATCCGTTGCCACCACCCCCAGCGTGATCAGTCCATCTTCACGCAGATCGTGCACCAGCTGCGCTTCGGCATCGCGGCCGAAGGTACGACGCAGCAGCGCGTCGATTCCCGGTGCATCAATCCCAATCTCCACTCGAATCAGCATGCCTCACCTACCGATGTCTGTTCAGGTTTCTGCGGGCTCTTCAGTCCAGCTTCGACAAAATCCGCCAGTTGCAGCAACATCACGCGCAGCGCTTTTGGCATCTGCTCGAGCTCAATGGCGTCCATCAAATTTTTTACGTACAGCCCCAGCTCCGTATCGCCTTCAATCACCAGACGACGCTGGAAGAATAGCGTATCCGGATCCTGTTTGCGCGCGGCAATCATTAACAGATCGCTGGCGTCGGCGCTGAAGTTGACGTCGGCGTCGGCCTGCTGGCTGACCACCAGGCGACCATCGACTACCGAGGTATACCACAGCAGACCGATGTCACGCACATGAATACTTAACCAGCGCCCCTCGAGAAACGCCAGTTCTCCCTCTGCCAGCGCCTGACGGAACTGCCAGCTTAGCACCTGCTCCAGCACCTGGCGCTTGAGGGCAAAAGGCGCCAGCTTAACCGGCACGCTCAGTAAAGACGGGCCAAAGTGGACCAGCCGGGAACGCAGTTTATCCAACACAAGCTTTACTCCATGAATGCAATTGTTCCGCTATTGTGCCATATCACATAAACAACATAGCGGCGTAAATCAACAAAAACGCGATGACGGCCGCCAGTTATTGGCGCCACCAATACACTTTTAACTGCCTCAAATCAAAAATTGTCACCAGAAGGTTAACTAAAATCCCTGCTCGTTAACCATTCAGCGTCCCTGACGGGCCGCATTTTTCAGGAAAAATTATGGAGCTGCTCTGCCCAGCCGGTAACCTTCCGGCGCTTAAGGCGGCCATCGAAAACGGCGCCGATGCCGTCTATATCGGGCTGAAAGATGACACCAACGCCCGCCACTTTGCCGGCCTTAATTTCACCGAAAAGAAACTGCAGGAAGCCGTCAGCTTTGTGCATCAGCACCGTCGTAAGCTACATATTGCGATCAACACCTTCGCCCATCCCGACGGCTACGCCCGCTGGCAGCGCGCGGTGGACATGGCCGCCCAGTTGGGCGCCGATGCGCTGATCCTGGCCGATATCGCCATGCTGGAGTATGCCGCGGAGCGTTATCCACACATTGAGCGTCACGTTTCGGTGCAGGCTTCCGCCACCAATGAAGAGGCCATTCGCTTCTATCATCGCAACTTTGACGTGGCACGCGTCGTACTACCACGAGTGTTATCTATTCACCAGGTGAAGCAGTTGGCCCGTGCCACGCCGGTGCCGCTGGAAGTCTTCGCCTTCGGTAGCCTGTGCATCATGGCGGAAGGCCGCTGCTATCTCTCTTCCTACCTGACCGGCGAATCGCCGAATACCGTCGGCGCCTGTTCACCTGCCCGCTTCGTGCGTTGGCAGCAAACGCCGCAGGGGCTGGAATCTCGCCTTAATGAGGTGCTGATCGACCGCTATCAGGATGGCGAAAACGCCGGCTATCCGACGCTGTGCAAAGGCCGCTATCTGGTCGATGGCGAGCGCTATCACGCACTGGAAGAACCCACCAGCCTAAACACCCTGGAGCTGTTGCCGGAGCTGATGGCCGCCAATATCGCCTCGGTGAAAATCGAAGGCCGTCAGCGCAGCCCGGCGTACGTCACCCAGGTGGCGAAAGTCTGGCGCCAGGCGATCGACCGCTGCAAAGCCGATCCGCAGAATTTTGTGCCGCAATCCGCCTGGATGGAAACCCTTGGTTCGATGTCCGAAGGGACGCAAACCACCCTTGGCGCCTATCACCGTAAATGGCAGTGAGAAACATGAAATATTCATTAGGGCCGGTGCTGTACTACTGGCCAAAAGAGACGCTGGAAGATTTTTACCAGCAGGCGGCAAACAGCAGCGCCGACACCATTTATCTCGGCGAAGCCGTGTGCAGCAAACGCCGCGCCACCAAAGTTGGCGACTGGATCGAGATGGCAAAAGCGCTGGCCGGTAGCGGCAAACAGGTGGTGCTGTCTACCCTCGCGCTGGTGCAGGCCTCTTCCGAACTGGGCGAACTGAAGCGCTATGTCGCTAACGGCGAGTTCCTGATTGAGGCCAGCGACCTTGGCGTGGTGAACCTCTGCGCCGAACGCAAGCTGCCGTTCGTTGCCGGGCATGCGCTGAACTGCTATAACGCCGTCACTCTGCGCCTGCTGCTGAAACAAGGCATGATGCGTTGGTGCATGCCGGTAGAGCTTTCCCGCGACTGGCTGGCAAATTTACTGACCCAGTGCGAAGAGCTGGGTATTCGCAACCAGTTTGAAGTGGAAGTGCTGAGCTACGGCCATCTGCCGCTGGCCTATTCCGCGCGCTGCTTTACCGCCCGCTCGGAAGACCGGCCAAAGGACGAATGCGAAACCTGCTGCATCAAGTACCCGACCGGACGCAGCATGCTGTCGCAGGAGAACCAGCAGGTGTTCGTGCTCAACGGTATCCAGACGATGAGCGGCTACGTCTATAACCTTGGCAACGAGTTAACCTCGATGCACGGCCTGGTGGATATGGTGCGCCTGTCGCCGATGGGCAACGAAACCTTCGCTATGCTCGAGGCCTTCCGCGCCAACGAAAACGGTGCTGCGCCACTGGATCTTACCAGCAATAGTGATTGCAACGGCTACTGGAAACGGCTGCCCGGTCTGGTGCTGCAAGCCTGATAAACCGCTCACTTTGTTAACAACAGTGCTCAGATTTTAATGCATTATTAAAGATGCAGCTTTTCTGGCTGGCGCGTCCAGGATGCGCCAGGCTGGAAGAAGACCTTCAATCTGATGACGATGCTGTAGCAAAGTGAGCCTTTATGACTGACAAATCTGTTCCGTTCTCGGTGCTCGACCTGGCGCCGATCCCGCAAGGCTCTTCTGCCAAAGAAGCCTTTACCCACTCTCTGGATCTCGCCAGGCTGGCCGAATCGCGCGGCTATCACCGCTACTGGCTGGCGGAGCACCATAATATGGTCGGCATTGCCAGCGCGGCGACCTCGGTGCTGATAGGCTATCTCGCCGCCAATACCACCACTCTGCATCTCGGTTCCGGCGGGGTGATGCTGCCCAACCACTCACCGCTGGTGATCGCCGAGCAGTTCGGCACCCTGAATACCCTTTATCCCGGGCGTATCGATCTCGGCCTTGGCCGCGCGCCAGGCAGCGATCAGCCGACCATGCGCGCCCTGCGCCGCCATATGAGCGGCGATGTCGATAACTTCCCGCGCGACGTGGCGGAACTGGTGGACTGGTTTGACGCCCGCGATCCGAACCCGCACGTGCGTCCGGTTCCCGGCTATGGCGAACGAATTCCGGTGTGGCTGCTGGGCTCAAGCCTGTACAGCGCCCAGCTGGCGGCGCAGCTCGGCCTGCCGTTTGCTTTCGCCTCGCATTTCGCGCCGGATATGCTGTTCCAGGCGCTGCATCTGTATCGCAGCAATTTCAAACCTTCGGCGCGGCTGGAAAAACCGTACGCGATGGTGTGTATCAATATTATCGCCGCCGACAGCAACCGCGATGCGGAGTTCCTCTTTACCTCTATGCAGCAGGCGTTCGTTAAGCTGCGGCGCGGCGAAACCGGACAGCTGCCGCCGCCGGTGGAAAATATGCATCAGCTGTGGTCAGCGTCCGAGCAGTATGGCGTGCAGCAGGCGTTAAGCATGTCGCTGGTCGGCGATAAAACGAAAGTCCGCCACGGCTTAGAGTCCATTCTGCGCGAAACCAAGGCGGACGAAATCATGGTCAACGGCCAGATCTTCGACCATCAGGCTCGCCTGCATTCGTTTGATTTGGCGATGCAGGTGAAAGAGGAGCTGTTGGGGTAACACAAACGTCAGCCCGGTGGATGTTATGCCACCGGGCATTAACCTTACTGATAAACCGGCAGCAGATTAAAGCTCGACAGGAAGTGCACCACCGCGTTGCCGAGACCAAAGAGCAGGATCAGCACAATCATCGCTTTTCCGCCCCACACGCGGAACTGTGGGCTGCCGAAGCGTTTACGCGAAGCGCGGGCCAGCAGCGCCGGCACAATGGCCGCCCATACCGTCGCCGCCAGGCCGGCATAGCCGATGGCGTAAAGGAAACCATCTGGTTTCACCAGCCCACCGAGCATCGGCGGGATAAAGGTCAACAGCGCGGTTTTAAAGCGCCCCATCGCGCTATCGTCAAAGCCAAACAGATCCGCCAGATAGTCGAACAGACCCAGCGTCACGCCGAGGAACGAACTCGCGACGGCAAAGTTGGAGAACACTACCAGCAGCAGATCCAGGCCGCGGTTATTCAGTACGCCGCTCAGGGCCTGTACCAGTACATCAATGTTACCGCCCTTCTGCGCAATATCGATAAACTGCGGACGCGGGATATTGCCCATCGTCACCAGCAGCCAGACCACGTACAGACCCAGCGCCAGCAGCGTACCGTAAATCAGACAGCGGGTAATGGTGCGTGGATCCTTACCATAATATTTCATCAGGCTCGGCACGTTACCGTGATAGCCAAACGAGGCCAGGCAGAACGGCAGCGTCATCAGCAGGTAGGGCGCATAGGAGGCATTCTTCTCCGCGACGTTAAACAGCGTCGTCGGTTCGACGTGTCCCAGCAGGCTGCCGAAGGTCAGGAAGAAGGTGATGACCTTGGCGCCGAGCACGATAGCCGTCATGCGGCTCACCGCTTTGGTGCTCATCCAGACAATAAATGCCACCAGAAGCGCAAAGCCGAAGCCCGCCGCGCGCGCCGGTACGTTCAGCGACATTTCACTGAAGGTATGGTGCAGGATCGAACCGCTCGCCGAAATATAGGCGTAAGTCAGGATATACAGCACAAAGGCGATCGACACGCCGTTCACCAGGTTCCAGCCCTTGCCGAGCAGGTCTTTGGTGATGGTGTCGAAACTGGAGCCAATCCGGTAGTTGAGGTTGGCTTCCAGGATCATCAGACCGGAGTGCAACATGCAGAACCAGGTAAAAACCAGCGCCGCCAGCGACCAGAAGAACCACGCGCCGGACATCACCACCGGCAGCGAGAACATGCCCGCGCCAATAATCGTGCCGCCGATAATCACCACGCCGCCAAACAGGGACGGCCGGGTGGTTGTAGTGGTTAGTGTCGCCATTTACCGAAATCTCCAGTCAAAAAAACTTTCCCACAGTGGGTGCGACGCACTGTACCAGTACACGAGTACAAAAGGAATAAAAAAAGCCCCAATCATGGCGATCGGGGCTGTATTATTTACTTTACGCTAGCGTGTTGCGCTAATTACGCATCGCCACCGAAACGACGACGACCAGCGGAGTCATCACGGCGCGGCGCAGCTGCATCGTCACGACGCGGCGCACGGCCTTCACGACGTTCGCCGCTGAAACGACGACCATCACCACGACCGCCTTCACGACGTTCGCCACCGAAGCTACGGCCGCCTTCACGACGCTCACCGCCGAAACCACGACCGCCTTCACGACGTTCACCGCCGCCACGACGTTCAGTGCGCGGCTGCGCATCGCCCATCAGCTGCATGTTCATCGGTTTGTTCAGGATGCGGGTGCGAGTAAAGTGCTGCAGTACTTCGCCCGGCATACCTTTCGGCAGTTCGATGGTGGAGTGAGAACCGAACAGCTTGATGTTACCGATGTAACGGCTGCTGATATCGCCTTCGTTAGCGATCGCGCCAACGATATGACGAACTTCAACGCCGTCATCACGGCCTACTTCAATGCGGTACAGTTCCATCTCGCCAACATCACGACGCTCACGCTTCGGACGATCTTCACGATCGCCACGCGGGCCGCGGTCATTACGGTCGCCACGACGCTCGAAACGGTCATCACGATCGCGGAACTCACGCTTAGGACGCATCGGCGCATCCGGCGGGACGATCAGAGAACGTTCGCCCTGGGCCATTTTCAGCAGCGCGGCGGCCAGCGTTTCCACGTCCAGCTCTTCGCCTTCCGCCGTCGGCTGGATTTTCGCCAGCAGCGCACGGTACTGGTCCAGATCGCTGCTTTCCAGCTGCTGCTGAACTTTAGCCGCGAATTTTTCCAGGCGACGTTTGCCCAGCAGTTCTGCGTTTGGCAGTTCTACTTCAGGGATCGTCAGTTTCATCGTACGTTCGATGTTACGCAGCAGGCGACGCTCGCGGTTCTCAACGAACAGCAGGGCGCGGCCAGCACGACCCGCACGACCGGTACGGCCGATACGGTGAACGTAAGACTCGGAATCCATCGGGATGTCATAGTTAACAACCAGGCTGATACGCTCAACGTCCAGACCACGGGCCGCAACGTCGGTAGCGATCAGAATGTCCAGACGACCGTCTTTCAGACGCTCCAGCGTCTGCTCACGCAGCGCCTGGTTCATATCGCCGTTCAGCGCGGCGCTGTTATAGCCGCTACGCTCCAGCGCTTCAGCCACTTCCAGGGTCGCGTTTTTGGTACGCACGAAGATAATCGCCGCATCAAAGTCTTCCGCTTCCAGGAAGCGCACCAGCGCTTCGTTTTTACGCATGCCGTAGGCCGTCCAGTAGCTCTGGCTGATGTCCGGGCGCGTGGTGACGCTGGACTGAATGCGCACTTCCTGCGGCTCTTTCATAAAGCGGCGGGTAATGCGACGAATCGCTTCCGGCATGGTGGCAGAGAACAGCGCGGTCTGATGACCTTCCGGGATCTGCGCCATAATGGTTTCTACGTCTTCGATAAAGCCCATGCGCAGCATTTCATCGGCTTCGTCCAGTACCAGACCGCTCAGTTTAGAGAGATCCAGCGTGCCGCGCTTCAGGTGGTCCAGCAGACGACCCGGGGTACCGACAACGATCTGCGGACCCTGACGCAGAGCGCGCAGCTGCACGTCATAACGCTGGCCGCCGTACAGGGCAACCACGTTTACGCCGCGCATATGTTTAGAGAATTCCGTCATTGCTTCAGCAACCTGTACCGCCAGTTCGCGGGTCGGCGCCAGCACCAGAATCTGTGGTGCTCTCAGCTCAGGATCAATATTGTTCAGCAGCGGTAAAGAGAACGCTGCGGTTTTACCGCTACCGGTCTGGGCCATACCCAGAACATCGCGGCCGTCCAGCAGATGCGGAATGCACTCAGCCTGGATCGGAGATGGTTTTTCGTAACCCAGATCGTTAAGCGCTTCAAGGATTGGAGCCTTCAGGCCCAGATCTGCAAAAGTGGTTTCGAATTCAGCCATGTAGTACGTGTGCCTCAAAATTAATGGCGGCCAGTCTACATAACTCATCGTGAAAATTTACGGTAATTTTCATTGAAAAGTGTGAACCGGCTCAAAGTAGGTGTATTAACGAACAACAACGCCCTCACCCGCAAAGGTGATGGCAAGCAAAAAACTATGGGCTGATGTGTTCGTCAGCTATTGCTGGTCCGATTCTGCCAGGTCATCTTGCTCCTGGCCCAAGAGCGATAATTCCAACAATGCGTATCGGTGCTCAACGTAGTTATGTACGTTGTTAGCGACCGCCAGTTTGAACAGTGCCGTAGCGCTGTCCTTGTCCCCCAGACTTAGGTAGTACTTACCTAAATAGAAGTTGGTTTCACTGAGATGCTCAGCGAGCGAGGTGTTATCCGTTGCGTCTGCCTTCAGACGAGTCATCAGCTCTTTTTCGCTAATGTCGCCAAGGTAGAACTCGACAATGTTCCATCCCCATTGCTCTTTGTCCGACTTGTTTAAGCGCTCTCTGAGTGCTTCAAGCGCCCGCTTCTCGTCGAGTTTACGCTCGGCGATATAAAGCCACAGGCTACGGAAAGGATCATTGGGATCGTCTTGATAAAACGCCAGCAGATCATCTTGCGCTAACTTAGCCCGACCGCCGTAATACAGGGCGATACCGCGGTTCAAGTGCGCGTAGTTGTAAGTTGGATCAAGCTCAAGTACAGAATCAAACGCTTCATAGGCAGCATCAAAATTGCCTGCCTGCGTTAAGTAAATGCCTAAGTAATTGAATACTTCAGGCATATCGGGTCGGATTGCCAGCGCTTGTGAAAAATCATTTCGCGCTAATGCCCTCAGACCGAGACTATCATACAACACTCCGCGCTCATATAAAAGCTGTGCGCGTTCGTCATCGGATAAAGCCCGACTGGCAAGAATTTGTTCCATGCGTGCCAGAATCACTTCTTGCTGTAAAGTCGGTTGCAATGGTACTGCGAGGACGGCGTCCTTACGCCAGGCGGTGCTACTGCATCCTGCCAGCGTGAGAGCTGTCGCCACGAAACACCAGCGCAAAAAAGGCTTCATTTCCCACTCCCGAAGACAACGATTGGATGAACGTCCTGTTCCCCGGCTGCAAACGAGGCGTCCTGCCCGTAAAACGCCCTCCGCAAAAGCGGAGGGCTAACGGCAACCTTACTCGCCCTGCTCGGCGACCGGAGCTTCCGGCGCTGCGGCAGACGGAGTCTGTTCAGTTGCTTCTTTGATGCTCAGACGAACACGGCCCTGGCGGTCAACTTCCAGAACCTTAACCGGCACTTCCTGACCCATCTGCAGGTAGTCAGTCACTTTCTCAACGCGCTTATCAGCGATCTGCGAGATGTGAACCAGACCTTCTTTACCGCCGCCGATGGCAACGAACGCGCCAAAGTCAACGATACGGGTCACTTTACCATTGTAGATGCGGCCAACTTCGATCTCAGCGGTGATCTCTTCGATACGACGGATAGCATGCTGTGCTTTATCGCCGTCGGTCGCTGCGATCTTCACGGTACCGTCATCTTCGATTTCGATGGTGGTGCCGGTTTCTTCGGTCAGGGCACGGATAACAGAACCGCCTTTACCGATAACGTCTTTGATCTTGTCCGGGTTGATCTTGATGGTGTGGATACGCGGTGCGAATTCAGAGATATCGCCGCGCGGCGCGTTAATCGCCTGCTCCATCACGCCCAGGATGTGCAGACGCGCACCTTTAGCCTGGTTCAGAGCAACCTGCATGATTTCTTTGGTGATACCTTCAATTTTGATATCCATCTGCAGCGCAGAGATACCGTCGCGGGAACCCGCAACTTTGAAGTCCATATCGCCAAGGTGGTCTTCGTCACCCAGGATGTCAGACAGAACGACGAAGTTGTCGCCTTCTTTCACCAGACCCATTGCGATACCCGCAACGGCGGCTTTCACCGGCACACCCGCATCCATCAGCGCCAGAGAGGCGCCACAGACGGAGGCCATGGAAGAAGAACCGTTGGATTCGGTGATTTCAGACACCACGCGAACGGTGTACGGGAATTCGTCGATAGTCGGCATCACGGCCAATACGCCGCGCTTAGCCAGACGACCGTGACCGATTTCACGACGCTTCGGAGAACCCACCATGCCAGTTTCGCCTACGGAGTACGGAGGGAAGTTGTAGTGGAACAGGAAGGAGTCGGTGCGCTCGCCCATCAGTTCGTCGATGTTCTGCGCGTCGCGTGCGGTACCCAGAGTCGCGGTAACCAGCGCCTGCGTTTCGCCACGGGTGAACAGTGCGGAACCATGAGTACGCGGCAGTACGCCGGTACGAACGTCCAGACCACGGATCATGTCTTTTTCGCGGCCATCGATACGCGGCTCGCCTGCCAGTACGCGGCTACGAACCACGTTTTTCTCGATGGCGTGCAGGATTTCACCCAGCTCGTTAGCGTCCAGGGTTTCATCTTCTGCTACCAGCGTGGCGATGGTTTCAGATTTGATCACGTCAACCTGAGCGTAACGCTCTTGTTTGTCGGTGATACGGTAAGCATCGCTCAGGCGGGATTCAGCCAGCGCAGCCACGCGCGCGTTCAGCGCTTCGTTGACGGCTTCCGGCTGCCAGTCCCAACGCGGTTTACCGGCTTCTTTCACCAGGTCGTTGATGTTCTGAATAACAATCTGCTGCTGCTCGTGGCCGAAGACCACCGCGCCCAGCATCTGGTCTTCGCTCAGCAGTTCAGCCTCGGATTCAACCATCAGCACGGCCGCTTCAGTACCGGCAACCACCAGATCCAGTTTGCTGGACTTCAGTTCTTCCTGGGTTGGGTTCAGTACGTACTGGTCGTTGATGTAACCCACGCGCGCGGCGCCGATTGGGCCATTGAACGGAATACCAGACAGGGACAGCGCAGCGGAAGCGCCGATCATCGCGACGATATCCGGGTTAACCTGCGGGTTAACGGAAACGACGGTGGCGATAACCTGAACTTCGTTAACGAAGCCTTCCGGGAACAGCGGGCGAACCGGGCGGTCAATCAGACGCGCGATCAGGGTTTCGCCTTCGCTTGGACGGCCTTCACGACGGAAGAAACCACCCGGGATTTTACCGGCAGCGTAAGTACGCTCCTGGTAGTTAACAGTCAGCGGGAAAAAGTCCTGGCCTGGCTTCGCTTTTTTCTGACCCACAACGGTCACGAATACCGCGGTGTCATCCATGCTAACCATCACAGCGGCCGTTGCCTGGCGCGCCATCATGCCGGTTTCCAGGGTTACGGTATGCTGGCCGTACTGGAATTTACGAACGATCGGATTAAGCAAAATTCTATCCTTTTTATCTATAAATCACGCCATATCAAAGACATAGCGTCTATTGACCCGATCCTCTGCATCCTCGCGACTAATGACAACCTTTACCCGCCCCTGCGGATGAAGCCTCTCATTAGCCGCGCGAACCTCTGCATGAAGATCATTACTAGCAACAATACATGAGTTTTGAATGAATTGCTGCCGCCCGGTCGAAAAAAGGGGCCGTCAGGCCCCTTTTTCTGAAACTCGCAGAATTAGCGACGCAGACCCAGACGCTCGATCAGCGCAGCGTAACGTGCAACATCTTTACGTTTCAGGTAGTCGAGCAGTTTACGACGCTGAGAAACCATGCGCAGCAGACCACGACGGCTGTGGTGATCTTTTTTGTGCTCTGCAAAGTGGCCCTGCAGGTGGTTGATCTGTGCAGTCAGCAGTGCAACCTGAACTTCGGTAGAACCGCTGTCGTTTTCGCCACGACCAAACTCAGAAACGATTTTTGCTTTAGCTTCAACGCTTAGAGACATTTTAGAACTCCAAAAATTAAAAGAAAGAAAGGGTGCCGATCTCTAATTCAGCGACCCCTGATGCAACGCCCGAAAATGTTAAAACACTTTAGCGGACGTTAAGCGGCGATATTCTACTCGTAGCAGGCTTTTATCGCAAGAAAAGCGCTTACGCCGGGTATTCCACCACCAGACGACGCGGCGCCACGCGGCCTTCATCGTCAATTTCGCCCATGCCGAGAAACTTGCCGGATTCGTTTTCCATCACCCGCACCAGCCCGTTAAGCGGCGCGCCTGACTGACGAACCGGGTTACCGTTTTTAAAGTAAACCGCGGAGGTCTCCGGAATCGCCACCAGCGGATAGTCCGACGCCGGGCTGTCCATCGGCATCAGCAGCGGATCAAGCAGCTGCGCGGCAGGAATATCCTGCGCTACCGCCTGATCGACCAGCGCCTGCAGCTGCTCGAGGGTCACCATCCGCTCAACCGGGTATTTGCTCACCGCCAGGCGACGCAGGAAAATCACGTGCGCGCCGCAGCCGAGCTTTTCACCTAAATCATCGATAATCGTCCGGATGTAGGTGCCTTTCGAGCAGTGGATCTCCAGCTCCAGTTCATCGCCTTCATGGCGAATAAACAGCAGCTCATAGACCGTAATCGGCCGGGCTTCACGCGGGACCTCAATGCCCTGACGAGCATACTCGTACAGCTTCTTGCCCTGATACTTCAGCGCCGAGTACATCGACGGTACCTGCTGCGTCTCGCCGCGGAAACTATCCAGCGCCGCCGCCAGCTGCTCGTCGCTAAAGGTTAGCGGACGCTCTTCCACCACCTGACCGTCGGCATCGGAGGTATCCGTGCGCTGGCCCAGTTTGGCGATCACGCGATAACGCTTATCGGAGTCCAGCAGATACTGGGAAAACTTGGTCGCTTCGCCAAGACACACTGGCAGCATACCGGTCGCCAGCGGATCCAGCGCGCCGGTGTGGCCAGCGCGGTTGGCGTTATAAATACGCTTTACTTTCTGCAGCACATCGTTGCTGGAAGCGCCCTGAGGCTTGTCCAGCAACAATACGCCGTGCACGTCGCGGCCGCGACGACGAGGACGACTCATCAGTCCTCCTTGCTGTCGTCCGGGTTCACACGACGTTCATCGTCGTGTTTCACCACGCTGGTGACCAGGTTGGACATACGCATCCCTTCCACCAGCGAGTTGTCGTAGAAGAAAGTCAGTTCCGGCACGATACGCAGACGCATCGCTTTACCCAGCAGGGAGCGGATAAAACCAGAAGCTTCCTGCAGCGCTTTGATGCCCGCTTTCACCGCGGCTTCATCTTTGTCGTTGAGGAAGGTGACATACACCTTGGCATAGGCCAGGTCACGGGACATTTCCACACCGGAAACGGTGGTCATCATACCCAGACGCGGATCTTTGATTTCACGTTGCAGGATGATGGCAATCTCTTTTTGCATCTCCTGGGCCACACGCTGCGGGCGACCAAATTCTTTCGCCATAATAAGTTCTCCAGAATAAAGACAAAAAAGGGGCCAAAAGCCCCTTTTTAAAATGATTGCCGGGTGGCGCTTCGCTTCCCCGGCTGCTTAGCCATCAAATGATTAATCGATGCTACGCTGGATTTCGATGATTTCGAACACTTCGATCATATCGCCAACGCGAACGTCGTTGTAGTTCTTCACACCGATACCACATTCCATGCCGTTACGGACTTCGTTAACGTCATCTTTGAAGCGGCGCAGGGATTCCAGCTCGCCTTCATAGATAACCACGTTGTCGCGCAGGACGCGGATTGGGTTGTGACGTTTGATCGTCCCTTCGGTAACCATACAGCCCGCGATGGCGCCGAATTTCGGCGATTTGAACACATCACGCACTTCAGCCAGACCGATGATCTGCTGTTTCAGTTCCGGAGACAGCATGCCGCTCATCGCCGCTTTCACTTCGTCGATCAGGTTATAGATGACGGAGTAATAACGCAGATCCAGGCTTTCCGCTTCGATAACTTTACGCGCAGAGGCATCGGCACGAACGTTGAAGCCAACCAGAATCGCGTTGGATGCTGCTGCCAGGGTCGCGTCGGTTTCGGTGATACCACCTACGCCGGAACCGATGATCTTCACTTTCACTTCGTCGGTAGACAGTTTCAGTAAGGAATCGGAAATCGCTTCGACAGAACCCTGTACGTCCGCTTTCAGCACGATGTTCACTTCGTGAACTTCGCCTTCGGTCATGTTAGCGAACATGTTTTCCAGCTTAGATTTCTGCTGACGCGCGAGCTTAACTTCACGGAATTTGCCCTGACGATACAGTGCCACTTCACGCGCTTTTTTCTCGTCACGAACCACAGTCACTTCATCACCCGCAGCCGGCACACCGGACAGACCGAGGATTTCCACCGGAATGGACGGACCCGCTTCCAGCACTTCGCGACCCAGTTCGTCACGCATCGCACGCACGCGGCCATATTCAAAGCCACACAGGACAATATCGCCCTTATGCAGAGTACCTTCGCGAACCAGAACGGTAGCCACCGGGCCACGACCTTTATCGAGGAAGGACTCGATGACCGCGCCGCTCGCCATACCGTTACGTACAGCTTTCAGTTCGAGAACTTCAGCCTGCAGCAGAATCGCGTCCAGCAGGTCGTCGATGCCGGTACCGGCTTTCGCGGAAACGTGGACGAACTGGCTCTCGCCGCCCCACTCTTCCGGCAGAATGCCGTACTGGGACAGTTCATTCTTCACGCGATCCGGATCAGCTTCTGGCTTATCGATTTTGTTCACCGCAACCACCACCGGTACCTGCGCCGCTTTAGCGTGCTGGATAGCTTCGATGGTCTGCGGCATCACGCCGTCGTCTGCCGCCACCACCAGAACCACGATATCCGTCGCCTGCGCACCACGAGCACGCATGGAGGTAAACGCGGCGTGGCCCGGGGTGTCCAGGAAGGTGATCATGCCGTTGTCGGTTTCTACGTGGTAAGCACCGATGTGCTGGGTAATACCACCCGCTTCGCCGGAGGCAACCTTAGTAGAACGAATATAGTCCAGCAGCGAGGTTTTACCGTGGTCAACGTGACCCATGATGGTCACGACCGGTGCGCGCGGTTCAGCCGCAGCGCCGGTGTCACGGTCGCTCATTACCGCTTCTTCCAGTTCGTTTTCACGACGCAGGATAACTTTGTGGCCCATCTCTTCGGCAACCAGCTGCGCGGTTTCCTGGTCGATGACCTGGTTAATGGTCGCCATGGCGCCCAGTTTCATCATCGCTTTGATGACCTGAGAACCTTTCACCGCCATCTTGTTAGCCAGTTCACCAACGGTGATGGTTTCGCCGATGATAACGTCACGGTTAACGGCCTGCGCCGGCTTCTGGAAGCCCTGCTGCAGAGCGGAACCTTTACGGTGCTTACCGCCTTTACCGCCGCGAACGGCCGCACGGGCTTCTTCACGATCAGCTTTAGATTCAGCGTGTTTGTTGCCTTTCTTCGCCGGACGCGCCGCTTTGCTGCTACGGCTACGGCCGCGACCGCCTTCAACTTCACGATCGTTATCATCTTCAGCCTGACGAGCATGCTGTGACGTAGTGACGTGATAGTCGCTGCTATCTTCCGGGCTGTCTGAGGTTTCAGACCAATTTTTTTCGTTTTCTTCTGCCATACGGCGTGCTTCTTCCGCTACACGGCGCGCTTCTTCTTCAAGTTTGCGGCGTGCTTCTTCTTCCGATTTGCGCTTCAGTTCCGCAGCTTCGTTCTCACGGCGGATCTTTTCAGCCTGGGCGGTTTTGGTCATTTCGTCGGTATGTTGATTGCTCACTTTGTCTTTTTCCGCAGCTTCACGTTTCGCTTTATCAGCGACTTCACGTTTAGCTTGTTCTGCGGCCTCACGTTCAGCTTTTAATTGCGCCTCGCGTTTCGCTGCTTCTTCAGCTTCACGACGGGCCTGCTCTTCCGCTTCACGCTGCGCCTGCTCTTCCGCGGCCAGACGTTCAGCCTCTTGCGGATCGCGTTTCACAAAGGTGCGTTTCTTGCGGACTTCGATTTGTACCGATTTACTCTTTCCACCGGTACCTGGAATATTCAACGTGCTGCGTGTTTTACGCTGCAACGTCAGCTTGTCGGGCGCCGAGCCGTGTTCACGGTTCAGGTGCGTCAACAAAGTTTGTTTCTCTTGCGCGGTCACAGAATCATCAGCCGATTTGCGGATGCCTGCGTCAGCAAATTGCTGTATCAGGCGATCCACAGAGGTCTGAATCTCTGAGGCCAGCGCTTTAATAGTCACATCTGTCATGCTGTTCCTTCCTGCTACAGTTTATTACGCTTCGTCGCCGAACCAACAAATGTTGCGAGCGGCCATGATGAGCTCGCCAGCTTTCTCGTCGGTCATCCCTTCGATATCAGCCAGGTCATCAACGCCCTGCTCGGCGAGATCTTCCAGCGTACAAACACCACGGGCAGCCAGTTTGAATGCCAGGGCACGATCCAGACCTTCCAGATTCAACAGATCATCGGCAGGTTTGTTATCTCCCAGGCTTTCTTCCTGAGCCAGCGCCAGCGTAGTCAGTGCGTTTTTCGCACGCTCACGAAGTGCTTCAACGGTGGCTTCATCCAGACCGTCGATTTCCAGCAGTTCTTTCATCGGCACATAGGCCAGCTCTTCCAGCGAGGAGAAGCCTTCTTCAACCAGCACTGTCGCGAAATCTTCATCAATATCGAGATATTTGGTGAAGGTATCGATAGCGGCATGCGCTTCCGCCTGGTGCTTAGCCTGCAGGTCGTCAACGGTCATCACGTTGAGTTCCCAGCCGCTGAGCTGCGAAGCCAGACGAACGTTCTGACCGTTACGGCCAATCGCCTGCGCCAGGTTGCCAGCTTCTACCGCGATATCCATGGTGTGTTTATCTTCATCCACCACGATAGACGCGACGTCTGCCGGCGCCATGGCGTTGATCACGAACTGCGCCGGGTTATCATCCCACAGGACGATATCGATGCGTTCGCCGCCCAGCTCAGTAGAGACGGCCTGCACGCGCGCACCGCGCATACCGACGCAAGCGCCAACCGGGTCGATGCGCTTGTCGTTGGTTTTCACCGCGATTTTGGCACGAGAGCCCGGATCGCGAGCCGCCGCTTTGATCTCCAGCACTTCTTCACCGATTTCCGGCACTTCAATGCGGAACAATTCGATCAGCATCTCAGGTTTGGAACGGGTCACGAACAGCTGGGCGCCACGCGCTTCCGGACGGACAGCGTACAGTACGCCGCGGATGCGGTCGCCCGGACGGAAGTTTTCACGCGGCAGCATATCTTCACGCAGGATCACGGCTTCAGCGTTGTTGCCCAGATCCAGGGTGATGTTGTCGCGGTTCACTTTTTTCACCACGCCGGTGATGATCTCACCTTCGTGCTCGCGGAACTGATCGACCACCATCGCGCGCTCGGCTTCGCGGACTTTCTGCACGATAACCTGTTTAGCGGTCTGCGTGGTGATACGGTCGAAGGTAACAGATTCAATCTGATCTTCGACATAGTCGCCGACGTTCATGCTTTCATCTTCGTAACGCGCTGCTTCCAGCGTGATCTCGCGCGTCGGCTGAGTCACCTCTTCAACAACCAGCCAGCGACGGAAGGTGTCGAAATCGCCGCTCTTACGGTCGATTTCTACGCGAACGTCGATCTCTTGTTCGTATTTTTTCTTGGTGGCCGTTGCCAGCGCGCTTTCCAGCGCTTCGAAAATTTTCTCGCGCGGCAGCGCTTTTTCGTTGGAAACGGCTTCAACAACAGCCAAAATTTCTTTGTTCATCGGGGCCTTTCACCTCAATCCAGACTGTTAAAAGTGGGGAACCAGGTTCGCCTTCTGGATGTTACTCAGCGCGAACACTTCATCTTTGCCTTCGACGGTTACCGTGATCATTTCACCGTCTACCGCTTTGATAATGCCCTGCCATTTGCGACGGTTCTGAACCGCCATGCGCAGCACCAGCGCAACTTCTTCGCCAGTGAAACGTTGGTAGTGTTCGGCGGTGAACATCGGACGGTCGAGACCAGGCGAAGAGACTTCCAGGTTGTAAGCGACAGTGATCGGGTCTTCAACATCCATGACGGCGCTTACCTGGTGGCTCACATCAGCACAATCATCAACGTTGATGCCATCTTCACTATCAATATAGATGCGCAGTGTGGATGTGCGACCGCGAATAAATTCGATGCCGACCAGCTCAAAGCCAAGCGCTTCAACCGGCGCTGTGAGCATCTCTGTCAATTTTTGCTCTAATGTGGACAAACCCACCCCCAAGACATAAAAAAAGGGCGTATAGCCCAGTTATTCTGAAGTCAGATAACAAAAAACCCCGATAAATCGGGGCTTTAGATAACTGAACCCTGAGATCGCCATGGCGATCTGGAACACCTTCCGCAAGAATTCTTTCAAATTCGGCTACGAAGGACACTTAGTCCTCACAGTATATTTGAAAAAGTACTTAATGGGAAAGTGGTTGCGGGGGCCGGATTTGAACCGACGACCTTCGGGTTATGAGCCCGACGAGCTACCAGGCTGCTCCACCCCGCGCCTGAAACGTGGCATATTTTACTCTTATTGAGCAAAAGACGCAAATACTGCTGGGATTTGGTACCGAAGACGGGACATAAAATCGGGGTGAATTGTATCGGCAATTAGTATATTTTGTCAACATGCTTTTTATCGCCCCCGATTGCCGTTTGTGCTGGTATTTCAGGCTTTTTTAGCAAAAAGATGATGAAGCCCTTCCTGTCGCCAGTAAAAGATGGTTAAATGAATACTCACAATTAATGCATAAAAATGCAGTTAAGGTTGTTGAGTCGAACTCACCACAGTCTATCGAGCAGGGTTTTATTTTATGACGACGATTCTCAAGCATCTCCCGGTTGGTCAACGTATTGGTATCGCTTTCTCTGGTGGACTGGATACCAGCGCCGCGCTGTTATGGATGCGCAAAAAAGGCGCCGTGCCTTATGCATATACCGCTAACCTGGGTCAACCGGACGAAGACGACTACGATGCTATTCCGCGCCGCGCGAAAGAGTATGGCGCTGAAGGTGCCCGTCTGATCGACTGCCGCAAACAGCTGGTCGCAGAAGGGATCGCGGCGATTCAGTGTGGCGCTTTCCATAACACCACCGGTGGGTTGACCTACTTCAACACCACGCCGCTGGGCCGCGCGGTCACCGGCACCATGCTGGTGGCGGCAATGAAAGAAGATGGCGTCAACATCTGGGGCGATGGCAGCACCTATAAAGGCAACGATATCGAACGTTTCTATCGTTACGGCCTGCTGACCAATGCTGAACTGCAGATTTACAAGCCGTGGCTGGACAGTGATTTCATCGATGAGCTCGGCGGCCGGCACGAAATGTCCGAATTTATGATCGCCTGCGGCTTTGACTACAAGATGTCGGTTGAAAAAGCCTATTCCACTGACTCCAATATGCTCGGCGCGACGCACGAAGCGAAAGACCTCGAATTCCTCAATTCCAGCGTGAAAATCGTCAACCCGATTATGGGCGTGAAGTTCTGGGACGAAAACGTGAAGATCCCGGCGGAAGAGGTAACCGTACGCTTTGAGCAAGGCCATCCGGTGGCGCTGAATGGCAAAACCTTCGCTGACGACGTCGAGATGATGCTGGAAGCCAACCGCATCGGCGGCCGCCACGGTCTGGGAATGAGCGATCAGATTGAAAACCGCATTATCGAAGCGAAAAGCCGCGGTATTTATGAAGCCCCCGGGATGGCGCTGCTGCATATCGCCTACGAGCGTCTGCTGACCGGTATCCATAACGAAGACACAATCGAGCAATACCATGCCCACGGTCGTCAGCTGGGCCGCCTGCTGTATCAGGGACGCTGGTTCGATTCCCAGGCGCTGATGCTGCGTGATTCTCTGCAGCGCTGGGTCGCGAGCCAGATCACCGGCGAAGTTACCCTTGAGCTGCGTCGCGGTAACGACTACTCGATCCTCAATACCGTTTCAGACAACCTGACCTATAAAGCAGAGCGTCTGACCATGGAAAAAGGCGATTCCATGTTTACCGCCGAAGACCGTATCGGTCAGCTGACCATGCGTAATCTGGATATCACCGATACCCGCGAGAAGCTGTTCGGCTATGCCCAGTCAGGCCTGCTGAGCGCCTCCTCGGCAACCGGTTTACCGCAGGTTGAGAATCTGGAAAACAAAGGCAAATAATCGCCTGACGATGTTTGCTCCCCGCCGGCGGCCCTCCGCCGGCTTTTTATTTTTTGTTCCCTGTCAGCGCCAGAAAAATTGAAAAGAGGCATTTTTTCCTTATCGCCCGGTCAGCAAAATTGTTGACTATAATAGCCTCAATTGATTAATTCATATCTGGTGATAAACATCATGAATATTAAACCGCCGATCAGGCCGCAAAAGGCCATTGACCGACTGATCGATGTGCTTGAGCCACACGCGACGCCCGTTAACGCGATCGCCAGAAAAAGACTCACCTGGGAATATAAAGGCAAAACCCAGCTCTTTATTTTTAAAAAAGGCGAGCTATCGATTATTCGGAATTCCGACAAGCTATTGATGGTGACCGTCTATGAGCCCCACCTTTTCGGCGTGGCGGAAATGCTACAGCCCAGCCGCAGCCATAGCCTGCGAGCGGAAGTCTCTTCCGAACTGCTACGCATCGACTATGACCTGGCTTCCGCGCTCTTTCGTCAGCATAATCTGTGGGAGGAGGTGACCAGCCTGCTGGCCTATCATACTTCCTACCTGGTATATCGTGACGATCTGGTCCTGCAACAGCGAACCTATTCGGTGATCCGTAACCATCTGCTGGAAATGATGTTATTAACCGAAGAGACCCGACAGCGCGTGTCTATACTTGAATATATTCAGGACAGGACCCATCTCTCGCGCAGCAGTATTCTCAATGTCTTGTCAGCATTAAAGAAAGGTGGTTATATTGCTTTCGCCCGCGGCGGTTATTTGCAAAGCATCGCCTCACTTCCTGAAAAATTTTGACCGCGTCAGTCACCTTTATTTGTTGTTACTCGCCTCAATGTTGAAAATGTTTAAATTTAAATTAATAAACGCTAACGGTAAAAAAAGAAAAATTTTATGCTGAGCACCTGAATTTACCGGCGGACAACATGTCCCTGGGCTCGACCAGCAGGCAACCACTCACGGTGTTAACCGCCGGGCCTGCACCGGCTCAGGATATGCCCCGGAAATCGGCCAGGCGTGAGCAGCGGTAGCGGGAGTTGACCCCCTCGCCTGCCGTCTGCAGCGACCATAACGATGAGATCCAAGAACCCGTTAATTTTGCCCGAACGCCCGTATCGGGCTTTTTTTTATCTGAAGGAATTCAACAATGAAGTCGATTGCTCCAAAATTGTTTGCCGTGATGATCGCCCTGGGGGCCAGCAGCGCCGTCTGCGCATCCGTTAACCTGCATGGTGAAGCCGGTGCCGAGTTCACCAATCTGTCCGCCAGCTTTGGCGCCGGGGAACCGGGTATGACGTTCAATACCCAGTGGGCTCACAGCGACAATGACGGGGACAGCGTAGGGCTGGGAATGGGCTACAACTTTAACCTTGGACCTTTTCTGATGACGCTGGGCGGTAAAGGCGTCTATCTGAATCCCAAAGATGGTGATGAAGGCTACGCCATCGCCGCTGGCGGCGGCGCAGAACTGCCCCTCGGCCAGTACTTCACGCTCTTCGGTGAGGGGTATTACTCGCCGGACTCAATGTCCAGCGGCGTCGATGATTATGTGGAGGCCAATGCCGGATTACGTATTAACGTACTCCCGTCTCTGAATATCGAAGCAGGCTATCGTTATATCGATATGGCGGGGAAAGATGGCAATCGTGACAATACCCTTGCCGACGGGGCCTATGCCGGGGTTAATTTCCGCTTTTAATCCTTACACAGGGATTGCTGTCCGGCAGTCCCTGTCTTCTCTCAGCTGGCCAACGGCACGCTTTTCAGCACGCGGTTGATCTCCTGCAGACCGGCAACATTATTCTCTTTACGGTAAACATCATTCATGGACGCCATCTGCTCCAGACGGGTCAGGGCGCCATACACCTGGTACGCCTCACTATGTCTGTCAAACACATCGCGGCGCTCCACATCCTGCAAATAATGATTTTTCAACGAATGGTTAAGGCGACCAATCAGCGCCGTATTGTCCTGGAAATAGCGCGTCACCGCCTGGGCATTATTCGCTGTCGCCCCAGGCTCACTGTGCGATACCGGTACCGTTAGCGCATTAATCGTCTCCACCGTTTGGGAGGGCGATGTTGAACTGCACCCTGCTAAACCGAGCACACCGGCGACGATAAGCAACCCGATCTTGTTCATTATGTCACTTCACCTCTGTTAATTTGACGAGGCGACTTTAACGACAGTAAAAGAAGGGAACCAGCAAAGAGATGTTTATAATTAAATGGCCGGAGGGGACAAAAACAAAAAAAGACGCTTTTCAGCGTCTTTTTTCTGGAATATTGGTACCGAGGATGGGACTCGAACCCACAAGCCCGTTAGGGCACTACCACCTCAAGGTAGCGTGTCTACCAATTCCACCACCTCGGTACAGAATACTTAGTGCGGGATGTCGCTGGTCGGCTGAGCCGGCGCAGTTGGCTGAGTTTGCTCCGTTTTCGGTGCGCTCAGGTTATCCCACTCACTTCCTTTACTGGTCTTGTTGCTGTTGATATTACCCAGCGCCAGACTGATGATGAAGAACAGCGCAGCCAGGATGCCGGTCATACGGGTCATGAAGTTGCCAGAACCGCTGGACCCAAACAGTGTGCCGGAAGCGCCTGCACCGAAGGAGGCTCCCATATCAGCGCCTTTACCTTGCTGCAGCATAACCAGACCAACAAGGCCAATCGCTACAATAAGGAAAACAACCAAAAGAGCTTCGTACATAATCAACCTGTTCCTTGCGGATTTGCCGCATACCAAGTGCTTCGACCAATAAAGCGGGACGTTTTAACGTTTCCCACTGAAGCGGGTGTGAATACTAACCAAAGCGAATGACCTTCGCAAGGGCAATTTCGACACATTGTATCAACTGCAGAAAAAAACAGCAAAAAGTCGGTTTTCTATCATAAAAAAGGCGGCAAGCGCCGCCTTTTTAACCACTTAGCCGGCAAGCTTAGACGCTTTTTACCGCTTCGGCGATGCGATGCGCAAACTCGTGCACCTGATCTTCATGCTCGCCTTCCACCATGACGCGGATCAGCGGCTCCGTTCCGGATTTACGCAGCAGGACACGGCCGCGTTTCCCTAACGCTGCTTCCACTTCTGCGGTCACCGCTTTGACATGCTCGTTCTCCAGTGGGTTACCGCTGCCTTCGGTAAAACGCACATTCACCAGTAACTGAGGGAACATCTTCATGCCACTGCAAAGGTCATGCAGACTCATATGGTTACGTACCATCGCCGCGACCACCTGCAGACTGGCGACGATGCCATCGCCGGTGGTGGTTTTATCCAGCAGGATCACATGGCCTGAGTTTTCCGCACCAATGCGCCAGCCTTTTTCCTGCAGCATCTCCAGTACATAACGGTCACCGACCTTCGCGCGGGCAAACGGGATGCCTAACTGCTTGAGCGCCAGCTCCAGTCCCATATTACTCATCAGGGTACCAACGGCGCCGCCGCGCAGCTGCCCCTGACGCAGCCCTTCCCGGGCGATGATGTAGAGGATCTGGTCGCCATCGACTTTATTGCCTTCATGGTCAACCATGATCACCCGATCGCCATCGCCGTCGTAGGCAATACCCAGATCGGCTTTCTCCGCCAGCACGCGCGCCTGCAGCGCACGCACGTCGGTGGCGCCGACCTCTTCGTTGATGTTGAGGCCATCAGGCTCGCAGCCCATCGCGATAACCTGGGCGCCCAGCTCGCGGAAGACATTGGGGGCAATGTGATAGGTCGCACCGTGCGCGCAATCCACCACCACTTTCAGCGTGCCGAGGCTCAGTTCATTGGGAAAGGTGCCTTTACAAAATTCAATGTAGCGCCCGGCGGCATCAACGATACGGCTGGCTTTGCCCAGCTCTGCCGAATCCACGCAGGTGAGTTCTTTCTCCATTTCGGCTTCAATCGCCTCTTCCACATCATCCGGCAGCTTGGTGCCCTCAATGGAGAAGAATTTAATACCGTTGTCGTAGAAAGGGTTATGCGAAGCTGAAATAACGATCCCCGCCTCGGCGCGGAATGCACGCGTCAGGTAGGCGATGGCCGGTGTCGGCATTGGCCCGGTGAACGACGCAGAGAGCCCCGCGGCCGCCAGCCCAGCTTCCAGCGCGGACTCCAGCATATAGCCCGAAATACGGGTATCCTTGCCGATGATAATTTTACGCGAGCCGTGGCGCGCTAACACTTTCCCCGCCGCCCAGCCCAGCTTAAGCACAAATTCCGGAGTGATCGGCGCATCGCCGACGCGGCCACGAATACCATCGGTGCCAAAATACTTGCGGTTACTCATAACGTTTTTTTCCCTTAGCGGCGAGGGTGGCTTCCACCACGCGCAGCGCTTCTACCGTTTCTTTGACATCATGGACGCGGATTATCTGCGCGCCCTGCATTGCTGCAATGACGGCACACGCCAGGCTGCCGTTCAGCCGTTCCGACGGCCCGACGTTCAGCAACTGACCTACCATCGACTTACGCGACATACCGACCAGCAGAGGCAGCCCAAAGTGGTGAAATTCACCCAGCCTGGCCAGCAGTTGATAATTATGGGAGAGATTTTTACCGAAACCGAATCCCGGGTCGAGCAGCAATTTTTCTTTTGCGATCCCCGCCTGCTCGCAGCGCACAATATGTTCTGCAAAAAAGCGCTCGACATCGGCGAAGACATCCTCATATTTTGGCGCCTCCTGCATGGTTTTCGGCTGACCCTGCATATGCATCAGACACACCGGCAGCCCGGTTTCCGCAGCGGCCTGCAGCGCGCCAGGTTCGGTCAGCGAACGAATATCGTTAATGATATGCGCCCCGGCCCGGGCTGATTCGCGGATAACCTCCGGTTTGGACGTATCCACCGAGATCCACACTTCAAAGCGCTGAGCGATCGCTTCGACAACCGGGATCACCCGCGCGAGTTCCTCTTCTACGCTCACCTCAGCCGCCCCTGGCCGCGTGGATTCACCGCCGATATCAATGATGGTCGCCCCTGCGTTAATCATCAGATTGGCATGCTTCACCGCCTCAACCAGCGAGTTGTGAGCGCCGCCATCTGAGAAAGAGTCGGGCGTCACATTAAGAATGCCCATCACATGCGGATGAGAGAGATCGAGGGTTGAGCCCTGGGCTACAAGTTTCATCACAAAATCCCTGAGACTGAAGAGGTTAAAAAAAGAAAAACCCCGGAGCGGGCGCCCCGGGGTTTTTAAGGTTAAAACAAGACATCAACAGCGGTAGCTTACTTGTCGCCCAGCTGCTCTGACATGGTGTTGCCCGGGTTCGGCGTACGCGGTTCATCAACCGGACGCGGCGCACGAGGCGTGCCATTGTTGTCAGAGTTATTCGAAGAACCCGGTTCTTCCCAACCCGCCGGCGGACGAACATCGCGACGAGCCATCAGGTCGTCAATCTGCGGCGCATCGATGGTCTCATATTTCATGAGCGCATCTTTCATCGCGTGCAGGATATCCATGTTGTCGTTCAGCAGCTGGCGAGCACGACCGTAGTTACGCTCGATCAGCGATTTCACTTCCTGGTCGATAATACGCGCGGTTTCATCGGACATATGCTTCGCTTTCGCTACGCTACGGCCGAGGAAGACTTCGCCTTCTTCTTCCGCATACAGCAGCGGACCGAGTTTGTCGGAGAAGCCCCACTGGGTCACCATGTTACGCGCCAGGTTCGTCGCCACTTTAATGTCGTTGGACGCGCCGGTAGAAACATGTTCCGGACCGTAGATAATCTCTTCCGCCAGACGACCGCCGTACAGGGTGGAGATCTGACTTTCCAGTTTCTGACGGCTGGCGCTGATCGCATCGCCTTCCGGCAGGAAGAAGGTCACACCCAGCGCACGACCGCGCGGGATAATCGTCACTTTATGGACCGGATCGTGTTCCGGAACCAGACGGCCGATAATGGCGTGGCCTGCTTCGTGGTAAGCGGTCGATTCTTTCTGCGCTTCCGTCATCACCATGGAGCGACGTTCCGCACCCATCATGATTTTGTCTTTCGCTTTTTCGAACTCAACCATCGAAACAACACGTTTGTTGCCGCGAGCAGCAAACAGCGCCGCTTCGTTGACCAGGTTCGCCAGGTCCGCACCAGAGAAGCCAGGGGTACCGCGCGCAATGATCGCCGCGTCGATATCCGGCGCCAGCGGTACGCGACGCATATGCACTTTCAGGATCTGTTCACGACCGCGAACATCCGGCAGACCAACGACAACCTGACGGTCGAAGCGGCCTGGACGCAGCAGCGCGGGGTCCAGAACGTCCGGACGGTTAGTCGCCGCGATAACGATAATACCTTCGTTACCTTCGAAGCCGTCCATTTCAACCAGCATCTGGTTCAGGGTCTGCTCACGTTCATCGTGACCACCGCCAAGACCCGCGCCACGCTGGCGGCCGACGGCGTCGATTTCATCGATGAAGATGATGCAAGGCGCTGCTTTCTTAGCCTGCTCGAACATGTCACGCACACGAGATGCACCGACACCGACGAACATTTCGACGAAATCAGAACCGGAAATTGTGAAGAACGGTACTTTTGCTTCGCCAGCGATCGCTTTCGCCAGCAGCGTTTTACCGGTACCCGGAGGGCCGACCATCAGGACGCCTTTCGGGATCTTACCGCCCAGTTTCTGGAAGCGGCTCGGCTCACGCAGGTATTCCACCAGCTCACCGACTTCCTCTTTCGCTTCGTCACACCCGGCAACGTCGGCAAAAGTGGTTTTGATCTGGTCTTCCGTCAGCATACGGGCTTTGCTTTTGCCGAAGGACATCGCGCCCTTCCCGCCGCCGCCCTGCATTTGCCGCATAAAGAAGATCCAGACGCCGATCAACAGCAGCATTGGGAACCAGGAGATGAAGATGGAAGCCAGCAGGCTTGGCTCTTCTGGTGGTTCGCCAATAACTTTGACGTTTTTAGTCAACAGGTTATCGAGCAGCTTCGGATCGTTAACCGGAATGTAAGTCGTGTAACGGTTACTATCTTTCTTGGTAACGTTGATCTCACGTCCGTTGATACGCGCTTCGCGAACCTGGTCCTGATTGACCTCTTGCAGGAAGGTAGAATAATCCACCTTGCGGCCATTCGACTCGCTGGGCCCAAAGCTCTGGAATACTGACATCAGCACAACGGCAATGACCAGCCAGAGTATTAGGTTTTTCGCCATGTCACTCAAGGGATTAACCTCTTATTACAACTGTGTTAAAAACAGCGTCAGGATACTCTATATCCAGTTTCTTTCAAACTTTCGTTTGAAATCTGCCGGTTATGGTTTACGCCCGGTCGCTACAATATACACTTCACGCGAACGAGCGCGGGAAGAGTCCGGTTTACGAACTTTGACCTTCGTAAACAGGGAGCGAATTTCTCGAAGATACTCATCGAAGCCTTCGCCCTGGAACACCTTCACTACAAAACTACCACCTGGCGCTAATACATCACGAGACATTTCAAGCGCCAGTTCTACCAGATACATAGCCCGGGGAATATCCACCGCCGGTGTTCCGCACATATTCGGCGCCATATCGGACATGACAACTTGGACTTTACTGTCGCCCACTCGCTCAAGTAACGCTTTCAGGACTAATTCATCACGAAAATCGCCCTGAAGGAAGTCCACACCAACGATTGGATCCATTGGTAAAAGATCGCAAGCGATGATGCGGCCGCTGTTGCCGATCTGCGTGACCGCATACTGCGACCAGCCACCGGGAGCAGCACCGAGATCGACTATCGTCATCCCCGGCTTAAAAATTTTGTCACTTTGCTGTATTTCATCAAGTTTAAACCAGGCACGGGAACGTAACCCCTTTTTCTGTGCCTGTTGAACATATTTATCGCTAAAGTGTTCCTGAAGCCAGCGGCTTGAGCTGGCAGAACGCTTTTTACCTGTCATTTAACATTCCCGTTCGGGTTCATCGTACTTTACTGCGTAAAAATCGACGCGGTAGTTTGGCGATATATGGGAGATGGCGGTAGAATGACCCGTTTTCAATCCCAACGTAAGCAAAAAAACACGATGAATCTGAGTACTAAACAAAAACAGCACCTGAAAGGTCTGGCACATCCGCTCAAGCCGGTAGTTATGCTTGGCAATAATGGTTTGACCGAAGGGGTACTGGCCGAGATCGAACAAGCGTTAGGGCACCATGAGCTCATCAAGGTGAAGATCGCCTCAGAAGATCGCGAAACTAAAGCCTTGATCGTGGAAGCCATCGTACGTGAAACCGGCGCCTGTAACGTACAGGTCATCGGTAAAACGCTGGTTCTGTACCGCCCAACGCCAGAGCGTAAGATCTCGCTGCCACGCTAAGAATATCCTGAATCTCGACACAACTTTGTGTAAAACGAGGGATTTCTGCGGCCAGGCGAGCAAAATGCCATGCTCCTGACGTTGATAAAAGGCCGCTATGCGGCCTTTTTCCTTTCTTTACAATCTATAAACATCGTAGCGGGAAATACGCCTTACAGGTATTCAACCTTAGTAATTTCGTATTCCACTTCACCACCCGGGGTACGGATAGTCACGACGTCATCCTGCTCTTTGCCGATCAGACCACGGGCGATCGGCGAGTTCACGGAGATCAGATTCTGCTTAAAATCAGCTTCATCATCACCCACGATGCGGTAGGTCTGTTCCTCATCGGTATCGAGGTTGAGCACGCTGACGGTTGAGCCAAAAATTACCCGGCCATTGTTCGGCATTTTGGTGATATCGATCACCTGGGCATTGGACAGCTTCGCTTCAATATCTTTGATACGCCCTTCGCAGAAGCCCTGCTGCTCACGCGCAGCATGATACTCAGCATTCTCTTTCAGATCGCCGTGTTCACGAGCGTCAGCAATAGCGGCAATGATTTCAGGACGACGCACAGACTTCAGATAATCCAGTTCTTCGCGCAGTTTCTCAGCGCCACGTAAGGTCATCGGAATCGCTTGCATTAGTTATACCTCTTTATCATTCCTTCAGGGAACGGAGAGCTCCGCCCCGCCACCTGCCCTGCCCACAGGCAGGACACGAGCAAAAAGAAACCGACCCGGGAAACACTCCCCAGGTCAGCAGCAATTTTTCATTTGATAGGTATTTTACCCCGAAGTTCATTATGGGTCATCGTTTACTTTACTGGGCGTTGCACCGTAGTATGACGGCCTGGCTTCAGGTTGTTAGCGCGAGATTATGCGATTTCCCAGATTTATCATCGGATTGACTGCCGGTATAGCGCTTAGCGCTCAGGCGGCGAATATTGACGAGTACATCAACCAGCTTCCCGCCGGTGCGAACCTTGCCTTTATGGCGCAAAAGGTCGGCGCATCGACGCCGGAAATCGACTATCACAGCCAGCAAATGGCGCTCCCGGCCAGTACGCAAAAGGTTATCACCGCGCTGGCGGCTCTGCTGCAGCTGGGGCCCGATTTCCGCTTTACCACCACGCTGGAAACCAAAGGCTCACTTGACGGCGGCGTGCTGAAAGGCGATCTGATTGCGCGCTTCGGCGGCGATCCGACGCTCAAACGGCAGGATATTCGCAATATGGTGGCGACGCTGAAAAAAGCTGGCGTGCAGCGTATCGAAGGCAATGTGCTCATCGATACCTCGGTCTTCGCCAGCCATGACAAAGCACCGGGCTGGCCGTGGAACGACCTGACGCAGTGCTTCAGCGCCCCGCCGGCGGCCGCAATTGTCGACCGTAACTGCTTCTCTGTCTCGCTGTATAGCGCGCAGAAACCGGGCGATCTCGCCTTCATTCGCGTTGCGTCCTATTATCCGGTCACCATGTTCAGCCAGGTGCGAACGCTGGCGCGCGGCTCAGCAGAAGCACAGTACTGCGAGCTCGACGTAGTGCCAGGCGATCTCAATCGCTATACCCTCACTGGCTGCCTGCCGCAGCGTAGCGAGCCGCTGCCGCTGGCCTTCGCCATTCAGGACGGCGCCAGCTACGCCGGGGCGATCCTCAAAGCGGAGCTGACCCAGGCGGGGATCACCTATAGCGGCACGCTGTTGCGCCAGACGCTGGCCAATGACCCCGGAACGGTATTAGCCACCACCCAGTCGGCTCCACTGCACGATCTGCTGCGGATCATGCTGAAGAAGTCAGATAACATGATTGCCGACACCGTCTTTCGTACCATCGGCCACGCCCGCTTCGGCGTACCAGGCACCTGGCGGGCAGGATCCGATGCCGTACGCCAGATCCTGCGTCAACAGGCTGGGGTCGATCTCGGCAACACGATCATCGCCGACGGCTCTGGCTTGTCGCGCCACAACCTGATCGCCCCGGCGACCATGATGCAGGTGCTGCAGTATATCGCCCAGCACGATACCGAGCTCAACTTCATCTCCATGCTGCCGCTGGCGGGCCACGACGGGTCGCTGCAGTATCGCGCCGGTCTTCATCAGGCGGGCGTGGATGGCAAAGTCTCGGCGAAAACCGGGTCGCTCCAGGGGGTTTATAACCTCGCAGGCTTCATCACTACCGCCAGCGGACAAAAGGTGGCCTTCGTGCAATATCTCTCCGGCTACGCCGTGGAGCCAGCTGATCAGCGCAATCGCCGCATCCCACTGGTCCGCTTTGAAAGCCGCTTGTATAAAGATTTGTACCAGAACAACTAAAACAAAAGGGCCGCATCAGATGCGGCCCTTTTTGATCCAGAGAAGTCAGGATTAGCGTTTGTAGATGAATTCGACGCCTTCTTCGTCGTCTTCGTCCCAGTCGTCATCCCAGTCTTCGTCATCTTCCACTTCGACTTCGGCTTCTTCAAGCTGCTGACGGTGATAGTCGTCCCACATGAACTCGACTTTCTCCGGCTTCTGCTCTTCTTCCACATGCACGATCGGGTTTTCGATGATAAAGGTCATCACGTCCCAGCACAGCTCTTTCACGCCCTGCTGGCTGGCCGCTGAGATCAGGTAGAATTTATCTTCCCAACCCAGCGCTTCGGCAATCGCCTTCGCTTTGGCTTCGGCTTCCGCTTTGTCCATCAGGTCAATCTTGTTAAAGACTAACCAGCGTGGCTTGGAGGCCAGCTTCTCGCTGTATTTCTCCAGCTCGCCAATGATAATGCGGGCATTCTCAACCGGATCGGAACCATCGATAGGCTCGATGTCGATGAGATGCAGCAGCACACGGCAGCGCTCAAGGTGCTTGAGGAAGCGGATACCAAGGCCTGCGCCTTCCGCTGCGCCTTCAATCAGCCCCGGGATATCGGCGACCACGAAGCTCTTCTCGTTGTCCATACGCACCACGCCCAGGCTCGGCACCAGGGTGGTAAACGGATAGTCAGCCACTTTCGGCTTGGCGGCGGAGACCGCGCGGATGAAGGTGGATTTGCCGGCGTTCGGCATCCCCAGCATCCCGACATCGGCCAGCAGCATCAGCTCCAGCTGCAGGTCGCGTTTATCACCCGGGGTACCCATGGTCTTCTGACGCGGGGTGCGGTTAACGGATGATTTGAAACGGGTGTTGCCCAGACCGTGCCAGCCACCTTTCGCCACCATCAGACGCTGACCGTGTTTGGTCATGTCGCCCATGGTCTCGCCGGTTCCCTGGTCGATAACCCGGGTCCCGACCGGCACTTTCACCGTCACGTCTTTACCACGCTTACCGGTACAGTCGCGGCTCTGGCCATTCTGCCCGCGTTCGGCGCGGAACGATTTTTCAAAACGGTAGTCGATCAGGGTGTTCAGGTTCTCGTCCGCTTCCAGCCAGACATCGCCGCCGTCACCGCCATCGCCGCCGTCCGGACCGCCTTTCGGAATATACTTTTCGCGGCGGAAGCTTACGCAACCATTGCCGCCGTCACCTGCTACGACCAGGATCGTTGCTTCATCTACAAACTTCATTTTACTCTCCGTAAATCATTCGCCTGAGCGGGGCAGCGGTACTACCGCCTCTCGCTTACGCCAACGCCCCCAAAGACGATGGCCGATGGCGGAATACATCGCGCCCGCAACCACGACAAACGCACCGAGATAACCAATCAGGTTTAACATCGGTCTGGCGAAAACATCGGGCCAGGCCATTGATAATAAATCAGAAAACAGTAGCGTAAACAGTGGCGTCAAGGTGATTAACGCGCTGACCTGCGCCGCCTGCCAGCGCGCCATGGCTTCCGCCAGCGCCCCGTAGCCGACCAGGGTATTTAGCCCGCAAAAAATCAGGCATGCCAGTTGCCAGTCGCTTAGCTGGGATATCACCCCGGGCTTAGCGAGCGGCAGTAATGCAATCGTACATAAAGTGTACAGCAAAAATAGTATCTGCTGTGATGCCAGACGGCGCAATAACACCTTTTGCGCGACGCCATAGCTTACCCACACCGTTGCAGCAGCAACGCCGAAAATTACCCCCCATGTGTAATCCGTCAGGCGGGTAAAGATTTCAATCAGGCTGGTGTTGAAAAACATCACCAGCCCGCTGAGCAACATCAACGCGCCCACCACCTGGGTACCGCGCATGCGCTCTTTCAGAATCACGACGCTTGCCACCATCATGCCCACCGGCGATAGCTGGCCGATGACCTGAGAAGCAGTGGGGCTGAGATATTGCAGGGAAGAACTGAACAGAATGAAGTTACCGAACAGGCCACCGGTGGCAATGGCTAACAAAACCAGCCAGCGCGGCTTGCGAAAAATTCGCAGCGGCGGCAGTTTGCCTTTGATCGCGAGGATCGCGCCAAGCCCAATGCTGGCCATCAGGAAGCGATAAAACACCACCGTAGGCGGCTCCATCACCTCAAGAACCTGTTTCATCGCAATCGGCAACGCTCCCCAACACATCGCGGTGGTAAGCGCCAGAATAATGCCAATCCCAGCCTGCTGCTTCATGCCTGTTTCCCTGCAAAATTTTCCAGTAGACGAATGTAAAAAGCCCCGCAACGTGTTGCGGGGCTTTCATCCGTTACCGGGACGCGAAAAACTTATTCAGCAACGATGCTGATGAATTTACGGTTTTTCGGGCCTTTAACTTCGAACTTGACTTTACCGTCAGTCAAAGCGAACAGAGTGTGGTCACGGCCGCAACCAACGTTGGTGCCAGCGTGGAATTTGGTACCACGTTGACGAACGATGATGCTACCTGCCAGAACTGCTTCACCGCCGAAACGTTTTACGCCCAGACGTTTAGCTTCTGAATCGCGACCGTTACGAGTCGAGCCGCCAGCCTTTTTATGTGCCATTTAAATCTACTCCTCAGGTCTTAGGCGCTGATGCCAGTGATTTTCACATCAGTGAACCACTGACGATGGCCCTGCTGCTTACGATAGTGTTTACGACGACGAAACTTAACGATTTTAACTTTCTCGCCACGACCGTGAGCAACAACTTCAGCTTTGATTACGCCGCCCTCAACGAAAGGAACGCCGATCTTGATTTCTTCACCGTTTGCGATCATCAGCACTTCAGCGAATTCAACAGCTTCGCCAGTTGCGATGTCCAGCTTTTCCAGGCGAACGGTCTGACCTTCGCTTACTCGGTGTTGTTTACCACCACTTTGGAAAACCGCGTACATATAAAACTCCGCTTCCGCGCACCTCTTTATGTGATTCAGAGTGCGCTATAAATATTCACAATAGGGCGCGAATATTACGCAAAACGCGAGCCTTTGACAAGAGCGATTAGCGATCAATGCAGAAAAAAAACACAACTTTCACGACAACGTTTATCTACGGCAATTTTTCAGTACAATCATATCTTCTTTTAATTCTGTCTTAATCCTTCTGTGATCCCACCTGGATTCATGGTAACAGGACATTTGGCCCGGCTTTTGCGATGAATTTAGAAAAAATCAATGAGTTAACCGCGCAAGATATGGCGGGTGTCAATGCGACGATTCTTGAGCAACTCAACTCCGATGTTCAGCTTATCAATCAGTTAGGCTATTACATCGTCAGCGGCGGCGGCAAACGCATTCGCCCGATGATTGCTGTGCTTGCCGCGCGCGCGGTGGGCTATCAAGGGAGCGCGCATGTCACTATTGCTGCGCTGATTGAATTTATTCATACCGCCACGCTACTGCATGACGACGTCGTCGATGAGTCTGACATGCGTCGCGGCAAAGCCACGGCCAATGCGGCGTTCGGCAATGCCGCCAGCGTGCTGGTTGGCGATTTCATCTATACCCGCGCCTTCCAGATGATGACCCAGCTAGGCTCACTGAAGATCCTCGAGGTCATGTCGGAGGCGGTGAACGTCATTGCCGAAGGCGAAGTGCTGCAGTTGATGAACGTCAACGATCCGGATATCACGGAAGAGAACTATATGCGCGTCATCTACAGCAAGACGGCGCGCCTGTTTGAGGCGGCCTCGCAGTGTGCGGGAATGCTGGCCGACTGCTCCGCGGAAGAAGAGCGCGCGTTGCAGGATTATGGTCGCTATCTCGGCACCGCTTTCCAGCTGATCGACGATTTACTCGACTACAGCTCCGACGGAGAACGACTCGGTAAAAACGTCGGTGATGACCTGAACGAAGGCAAACCGACGCTACCGCTGCTGCATGCTATGCATCACGGCACCCCCGATCAGGCGGCGATGATCCGCGGGGCGATCGAGCAGGGCAATGGTCGCCATCTGCTGGATGCTGTTCTGGAAACCATGGCCACCTGCGGTTCGCTGGAATGGACGCAGAAGCGCGCTGAAGAAGAAGCCGATAAAGCGATTGCAGCCCTGCAGATCCTCCCGGACACACCGTGGCGCGAAGCTTTGATTGGACTGGCACATATTGCGGTCCAGCGCGATCATTAATCCCTCCTCCTTTCCCGCGCGATGCGCGGGAAAGTTCCAGTAAAATGCCACTTCTCTCCCTAAACTTCCGAATATCTTGATAGATTCTGAATATTCTGGCGCCTTAACAGAACTTGTTAGAACCCTACATAGTACGCGGGTATAGTGTCCTCATCGCCCATGTGGACGATCTGGACCTTTAACACCAGGAGAATTTATGGATAAGTTCATCGACTGGCATCCCGCCGATATTGTTGCTGGGTTACGTAAACGGGGAACATCGCTGGCGGCAGAGTCGCGACGGCACGGCCTGAGTTCTTCAACGCTGGCGAACGCCCTGACCCGCCCCTGGCCGAAAGGCGAGTTGATTATCGCCACGGCGCTGGAAACGCAGCCGTGGGTCATCTGGCCGTCACGCTACCACGACCCGGTGACTCATGAGTTTATCGACAGAACGCAGATGATGCGTCAAAAGAAGACAGACAGGTGATGTGATAATCGACAGGGTCCCGAACCAACGCCCCGGGGCCCTGTCAGGACACGGTTACTCGCCCTTCACGCGCTGAATATTGGCACCCAACGCCTGCAGTTTATCCTCGATACGCTCATAGCCACGATCGATGTGGTAGATGCGATCAACGATGGTGGTCCCTTCAGCGATACAGCCTGCCAGCACGAGGCTCGCCGACGCACGCAAATCGGTCGCCATCACCTGCGCGCCCGAAAGCTGCTTCACGCCGTGACAGATAGCGGTATTGCTCTCGATCTCCGCGTGCGCGCCCATACGGATCAGTTCCGGAATGTGCATGAAGCGGTTTTCAAAGATCGTTTCGGTGATCACGCCGGTCCCTTCCGCCACCAGGTTAAGCAGCGTGAACTGGGCCTGCATATCGGTCGGGAAGCCCGGGTGCGGCGCGGTACGCACGTTGACCGCTTTCGGACGGTTGCCGTGCATATCGAGGCTAATCCAGTCTTCTCCCGTTTCGATGTCAGCCCCGGCGTCACGCAGTTTCGCCAGAACGGCATCCAGAGTATCCGGCTGCGCGTTACGGCAGAGGATCTTGCCGCCGGAAATCGCCGCGGCCACCAGGAAGGTGCCAGTTTCGATACGGTCCGGCAGTACACGGTATACGCCGCCACCCAGACGCTGCACGCCTTCGATGGTAATGCGATCGGTGCCCTGGCCTTTGATTTTCGCGCCCAGCGCGTTAAGGAAGTTGGCGGTATCGACAATTTCCGGCTCGCGTGCGGCGTTTTCGATAATCGTCGTCCCCTCCGCGAGGGTCGCTGCGCTCATGATAGTTACGGTAGCGCCGACGCTCACCTTATCCATCACGATATGCGCGCCTTTCAGGCGACCGTTGACCGAGGCTTTGACATAACCTTCTTCCAGTTTGATCTCGGCGCCCAGCTGTTCCAGACCGCTAATGTGCAGGTCGACCGGACGCGCGCCGATGGCGCAGCCGCCTGGCAGAGAAACTTGTCCCTGACCAAAACGCGCCACCAGCGGGCCCAGCGCCCAGATGGAGGCACGCATGGTTTTCACCAGGTCGTACGGAGCACAGAATACATCAACCGGGCCGGCGTCAATCCATACCGAACCATTGCGCTCAACCTTCGCGCCCAGCTGGCTCAGCAGCTTCATGGTGGTATCGATATCTTTCAGCTTAGGTACGTTCTGGATCTCTACCGGCTCTTCGGCAAGCAGCGCGGAAAAGAGGATTGGCAGGGCGGCGTTCTTTGCACCAGAAATGGTGACTTCGCCCTGAAGGCGAGTCGGCCCCTGAACACGGAATTTATCCATTGATTCTGTTCTCTATTAAAAATTCACATACGCTGCAGGGGACCCCCCACAGCTTAGAAGCCATTTAGTTTGCGGTCTCGCGCCCACTCCTGCGGAGTGAAGGCCTTGATCGACAGCGCATGGATACGGTTGTCAGCAATATATTCCATCAGCGGCGCGTAGACGCTCTGCTGCTTTTTAACCCGACTCATGCCATCGAACATCTCACCCACAGCAATAACCTGAAAGTGGCTGCCATCGCCAGAGACGTGGACTTCCTGGAGGGGGAGTGCGTTCATCAGCACGGTCTGAATTTCATGATTTTCCATGGGCTCAAATTTATCTGATAGTGAAAACAGCCCAACATCTTAGAGGAAAGTGGCGCGGTCTTAAACAAGCAAAAAGCCCCGACGAAAAGATTGCCGGGGCTTTCGGAATAGCTTCAACGCTAAGGCACTGAAAAGATTATGGGATCATATCGACAGGCAGGTTGTAAAGACCGATCAGCGTTTGCAGATTTTCGCTCTTCGCGATCAGCTGCGCTTCCCGCCCCTGACGGCGGATCAGTGCCACAAAATGCACTAACAGCGCCAGGCCCGCCGTGTCCACGCGCGTAGTCTGGCTGAGATCGATGATCGTCGCCCCCTCCGTCGCCCTGGCGCGTGCTTCCCAGAGCGGGACCAGCAGATCCTGGTCCAGCTCTCCGTGCAGCGCCAGCGTCTCGCCCTCGCGAGTCCAGCTCAGCTGCCCGGTCATTATTTTTTCTGTTCCAGCGTGATCGGCTGAGCGGAGATCGCTTTCAGCTGCGCGGTCAGGCCGTCAACGCCCTTGGTGCGCAGCAGATCGCTCCACTCATTCTGTTTGGTAGTGATCATACTGACGCCTTCGGCGATCATATCGTAGGCCTGCCAGTTACCGGTCTGGGTATTTTTACGCCACTGGAAGTCCAGACGCACCGGCGGACGACCGTTCGGGTCGATGATAGTGACGCGGATCGGAACGATGGTTGCGCTGCCCAGCGGCTGCTCCGGCGCAATCTGGTAAGTCTGCCCGTGGTACATCGCCAGCGCCTGGCCGTAGGCCTGCTTCAGATATTCACGGAAGGCGGCAAAGTAGGCCTCACGCTGCGCGGGGGTCGCTTCTTTGTAATAGCGGCCCAGCACCAGCGCGCCAGCATATTTCACCTGCACATACGGCAACAGCTCCTGGTCGACGATGTCGCGCAGATAGTTAGGGTTGGCTTTGATCTTCGGCTGTTCATTCTTCAGGCGATCGAAGGTTTTCTGCGCCGCTTCATTCATCAGCTTATACGGGTTGGACTGGTCTGCCGCCTGGACAGCGGTCAGCGGGGCAATCACCAGCATGGCGACCATGAGTAAGCGTTTAAACATATCGTGTTTCTCCTGAAATTAATGCGTCGTGCCGGCTGCCGGCGTCGCGTCAGTATGACCTTCTGCCTCGGCCTTATCATTGCCAGAATTCTGATTGTCGCCGCCCTTGCTGTTATAAAGGAACTGACCAATCAGATCTTCCAGCACCATGGCGGACTTGGTGTCCTGGATAGTACCGCCGTCTTTAAGGATAGTCGTCCCAAGGTCCGGGTCTTCAAAACCGACGTTCAGCGCCAGATACTGTTCGCCCAGCAGACCCGAGGTGCGGATCGCCAACGAACTGGTATCCGGGATATGGTTGTAGCGCTCATCGATATCGAGCTCCACGCGTGGCAGATAGGTTTTCGGGTCGAGAGTGATGTCCGCTACCCGTCCCACAACCACACCGCCGATGCGTACCGGCGAACGCGCCTTCAGGCCGCCGATGTTATCGAAGGTCGCGTAAAGGCGGTAAGTCGGCTCAGTACGTAGCGAGGTGACGTTCGCCGCCTTCAGGCAGACAAACAGCGCCGCCAGCAGCGCCACCAGTAAGAACACCCCTACCCAGATTTCATTTTTTTTCGTTTGCATGAACTCAATTCCCAAACATCAGCGCAGTCAGCACAAAATCCAGCCCCAGAACCGCCAGCGACGCATGCACCACGGTGCGTGTTGTCGCCCGGCTAATCCCGGCGGAAGTGGGGATAGCGTCATAACCGTTAAATAACGCAATCCAGGTTACCGTAATGGCGAATACCAGACTCTTAATCAGGCAGTTCACCAGGTCCATTCGCCAGTCGACGGCATTTTGCATCGCGGTCCAGAAAAAACCACCGTCAATGCCTTTCCAGCTTACGCCTACCAGCGCACCACCCCAGATCCCTACCGCGACAAAGATAATCGTCAACAGCGGCAGCGAAATGACGCCAGCCCAGAAGCGTGGAGAAATCACGCGACGCAGCGGATCCACCGCCATCATCTCCATACTCGAGAGCTGCTCCGTGGCCCGCATCAGGCCAATTTCGGCGGTCAGCGCCGATCCGGCGCGCCCGGCAAACAGCAGCGCAGCGACAACCGGCCCCAGCTCGCGCAGCAGCGACAGCGCCACCAGCATGCCAAGACTGGTCTCTGCGCTGTAGGTGGTTAAGACCAGATACCCCTGCAGCCCGAGCACCATACCGATAAACAAGCCCGATACAATGATAATCAGCATCGACAGAACGCCAACGTTATAGAGCTGACGAACCAGCAGCGGCGCGTGCTTGCGAAACTCTGGTTTGCCCACAACGGCGTTGAAAAGCATTAATCCGGCGCGTCCAAACGTCGCGGTGGTTTTAATCCCGCGATGCCCTAGCGCGGCCAGCGCATTAAACAGCATGAGTCGCTCAACTCCCTATGCCTAATAAATCATGGTGATAGTCGCCAGCCGGATAACGGAACGGCACCGGGCCGTCGGCAATACCATCAATAAACTGACGAACCCGAGGATCGGTATTCTCCCGCAGCGACTGGGCGCTACCGTGGGCGACAATCTTTTTATCCGCCACGATATACGCGTAGTCCGCAATGCTAAGCACCTCAGGCACATCGTGCGAAACCACGATGCAAGTGACACCCAGCGTGTTGTTGAGTTCAGAAATCAGCTTCACCAGCACGCCCATGGTGATGGGATCCTGCCCGACAAATGGTTCGTCGAACATAATCAGATCCGGCTCAAGGGCAATCGCTCTCGCCAGGGCGGCGCGGCGCGCCATCCCGCCGGAAAGCTCGGAAGGCATTAACTTCGCCGCCCCACGCAACCCCACCGCTTCCAGCTTCATCATCACCGTCGTATGCAGCAGCGCAGGCGGCAGCTGCGTATGCTCGCGCAGCGGATAGGCAACATTATCAAAGACATTGAGATCGGTGAACAGCGCGCCGGACTGGAACAGCATGCTCATCCGCTTACGCACCGTATAAAGACGCGATCGCGTCATCTGCGGCACGTTCTCGCCATCAAACAGGATCTCTCCCCTGTCCGGCGGGATCTGCCCGCCGATCAGGCGTAACAGGGTAGTCTTGCCGATCCCCGAAGGTCCCATGATCGCAGTAATTTTACCGCGCGGCACCGACAGCGAGATGTCGTCGAAGATCACACGATCGCCGCGTGAAAAGCGGATACCGCGCACTTCAACTAAATTCGCCTGAGTTTGGCTCATAAAATCATCCTTACTAAACACCTGACGGGCAAGCATGGCCCTTTCTTGCGCCACAATCACAACATTTTTACAGAATCTTACCTGCACAGGTTAGCGAAAGCTGGCATTTGTTTTACTTTTGGCACACATAAAGTCAAAATTAAGAATTCGTTACGCTGCGTAGGGATAACCCAGCGAGGCGACGATTATACCTGAAGAAAGGACTTTAGATGCTCTTAGCGACGGCTCTGTTAATTATTGGTTTACTGCTGGTTGTCTACAGCGCCGATCGTCTGGTCTATGCCGCTTCCATCCTGTGTCGTATGTTGGGGATCCCGCCGCTGATCATCGGTATGACGGTGGTGAGTATCGGCACCAGCCTGCCCGAGATCATGGTTTCCACCACGGCCTCGCTGCATGGGCAGATCGATCTGGCGGTCGGCACCGCGCTCGGCTCCAACATTACCAATATTCTTCTGATCCTCGGACTCGCCGCCTTACTCAGGCCATTTACCGTGCATTCTGATATTCTGCGCCGCGAATTACCGCTAATGTTGCTGGTCAGTGTGCTGGCCGGGCTGGTGCTCTACGATGGACAGCTGTCCCGTCTCGACGGGCTGTTTTTACTGGCGTTAGCGCTTCTGTGGCTGCTGTTTACCATCAAAATCGCCCGTCTGGCGGAGCGCCAGGGCAGCGATAGCCTGACTCGCGAACAGCTGGCGGAGCTGCCGCGTGAAGGATCGCTGCCGGTCGCTCTGCTCTGGTTAGGGGTCGCGATGATTGTCATGCCCATGGCTACCCGTATGGTGGTGGATAACACCACGGTATTGGCAAACTTTTTTGCCATTAGCGAGCTGACCGTCGGTCTGACGGTGGTGGCGATAGGTACCAGCCTGCCAGAGCTGGCCACCGCTATCGCCGGGGCGCGGAAAGGGGAAGATGACATTGCTATCGGCAATATCATCGGCGCCAATATCCTCAATATTGCGCTGGTGCTGGGTTTACCGGCGCTGATCGCGCCGGGGAGCTTTGCGAGCGAAGCCTTCACTCGCGATTATGGCGTGATGCTGCTGGTCAGCCTGATCTTCGCGGTGCTGTGCTGGCGCCGCCAGCAGCAGCCGGGACGGCTGGTTGGCGCACTGCTGGTCGGCGGCTTTGTGGTTTGGTTGGCGATGCTGTTCTGGACAGCGCCGCTCTTCGTTGAATGACTCGGGATAACATCATGTCGCAAATAGATTTGCCCACGGATTTTGACTTTCAACAGGCAGGCCGTCAGGTGCTGGAAATTGAACGTGAAGGTCTGGCCCAGCTCGATCAATATATAAATGAAGACTTTACCCATGCTTGCGAAACGATTTTCCGCTGCGGCGGCAAAGTCGTGGTGATGGGGATGGGCAAATCCGGCCACATCGGCCGCAAAATGGCGGCGACGTTCGCCAGTACCGGCACCTCGGCTTTTTTTGTCCACCCCGGCGAAGCGGCGCACGGCGATTTAGGAATGGTCACTCCACAGGATGTGGTGATTGCGCTGTCGAATTCCGGCGAATCGAATGAAATTCTGGCGCTGATCCCGGTCCTGAAGCGCCAGCAGGTGAAGCTTATCTGCATCACCAGCCGGCCTGAGAGCAGCATGGCGCGCGCAGCGGATATCCATCTGTGCGTGAAAGTGCCCAAAGAGGCCTGCCCGTTAGGGCTGGCGCCCACCTCCAGCACCACCGCGGCGCTGGTGATGGGTGATGCCCTCGCCGTCGCTCTGCTGGAAGCCCGTGGCTTTACCGCCGAAGATTTCGCCCTGTCTCATCCTGGCGGCGCACTCGGTCGTAAGCTGTTGCTGCGCGTCAATGATATTATGCATACCGGTGATGAAATCCCGCACGTCGGCCTGCAGGCCACCCTGCGCGATGCGCTGCTGGAAATCACGCGTAAAAATTTAGGCATGACCGCCGTCTGCGATGACGATATGAACATCATCGGGATCTTCACCGATGGTGACCTGCGCCGGGTCTTTGATACCGGCGTCGATATGCGTAATGCCAGCATTGCCGATGTCATGACCCGGGGAGGGATCCGCATCCGTCCCGGCACCCTGGCGGTAGATGCGCTAAACCTGATGCAATCCCGTCATATCACCTGCGTGCTGGTTGCCGATGGCGACCACCTGCTAGGTGTGGTACATATGCACGATCTCCTGCGCGCGGGCGTAGTGTAAGTAAGGAAAAAATAATGAATAATGCTGATGCTCAGTTAGCGACATGCTATGGGCCGGTAAGCCAGGCGTTTCTCGATCGCGCGGCTAAGATCCGTCTACTGATCCTCGATGTTGACGGTGTATTATCCGACGGACTTATCTATATGGGTAATCACGGCGAGGAGCTGAAAGCGTTCAACGTCCGCGATGGCTATGGTATCCGCTGCGCGCTGACCTCCGGCATCGAAGTGGCGATTATTACCGGGCGAAAAGCTAAACTGGTAGAAGACCGCTGCCAGACGCTGGGCATTACGCATCTCTATCAAGGTCAGTCGGATAAGCTGTTGGCGTTTCGCGAATTAGTCAGCAAACTGGCGGTTCGTCCGGATGAAGTGGCGTATATCGGCGACGATCTGATCGACTGGCCGGTGATGGCGGAAGTGGGTTTAAGCGTCGCCGTCGCCGATGCGCATCCGCTGCTGCTGCCGCGGGCGAATTATGTCACGCGCATTAACGGCGGACGCGGCGCGGTACGCGAAGTCTGCGATTTGTTACTATTGGCGCAGGGCAAGTTGGATGAGGCCAAAGGGCAATCAATATGAGTAAAACCAGACGTTGGGTTATCATTTTACTGTCGCTGCTCGCGCTGATCCTCATCGGCCTGAATCTGGCGAATACGGACGACACGGCCCAGCCGGAGGTCAATCCCAACGACCCGACGTATAAAAGCGAACATACCGACACCGTCGTGTACAGCCCGGAAGGCGCCCTGAGCTATCGGCTGATTGCCGAGCATGTGGAATACTTTTCCGATCAGGAGGTTTCCTGGTTTACCAAGCCGGTGATGACCACCTTTGATACCAATAAGGTGCCAACCTGGTCAATCAGGGCAGATAAAGCGAAGCTGACGAATGACCGTATGCTCTATCTTTACGGGCACGTTGAGGTGAATGCGCTCGCGCCTGACTCTCAACTGCGCAAAATTACGACGGATAACGCCCAGATAAATCTGGTCACACAGGACGTTACCTCCGATGACATGGTGACGTTATACGGCACCACATTTAATTCCAGCGGCCTGAAAATGCGTGGAAACCTTCGCAGCAAAAATGCCGAGCTGATTGAAAAGGTGAGAACCTCTTATGAAATTCAGAACAAACAAACTCAGCCTTAAGATTGCGCTCGCCGGCGCTTTACTGGCCGCCAGCCTGCCGGCCCTGGCCAAGACGGGAGATACCGATCAGCCGATCCATATCGAGTCCGATCAGCAGTCACTGGATATGCAGGGCAACGTCGTCACTTTCACCGGTAACGTGGTCGTCACCCAGGGGACGATCAAAATTAACGCTGATAAAGTGGTGGTCACCCGTCCGGGCAATGAGAAAGGTAAAGAGGTGATCGAAGGCTTCGGTAACCCGGCCACCTTCTACCAGATGCAGGATAACGGCAAGCCGGTAAAAGGCCGGGCGTCGAAAATGCGCTACGAGCTGCAGAATGATTACGTCGTGCTGACCGGCAACGCTTACCTTGAGCAGCTCGACAGCAATATCAAGGGCGATAAGATCACCTATCTGGTGAAAGAGCAAAAAATGCAGGCCTTCAGCGACAAAGGTCGACGCGTCACCACCGTTCTGGTGCCGTCTGAGCTGCAGGATAAAAGCGGCAATCAGCAAAAGAAGAGTAACTAATTCGTTATGGCAACCTTAACTGCGAAGAACCTCGCCAAAGCTTATAAAGGCCGCCGCGTGGTGGAAGATGTCAGTCTCACCGTTAACTCCGGAGAGATTGTCGGCTTGCTCGGCCCGAACGGCGCCGGTAAAACCACCACCTTCTACATGGTGGTCGGCATTGTGCCGCGCGACGCGGGCAATATTATTATCGATGACGAAGACATCAGTCTGCTACCGCTGCACGCGCGCGCGCGCCGGGGCATCGGCTATCTGCCGCAGGAAGCCTCTATTTTTCGTCGTCTGAGCGTCTATGACAACCTGATGGCGGTCCTGCAGATCCGTGACGATTTAACCAGCGAACAGCGGGAAGATCGCGCCAAAGAGCTGATGGAAGAGTTTCATATTGAGCACCTGCGCGACAGCCTCGGTCAGGCGCTCTCCGGTGGTGAACGCCGCCGTGTCGAAATCGCTCGCGCGCTGGCGGCGAACCCGAAATTTATCCTTCTGGATGAACCCTTTGCCGGTGTTGACCCCATCTCCGTTATCGATATCAAACGCATCATTGAACACCTGCGCGACAGCGGCCTCGGCGTACTGATCACCGACCATAACGTCAGAGAGACCCTCGCCGTCTGCGAACGGGCGTATATTGTCAGTCAGGGACACCTTATTGCTCATGGTACGCCGCAGCAGATCCTCGAAGATGAGCAGGTTAAGCGCGTGTATCTTGGGGAAGACTTCAGACTCTGATAGGGTAGAGGTTACAGACGTTTTAGCCGGAGATATTTACCCTGAACATGAAGCAAGGTTTGCAATTAAGGCTTAGCCAACAGCTTGCCATGACGCCGCAACTGCAGCAGGCTATTCGTTTGCTGCAGTTGTCCACGTTAGAACTCCAGCAAGAGCTCCAGCAAGCGCTGGAAAGTAACCCATTGCTTGAGCAAACCGATCTTCACGACGAGGTAGAGGCGAAAGAAGTGGAGGACCGCGAGTCCCTCGATACCGTCGATGCGCTTGAGCAAAAAGAGATGCCGGACGAGCTCCCTCTCGATGCCAGCTGGGATGAAATCTATACCGCCGGTACGCCGTCAGGCAACGGCGTGGATTATCAGGACGACGAGCTGCCCGTCTATCAAGGCGAAACCACTCAGACGCTGCAGGATTATCTGATGTGGCAGGTCGAGCTGACGCCCTTCACCGACACTGACCGCGCCATTGCCACCTCCATCGTCGACGCCGTCGACGATACGGGCTATCTCACCATTCAGATTGAAGACATCGTCGACAGCATTGGCGATGACGAAATCGGCCTGGAAGAGGTGGAGGCCGTTCTGAAGCGCATCCAGCGTTTTGATCCGGTTGGCGTCGCGGCGAAAGATCTGCGCGACTGCCTGCTGATCCAGCTGTCGCAATTCGCTAAAGAGACGCCGTGGCTGGAAGAGGCCCGGTTGATTATCAGCGACCATCTCGATCTGCTGGCTAACCACGATTTCCGCACCCTGATGCGAGTAACGCGCCTGAAAGAAGAGGTGCTGAAAGAGGCGGTGAATCTGATCCAGTCACTGGATCCCCGCCCTGGCCAGTCCATTCATACCAGTGAACCGGAATATGTCATTCCCGACGTACTGGTCCGCAAGGTCAGTGGCCGCTGGACCGTGGAGCTCAACGCCGACAGCATTCCCCGGCTGAAGATTAATCAGCAATATGCGGCAATGGGCAACAGCGCCCGCAATGACGCCGACGGCCAGTTCATTCGCAGCAATCTGCAGGAAGCCCGCTGGCTAATCAAAAGTCTCGAAAGCCGCAACGATACGCTGCTGCGCGTCAGCCGCTGCATCGTTGAACAGCAGCAGGCTTTTTTCGAACAGGGTGAAGAGTATATGAAGCCGATGGTGCTGGCCGATATCGCCCAGGCTGTCGAGATGCATGAATCCACCATTTCCCGTGTCACCACGCAAAAATATCTGCACAGTCCGCGCGGTATTTTTGAACTGAAGTATTTCTTCTCCAGCCATGTGAATACCGAAGGCGGCGGCGAAGCCTCGTCGACGGCCATTCGCGCGTTGGTGAAGAAGTTAATCGCCGCGGAAAACCCCGCGAAGCCGTTGAGCGACAGTAAGCTCACCTCCATGCTGTCCGAGCAGGGTATCATGGTCGCGCGCCGCACTGTCGCGAAGTACAGAGAGTCTTTATCCATTCCGCCGTCAAACCAGCGTAAACAACTGGTCTGACACAACCGATAAGGAAGACACTATGCAGCTCAACATTACAGGACACAACGTCGAGATCACCCCCGCGATGCGCGACTTCGTCACGGCGAAGTTCAGCAAACTGGAGCAATTTTTCGACCGGATCAATCAGGTCTATATTGTGTTAAAAGTAGAGAAAGTGACGCAAATTGCGGACGCGAATCTGCATGTCAACGGTGGCGAAATCCATGCCAGTGCGGAAGGGCAGGATATGTATGCAGCTGTCGATGGTCTTATCGACAAGCTGGCAAGGCAGTTAACGAAGCACAAAGATAAACTAAAACAACACTAATTGTCCGGGCCCCCCTGCGTCCGTCGTGGTTTAACATCGGCGGCGGGCGCGGGGGCGCTCAGGTGAAATTATGATGAACAACGATTCGGCTCTACAACTGAGCAACGTCCTGAACCAGGAATGTACCCGTAGCCAGGTTCACTGCCAGAGCAAGAAGCGTGCTCTGGAAATCATTAGCGAACTGGCCGCCAAACAGTTAAGTTTGCCGCCGCAGGTGGTGTTCGAAGCGATCCTCACCCGCGAAAAAATGGGCAGTACCGGGATTGGCAATGGTATTGCCATTCCTCACGGTAAACTGGAAGAGGATACGCTGCGTGCTGTCGGCGTTTTTGTCCAGCTGGAAACCCCCATCGCCTTCGACGCGATCGACAATCAGCCTGTCGACCTGCTGTTCGCGCTGCTGGTGCCAGCCGACCAGACAAAGACTCACCTGCATACGCTCTCCCTGGTGGCCAAACGGCTGGCGGACAAAGCGATTTGCCGTCGCCTGCGCGCGGCGCAGAGCGATGAAGAGTTGTATGAGATCATCACCGAAGCAGGAAGCAGCGATGACGCATAACGGCAGTCGCACCTTATCCTTTATCGTACTGAGGAGAAACGGTACATGGTACTGATGATCGTCAGCGGCCGCTCGGGCTCGGGGAAATCCGTCGCTCTGCGAGCGCTGGAAGATATGGGCTTTTACTGCGTGGATAACCTGCCGGTCGTGCTGCTGCCCGATCTGGCGCGGTCGCTGGCTGACCGCAATATCTCCGCGGCCGTCAGCATCGACGTGCGTAACATGCCGGAATCACCGGAAATCTTTGAACAGGCGATGCAGAACCTGCCGGAATGCTTTTCTCCGCAATTGCTGTTCCTTGATGCCGATCGTAATACCCTGATCCGCCGTTACAGCGATACTCGTCGCTTACACCCGCTCTCCAGCAAGAACCTGTCGCTCGAAAGCGCCATCGACGAAGAGAGCGACTTGCTGGAGCCACTGCGCTCCCGTGCGGATCTGATCGTCGATACGTCCGAAATGTCGGTGCATGAGCTGGCGGAAATGCTGCGTACTCGCTTGTTAGGCAAACGCGAGCGCGAACTGACGATGGTCTTCGAATCCTTCGGCTTCAAGCACGGTATTCCGATCGATGCTGATTACGTCTTTGACGTGCGCTTTCTGCCAAACCCGCACTGGGATCCGAAACTGCGTCCAATGACCGGTCTGGATAAACCGGTGGCCGCCTTCCTTGACCGGCACACTGAAGTGCACAACTTTATTTACCAGACCCGGAGCTATCTTGAGCTATGGTTACCGATGCTGGAGACCAACAATCGCAGCTATCTGACGGTGGCCATTGGCTGCACCGGCGGTAAACATCGTTCGGTTTATATTGCTGAACAACTGGCTGACTACTTCCGCTCCCGCGGCAAGAACGTACAGTCTCGTCATCGGACGCTGGAAAAACGTAAATCATGACCGTAAAGCAGACCGTTGAAATCACCAATAAGCTGGGCATGCACGCCCGCCCGGCGATGAAACTGTTTGAGCTGATGCAGAATTTCGATGCCGAAGTACTGCTGCGCAACGATGAAGGCACGGAGGCGGAAGCAAACAGCGTGATTGCCCTGCTGATGCTGGACTCCGCGAAAGGGCGGCAGATAGAGGTGGAAGCCAGCGGTCCGCAGGAAGTTGAGGCGCTCGCCGCGGTGATTGCTCTTTTTAATGCCGGATTTGATGAAGACTAAGCGTCACGCTTCCCGGCGACGGCCGACTGGCGACAGTGCCAGCCCCGGCGCCGGATTCACGCGCTAATACAGCTTATGCTCGCGCATAAACCCTTCCCCGCCCAGCTGTCGCATCTGGCGTAAGATCCAAGCCTGGCGGCTGCGCACATAGCCCGAAGGCGCGTCAGCGCGATAGCGGATCGGATTTGGCAGTACCGCGGCCAGCAGAGCCGCTTCCCCCGGCGTCAGCTGGCTGGCAGGCTTATGAAAATAGCGCTGCGCGGCCGCTTCCACACCAAATATCCCATCGCCAAACTCGGCAATATTCAGGTAGACGGTCAGGATCCGCTTTTTACTCCAGACGGTTTCTATACCGACCGTCAGCCCGGCTTCCAGCCCCTTACGCAACCAGCTGCGGCCATCCCATAAAAACAGGTTTTTCGCCGTCTGCTGCGACAGCGTTGACGCGCCGCGGATGCGGGTATCATGACGCTCATTGTGCGCCAGCGCTTTTTCTATCGCCGATACGTCGAACCCCCAATGTTCCGGGAACTTTTGATCTTCGGCGGCAATCACCGCCAGCCCCATCCACGGAGAGATCTCATCCATGCCGACCCAATCAGAGTGCGCCAGATAGTGGACATCTCCGGAGAGCCAGGCGCTCACCTGCCGCTCAAGCATCACCGCCGAAAACGGCACCGGCAGCACGCTAAACAGCGCGATCCCCCCGCCCCAGAAGACGGCGGCGATCAGCAGCAGACGCAGCGCCAGTCGTTTTAGCAGCGCAAAGGGCGCAACGCGGAGCCTCATGCGCTCAGCGCCAGCACGCGGGCGACCAGCTTTTCGATCCCGGTGGCGGCTTGAGCAATATTATCTGCCAGCATATACGCCGGGGTGGTGACCACTTTGTTCTCTTCATCCACCACGATGTCGTCGACCGGACAAGGCACGTGCTCCGCCCCCATCTCTTCGACCACATCGGCAGTATCGAGATCGGTCCCGATGGTTATGCGCAGCGGAAACGCAAAAATCTTCGGCAGCAGCGCCGGGGCAATGCACATGAAACCCAGCGGTTTGCCGGCCTGATGCATCGCCAGTGCCAGAGCCTGCAGATCGCGGTCCACCTGACATTCGCTGCCCTCGGCGGCGAAGCTGCTTAAATTTTTCGCCGCGCCGAAGCCGCCGGGGACGATCAGCGCGTCCAGCGTCTCCGCACGCGCCTGCGTCAGCGGTAAGATGTCGCCGCGGGCAATTCGCGCCGCTTCCACCAGCACATTGCGTTGCTCCGTCAGCGGTTCCCCCGTCAGATGGTTGATGACGTCGCGCTGCGGTTTATCGGGTGCAAAGCACACCGCCTGCGCGCCGTTGCGCGCGATCGCCAGCAGGGTAATCACCGCTTCATGAATTTCACTGCCGTCGTACACGCCGCAGCCGCTCAGTACCACACCAATTTTTTTCATCGCTTTCGCTCCTCCATGCAACTCGCTGAAACCAGTCAAAAATGTCGATTTACTCGCTATGCTTCACATATTTTACTGATTCATGTAACAAATTAGTTAAGCTTTGCTATCTTAATGAGCGAGCAATCCACTTCTCAGGTTGCGCCACGTAACAACATCACTCAAATAACACTGGCTCAACCACCAGTTCCCTGGTGTTGGCGCAGTATTCGCGCACCCCGGTCTGTCCGGGGTCATTTTTTCCCGGCCTTCGCCACCCACGCCTTCAGTACCGCCACGTCGTTTTGCCACTCAGATTTCATCTCTTCAACCCATTCAGCGACATTATCAGACCAGGCTGGCAGATCCGGCGTCTGGATCTGCTGCCCCAGCTGCTGGATGTGGCGCAGACCAATAGAACCCGCCGCCCCTTTGATCTTATGCCCCTCTTCGACAATCCCTTTTTGATCGCGGGCGGTGAGATTGGACTCGAGGACAGACATATAGCCCGGCATCATCTTCTCAAACACCGCGAGGCCATCGTTGATAAGCTTCGGTCCCACCAGTTCGATATATTGCTCCAGCATATCGGTATCCAGCACCGCGTCGGCTTTATGCAGATCGGCCGCCGGCGCTTCCTGCGCTTCCTCTTCCGGCGCATCCCAGAATTTCTTGATCATGGCCGTGAGCGCTGGCACCGACAACGGCTTGCTCAGCACATCGTCCATCCCGGCGTCGAGATACTCTTTCTTATTCTTCAGTACGTTGGCGGTCAGGGCCACCAGCGGCGGCAGCTCATCCGCGGCAAAGTTCTGTTTTAGCTGGCGAGAGATATCCAGCCCCGTCATATCCGGCAATTGAATATCCAGCAACACCAGGTCGTACTCGCCTGGCTCAAACATCTCCAGCGCGGCTTTCCCGGTCATGGCGACATCCACGCTGTTGCCCAGCTTTTCCAGCACCGAACGGGCCACAATGACGTTGAGCTCAATGTCTTCCACCAGCAGCACGTTAAGCGCGGGTAATGGCATGTCGTCTTCCGCCAACGTATCTTCCACTTCTTCCGCAATGGCAGGCGCATGGACGGTGAGCGTAAAGGTCGCCCCTTTACCCGGCTGGCTGGTTACGCTGATATCGCCGCCCATATTGCGCGCCAGGCGACGCGAGACGGCGAGACCAATGCCGGTTCCGGTGGCTGGTTTGCCGCCGTGGCTGTCTTTGACCTGGTAATACATGGCGAAAATTTTGTCCTGTTCCGCTTCAGGAATACCAATTCCGGAGTCTTCCACTTCGAAGTGCAGGATATCGCCTTCGTCATAGCGCACGCGGACATTCACCCCGCCGCCCTGGGGGGTAAACTTCACGGCGTTGCTGATAAGGTTCCACAGGATCTGGCGCAAACGCGTACCGTCGGTGATCACTTTATGCGGTAGCGGTAGCGAGGGATCCAATACAAAGCGCAGGCCCTTCTGCTGGGCCTGCAGACCGGAGAGGTTTTCAAGGTCGGCAAGGAAGCTGGTGAAGTCCACCGGCTGGTTATCGAGCTGTACCTTACGGCGCTCCATTTTATCCATGTCGATAATATCATTGAAGATATTCCCCAGCGTCACCGCCGAGACATGGATGGTTTTCAGGTATTTCTCCTGCTCGCTGGTCAGTTCGGTATCCAGCAAAATACGGCTCAGCCCGACGATCCCGTTTAGCGGGGTACGCAGCTCATGGCTGATGGTCGAGATAAAGGTAGTTTTATCCCGGCTGGCGCGCTCGAGGGCGTCCTGATAGCGTTTTCGTTCGGTGATATCGCGCCCGAAGCCCATCAGGCCGCGACGCTTACCGACGCGATCGTAGTACGGGACCTTGCGGATTTCGAAGCACGCTTTGCGACCATCGGGATAGTCCAGCCACTGCTCATAGGTCAGCGATACATTGTGGCGGAACACCTTCTCGTCGGTTTCCAGCACCTTTTCCGCGGCCTCTTCGCTATAGACGTCCTGCGGTTTGAGATGGATCAGCTGTTTCTCACTTTTGCCGGTCAACAGCTCCATCGCCCGGTTACAGCCTGAAAACTCCTTATCCTCATTGCGGTAGAAAACCAGATCTGGCGAAGCGTCGAGGAAAGAGCGCAGAAAGGAGGATTGCTGTTCGAGTTGGATCTGCGTCTCTTCACGCTCTTTCATCTCGATCTTCAACTGCTCGAGAGTGGTCTCGCGCTCGGCTTCTGCTTTTTCACGTTCGCCTATCTCCTGATTCAACTGCGCGATGTTATCTTTCAGCTGCACATTCAGCTTCAGATCGCGCTCGCGCATCTCCTCCAGCTTGTCCACCAGCCGCGAAAGACGCTGGCGAGACTCTTCGAGTTGCTCCACCACCACCGAGAGAAAGTAGACCGCCCAGGGGGTAATCAACAGACCAAAGAAGATAGAGCGGATAACGTCGATACTTTCTACCTGGCCATGCAGCACCATGGTGACCGCCATCTGTACCACAATGGCCAGCACCACCAGCGCAAGAGCCAACAGCATCGAAAAGCGGACCAGACCCAGCTTCATCATCAGGTCGACATAATACTGCGCCAGCATACGAATTTGCTTCATAGGGGATTCCTTCACGACAACTCCGCACAATAATACTCAATTCTGAGCAATGCGCTGTAAGTTGTGCAAAAAATGCGGGAAGGAGCTGATATGACGGCTGGTCGCCAAGGCGAACCAGCCGCTAAAAAGAGGCAAGGTCAGGAGAACGATTAGCGCTTGCTTAACGCCTCCCAGAGCCCCTTCAGGTAGGTCACGCCGAGAGCGCGGTCGTACAAGCCATAGCCTGGCCGTCCGGTCTCTCCCCAGATAAAGCGGCCATGATCCGGGCGAATATAGCCGTCGAACCCGTTGTCATACAGCGCTTGCATCACCTTGTACATATCCAGGGAACCGTACTCTGACGGATGGGCGCACTCGTAAAAATCTTTATCCCGTATCAGCTTAATATTGCGGACGTGGGCAAAGTGGATCCGTTTGCGCCGGGTAAACTCTGCCAGGATGGCGTACACATCGTTATCCGGATCTTCGGCAATCGAGCCGGTGCAGAGCGTGATGCCGTTAGCGGGCGAATCGATGGCCCGGCAGATCCAGTCCAGATCGTCGCGGTTTTTGACCACCCGCGGCAGGCCAAAAATGGAGTACGGCGGATCGTCCGGATGGATCGCCATTTTCACCCCGACCTCTTCACAGACCGGGATCACCGCCCGCAGAAAATAGACCAGGTTCTCCCGCAGCTTGTGGTCATCCACCGCGCTATATTTGGCAAACAGGGTCTGCACCTCCGCCAGCCTTTCTGGCTCCCAGCCCGGCAAGGCGAAGCCGTTTGAGTTCTCCAGTACCTCCTTCACTACGTCTTCCAGCCGTTTATCGATATCTTTCTTCTCAAAAGCCATCGTCAACGAACCATCCGGCAGGACGTAGTTCATATCTGTCTTCATCCAGTCAAAAACCGGCATGAAGTTATAACAGATAACTTTGACGCCGAAGCGGGCAAGGTGGCGAATGGTCTGCTGATAGTTGGCAATATAGCGGTCACGGGAAGGAAGGCCGATTTTAATGTCATCATGAATGTTGACGCTCTCTATCACCTCCATTTTCAGGCCCGCGGCATGGGCCTGGCTGACCAGACGCTCAATTTTATCGACTGGCCATACCTCACCCACCGCGACGTCATAGAGCGCGCCGACGACCCCCTCCACGCCGGGCACCTGTCGTATATGCTCTAATGAAACCTTGTCTTCCTCTGGCCCAAACCAGCGCATTGTCATCTGCATCGTTATCACCTGCTTCATAATTTGTGTTTTTACCCTACTACCATACCAGAAATCATAATCGAATTGCCCTTTCCTGTCGTGATAACGATCACATTCCTGCACCGGGCAAGCCCATCCCGGCGCATTCATATTTTTTTTCAATTTATTTCAATAGATTAATAATAGTCTGGCTTTTTCTGACGACCTCTTCCAAATGTGATCCAGAGCTATTTATGATCAAATGCATACTTGTATGGTAATAAAAACAGGCGAAATTCGTTCGCGAAACAGACAATGGAAGGAACAGAAATGAGAAGCGTCATCGTCAAAGAGCCAGGCCAACTGAACATTGCATCACGTCCGGTTCCCGTTCCGGGCAGCCATGAAGTACGGGTGAAAATCGCCTTTGCCGGGATCTGCGGTTCCGATGTACACATCTATCAGGGCCACAACCCCTTCGCGAAATATCCCCGCGTTATTGGTCATGAATTCTTCGGCATTGTCGATGCCGTCGGCGAGCAGGTCTCTCCGGCGCGTATTGGCGAACGCGTCGCGGTCGATCCGGTGGTCAGCTGCGGCCATTGTTATCCCTGCTCGGTTGGTCGGCCGAATGTTTGCGCGCAGCTCCAGGTCATCGGGGTGCACCGCGATGGGGGATTCAGCGACTATGCCTGCGTGCCGGCCAAAAATGCCTGGCGCATTCCGGAGGCTATCAGCGATCGTCAGGCGACAATGGTTGAGCCTTTTACTATTGCGGCAAATATTACCGCCCAGCTGCAGCCCACGCCGCAGGATATCGCCCTGGTTTACGGCGCTGGCCCAATGGGCCTGACGGTGATCCAGGCGCTGAAGGGGGTGTATGGCGTTAAGCAGGTGATCGTCGTGGACCGCATTGCCGAACGTCTACAGATGGCACGGGACAACGGCGCCGATCTGACGCTCGATAACACCCATCAGCCGCTGGCGGATCAGCTGGCGCAGCGGCAGATAGCCCCCACGCTGGTCATTGATGCCGCCTGCCACCCAGCCATTCTGCAGGAGGCAATCCTCCTCGCCTCCCCTGCAGCCCGCATCGGCATACTCGGTTTCTCCGGCGAGGCGTCCACGCTGACCCAGCAAAGCATCACCAGTAAAGAGATCTCCATTTTCTCCTCGCGGCTGAACAGCGGGCGCTTTCCGCTGGTCATCGACTGGATGGAAAAAGGCCTTATCCATCCTGAGGCGTTAATCACCCACTGTATGCCGCTGGAGCAGGTGAAAGAAGCCATGGAGATTTTCGCCAACGATCGGAAGACCTGTTGCAAAGTGCTGCTGCAATTAAGCTAAGCCAACATTATTTTTAAATAACGGCCGACGGATATCTGTAGATCCGCCGCGCCTGATATAAATCATATAATGAGCATGGTGCTATCATGGGAAAAAATATTCGCTGGATTATCGTCCTGTTATTATTTTTAGTGTATATGATAAATTATCTGGACCGGGTGGCGTTATCCATTACGGTGCCGATGATTGAAAAGGACCTTGCACTTAACGCTGAACAATTTGGTATGATTTTCGGCAGCTTTTTCTTCGGCTACGCGGTCTTTAATTTTATTGGCGGCCTCGCCGTCGATAAATTTGGCGCCACATTGGTGATGGGCCTGGCGGTTGGGTTATGGTCGCTGTTTTGCGGCTTAACCGCGGTTGCCACCGGCTTTTATTCCATGCTGGTGCTCCGCGTGCTCTTCGGGATGGCAGAGGGCCCGATTTGCGCCTCAGCGAACAAGATGATTAACGGCTGGTTTCCTAAAAAGCAAGCAGCAACCGCAGTGGGGTTCCTCAGCGCCGGCTCTCCGCTGGGCGGCGCGGTCGCCGGACCTATCGTCGGTTATCTGGCCCTGGCTTTCGGCTGGCGTCCCGCGTTTATGATTATTTTCGCCATCGGTATTGTGTGGATGGTCGTGTGGTTTTTTATTGCCGCCAACTCGCCTGACAAACATAAGCATGTCAGTCAGGAAGAGCTCATGCTCATTAATAAAATGAAGCAAGAGGAGGACGCCCTGGAAACCGTAGAAAATCAAACGGCCCACTCACTGGGTTATTATCTCAAGCAGCCTATTATTCTGGTGACGGCATTTGCCTTCTTCTGCTACAACTATATTCTGTTTTTCTTTCTCAGCTGGTTTCCGTCCTATCTGGTCCAGCAGCACCATCTGGATATTAAACAGATGAGTCTCACCACCATGATCCCGTGGATCGTCGGTTTTGTCGGTCTGGCGCTGGGGGGTTATATATCCGATAAAATATTTAACCTTACCGGAAGGCTGCTGCTGTCGCGCAAAATCGTGCTGGTGGTATGCCTGCTAATGGCCGCGCTCTGCGTGGGGCTCGCCGGTACCGTTAGCAGCGTCGTTCCTGCCGTTCTGCTGATGTCGGTCTCCATCTTTTTCCTCTATGTGACCGGGGCGATCTACTGGGCGATTATTCAGGACGTGGTGCATAAATCCCGCGTCGGCGGCGCCAGCGGCTTTATCCATCTTATCGGCAGCGTCTCCGGCATCGTGGGGCCGATTGTCACGGGCTATATCGTGCAGTCCACCGGCAAATTCGACAGCGCCTTTATTCTCGCCGGCACTATCGCCGCGCTTGGCGCCGTGCTGGTGCTACTGGTGATTAAAACCCCACGGATGACGATGAAAGCCAGTCAGGCATAAATGGCTGAAGAGCGATGTCCGGCCTTGGCCCGGACATCGTCTGCTTCTACTTCTCCGCCAGGGGCACAGCCCAGCTGCGGCCTAGCGCCGAGCCCTGAGCGCCCTGCTCATTCAGATAGCGATCCAGTTCAACCATTCCGGTCCAGCGATTTTCGCACCACAGCGGCGCCAATAGCGTGGGTCGACGGGCGCTGGCCGATATCCGGTGATAGATCACCTCCGGCGGCGTATGGCGAATCATCTCCCCGGCGGTCACGGTATACGCCTCCAGCTCAATGCCATTGAGACGCCCGGCCTGCCACGCTTTGGCCATAATACTGCCTTTGACAATGTGCAGCGGGTGCAGCTTGATGCCGTCCACGCCGGTCGCCACCACCCGCTCCAGCGTCTCCAGGCAATGGCCCTGGGTCTCTCCGGGCAGGCCGACGATCAGATGTGCGCAGACCTTCAGCCCTCGCGCTCGCGCCAGACGCGCAGTACGCTGGTAGCAAGCGAAATCATGCCCACGGTTAATCCGATGCAGGGTTTTATCGTGCGCGGTTTGCAGTCCCAGCTCCAGCCATACCTCATATCCTTGCTCATGATATTCACTCAGCAGATCGAGGACTGCCTCCGGCACGCAGTCCGGGCGGGTGCCGACGCAGAGGCCGACAATATTCGCCTGGCTGATGGCCTGACGATACATCGAGCGGAGCACCTGCACTTCAGCGAAGGTGCTGGTATAGGCCTGGAAATAGGCCAGATAGCGCTTTGCCCGGTTGACGAGCTGCGCCTGATGAGCGAGCTGTTCGGCGATGGAGCGATGCTGCTGCGCCTCATCGGCAAAGGAAGCCACATTACAGAAAGTGCAACCGCCGCGGCCCAGCGTGCCGTCGCGGTTCGGGCAGCTAAAACCGCCGTGCAGCGTCAGCTTATGGACCTTTTCGCCATAGCGGCGCATAAGATCCCCACCAAACATATTGACTAATTTCTGTAACTGCATAATCTGATAGACCGGCCTCAACAAAGGGGGCCAAGCCTGCCACTTTTTGTCACCGACGGCGATGACCTGGATCAATCGTCAGCGCGGCGGCCACCCTCATTGCATAAACAATCATGATTACTGCAATTTCATTCACCTCTGTGGTGATGAGTTTTCCTTATATTTCACCTGCGGATAGCCCTAATCTTCTTCACGGCAAAAAACAGTATTAATATCCATTGAGAAAATATATGGCAGTCAAATATGCTAATGATGACATGCATTTCAGCGCATAACGGTAATGCAAAGCCGCGTGCACAGTGAGACAGATCACACTAGCCTGACCTTCCTGAGGCGTATTCATAGCACGAAAAATGGCACTATTTATTTTTAAAACAACAAGTTAACACCTGTATAGCACATTTTTGTATTAATAAGATTGCCATTTGACGTAAGTGTGGATTCCCGATAAGTTGGGAATCCGCTGGAAGCTTTCTGGATGAGCACTCTGCTCATCATATTTATGCAGTAATTGAGATTCCCTCTTAACAGCAAGTCCTCAAACTTGTGTACCGATGCGAAAAGGATTTAAAGAGGGCGAATGCGAGGTGCAAACCCCGTCGCCATACTCTTTCTGTGCCTGTGCGCAATCGGTATCGGAGGGTGTCCGCAGAGCCTGGGGAGGTTCACTGATATGTTGTACGACAAATCCCTTGAGAGGGATAACTGTGGTTTCGGCCTGATCGCCCACATAGAAGGCGAACCTAGCCACAAGGTAGTGCGAACCGCGATACACGCACTGGCCCGCATGCAGCACCGTGGCGCAATCCTTGCCGATGGTAAAACCGGCGACGGTTGCGGTCTGCTGCTGCAAAAACCCGATCGTTTCTTCCGCATCGTTGCTGAAGAGCGCGGCTGGCGTTTAGCCAAAAACTACGCCGTTGGGATGCTGTTCCTGAATAAAGATCCTGAGCTGGCTAAAGCGGCGCGCCGCATCGTTGAAGAAGAACTTCAGCTTGAGACCCTGTCGATTGTCGGCTGGCGCGATGTGCCGACCAACGAAGGCGTCCTCGGTGAAATCGCCCTCTCCTCGCTGCCCCGTATTGAGCAAATCTTTGTGAACGCCCCGGCTGGCTGGCGCCCGCGCGATATGGAGCGCCGTCTGTTTATTGCGCGTCGTCGCATTGAAAAACGCCTGCAGGAAGACAAAGATTTCTACGTTTGTAGCCTGTCCAACCTGGTCAACATCTATAAAGGTCTGTGTATGCCGGCGGATTTGCCGCGCTTCTACCTGGACCTCGCGGACCTGCGCCTGGAGTCGGCTATCTGCCTGTTCCACCAGCGCTTCTCCACCAACACCGTGCCGCGCTGGCCGCTGGCGCAGCCGTTCCGTTACCTGGCGCACAACGGTGAAATCAACACTATCACCGGCAACCGCCAGTGGGCCCGCGCCCGTACCTATAAGTTCCAGACCCCGCTGATCCCGGATCTGCACGACGCCGCGCCGTTCGTTAACGAAACCGGCTCTGACTCCAGTTCAATGGACAACATGCTGGAGCTGCTGCTGGCCGGCGGGATGGATATCGTGCGCGCCATGCGCCTGCTGGTGCCGCCAGCCTGGCAGAACAACCCGGATATGGATCCGGAGCTGCGTTCGTTCTTCGACTTTAACTCTATGCACATGGAGCCGTGGGACGGCCCGGCGGGCATCGTCATGTCCGATGGCCGCTACGCTGCCTGTAACCTCGATCGTAATGGCCTGCGCCCGGCGCGCTACGTCATTACCAAAGATAAGCTCATCACCTGCGCCTCTGAAGTCGGTATCTGGGACTACCAGCCGGACGAAGTGGTCGAGAAAGGCCGCGTGGGCCCGGGCGAGCTGATGGTTATCGATACCCGCGCCGGACGCATTCTGCACTCGGCGGAAACCGATGACGATCTGAAGAGCCGCCACCCGTACAAAGAGTGGATGGAGAAAAACGTTCGTCGCCTGGTGCCGTTCGAAGATCTGCCGGAAGAAGAAGTCGGCAGCCGCCAACTGGATGACGACACGCTCGCCAGCTACCAGAAACAGTTTAACTACAGCGCGGAAGAGCTGGACTCCGTCCTGCGCGTGCTCGGCGAAAATGGCCAGGAAGCAGTCGGTTCGATGGGCGATGACACACCTTTCGCCGTGCTCTCCAGCCAGCCGCGCATTATCTACGATTACTTCCGTCAGCAGTTCGCCCAGGTGACTAACCCGCCTATCGATCCGCTGCGTGAAGCGCACGTCATGTCGCTGGCCACCAGCATCGGTCGCGAAATGAACGTCTTCTGCGAAGCGGAAGGCCAGGCCCATCGCCTGAGCTTCAAATCGCCGATCCTGCTGTACTCCGATTTCAAACAGCTGACGACGATGGAAGAAGAGCACTATCGTGCCGACGTCCTCGACATCACGTTTAACCCGGCAGAGGCCTCGCTCAGCGAGACGGTGAAAGCCCTGTGTGACAAAGCAGAGCAAATGGTGCGCGAGGGTACCGTGCTGCTGGTGCTGTCCGACCGCAACATCGCCAAAGACCGTCTGCCGGTACCGGCGCCGATGGCCGTTGGCGCGATCCAGACCCGTCTGGTCGATAAAAGTCTGCGCTGCGATGCCAACATCATCGTTGAAACCGCCAGCGCCCGCGATCCGCATCACTTTGCGGTCCTGCTCGGCTTCGGCGCGACCGCTATCTATCCGTACCTCGCCTATGAAACGCTGGCGAAGCTGGTCGACAGCAAAGCTATCGATAAAGCCTACCGTGCGGTGATGCTGAACTATCGCAACGGTATCAACAAAGGTCTGTACAAAATCATGTCGAAGATGGGGATCTCCACCATCGCGTCCTACCGCTGCTCGAAGCTGTTCGAAGCCGTCGGTCTGCATCGCGAGGTTTCCGATCTCTGCTTCCAGGGCGTGGTCAGCCGCATCGGCGGCGCCGGCTTCGACGATTTCCAGCAGGATCTGCTGAATCTGTCGAAACGCGCCTGGCTGGCACGTAAGCCACTGGCTCAGGGCGGCCTGCTGAAGTTCGTGCACGGCGGTGAATATCACGCCTACAACCCGGACGTGGTTCAGACCCTGCAGAAGGCCGTGCAGAGCGGCGAATACAGCGACTATCAACAATACGCGAAACTGGTTAACGAACGTCCGGCGGCCACGCTGCGCGATCTGCTGGCGCTCAATCCAGGCGAAGACGCTATCAGTATCGACGACGTAGAACCGGCGAAAGAGCTGTTTAAACGCTTCGATACCGCGGCGATGTCGATCGGCGCGCTGAGCCCGGAAGCACACGAATCGCTGGCGGAAGCGATGAACAGCATCGGCGGTTTCTCTAACTCCGGTGAAGGCGGTGAAGACCCGGCGCGCTACGGCACCAATAAAGTGTCGCGCATCAAGCAGGTCGCGTCCGGCCGCTTCGGCGTCACGCCAGCCTATCTGGTCAATGCCGACGTCATCCAGATCAAAGTCGCCCAGGGGGCGAAACCGGGTGAAGGCGGTCAGTTGCCGGGTGATAAAGTCACCCCGTATATCGCCAAACTGCGCTATTCCGTACCGGGCGTGACGCTGATTTCCCCGCCGCCGCACCACGATATCTACTCTATCGAGGATTTGGCGCAGCTGATTTTCGACCTCAAGCAGGTCAACCCGAAAGCGATGATTTCGGTCAAACTGGTTTCTGAACCGGGCGTTGGCACCATCGCCACCGGCGTGGCCAAAGCCTATGCCGATCTGATCACCATCGCCGGCTACGACGGCGGTACCGGGGCGAGCCCGCTCTCATCGGTGAAATATGCCGGCTGTCCGTGGGAGCTTGGCCTGGTGGAAACCCAGCAGGCGCTGGTCGCTAACGGTCTGCGTCATAAGATCCGTCTGCAGGTGGACGGCGGACTGAAAACCGGCCTCGATATCATCAAAGCGGCGATCCTCGGCGCAGAGAGCTTCGGTTTCGGTACCGGCCCGATGGTCGCGCTGGGCTGTAAATACCTGCGTATTTGCCACCTGAACAACTGCGCGACCGGCGTGGCGACTCAAGATGACAAACTGCGTAAGAACCACTATCACGGTCTGCCGTTCAAAGTGACCAACTACTTTGAATTTATCGCCCGTGAGACCCGCGAGCTGATGGCCCAGCTGGGCGTCAAGCGTCTGGTGGATCTGATTGGCCGCACCGATCTGCTCAAAGAGCTGGATGGGTTTACTGCCAAACAGCAGAAACTGGATCTGGGTAAACTGCTGGAGACCGCAGAGCCGCATCCGGGCAAAGCGCTGTACTGCACCGAGAACAACCCACCGTTCGATAACGGTGTACTCAACGCGCAGCTGCTGCAGCAGGCGAAACCGTACGTGGATGAAAAGCAGAGCAAAACGTTCTGGTTCGATATCCGCAATACCGACCGCTCCGTGGGGGCCTCGCTGTCCGGGTATATTGCCCAGACCCATGGTGACCAGGGACTGGCCGGGGATCCGATCGTCGCCCACTTTAGCGGCACCGCAGGCCAGAGCTTCGGCGTGTGGAACGCCGGTGGCGTAGAGCTGCATCTGACCGGCGATGCCAACGACTATGTCGGGAAAGGCATGGCGGGCGGTCTGCTGGCCATTCGTCCTCCGGTCGGCTCTGCGTTCCGCAGCCATGAAGCCAGCATTATCGGCAACACCTGCCTGTACGGCGCGACCGGTGGTCGTCTGTACGCCGCAGGCCGCGCAGGCGAGCGTTTCGCCGTGCGTAACTCCGGCGCCATTACCGTGGTGGAAGGCATCGGTGACAACGGCTGTGAATATATGACCGGCGGCATCGTCTGCGTGCTCGGTAAAACCGGCGTCAACTTTGGCGCAGGGATGACCGGCGGCTTTGCTTATGTCCTGGATGAAGATGGCGACTTCCGTAAACGCGTGAACCCGGAACTGGTGGAAGTGCTGGACGTTGATTCTCTGGCTATCCATGAAGAGCACCTGCGCGGTTTAATCACCGAACATGTGCAGCTTACCGGTTCGCAACGTGGCGAAGAGATCCTCGCCAACTGGCCGGCCTTCTCCGCGAAGTTTGCGCTGGTTAAACCGAAGTCCAGCGATGTTAAAGCACTGTTGGGTCACCGTAGTCGTTCCGCAGCTGAGCTGCGGGTGCAGGCGCAGTAAGGGGTTAAGATGAGTCAGAACGTTTATCAATTTATCGACCTGCAGCGCGTTGATCCGCCAAAGAAACCGCTGAAGATCCGTAAAATTGAGTTTGTGGAAATTTACGAGCCGTTTTCAGAAGGCCAGGCCAAGGCGCAGGCAGATCGCTGCCTCTCCTGCGGCAACCCGTACTGTGAATGGAAATGCCCGGTGCATAACTACATCCCGAACTGGCTGAAGCTGGCCAACGAGGGACGTATTTTTGAGGCGGCTGAGCTGTCGCATCAGACCAACACCCTGCCGGAAGTCTGCGGGCGCGTTTGCCCGCAGGATCGCCTGTGTGAAGGCTCCTGTACGCTGAACGATGAGTTCGGCGCGGTGACCATCGGCAACATCGAACGCTATATCAATGACAAAGCGTTCGAAATGGGCTGGCGTCCGGATCTCTCCGGCGTGAAGCCGACCGGTAAAACCGTCGCGATCATCGGTGCTGGCCCGGCGGGCCTCGCTTGCGCCGACGTGCTGACCCGCAACGGCGTCAAGGCGGTGGTGTTTGACCGCCATCCGGAAATCGGCGGCCTGCTGACCTTCGGTATCCCGGCGTTCAAGCTGGAAAAAGAGGTGATGACCCGCCGCCGTGAAATCTTCACCGGCATGGGCATTGAGTTCAAACTCAATACCGAAGTGGGTCGCGACGTACAGCTCGACGACCTGCTGAAAGAGTACGATGCCGTGTTCCTCGGCGTCGGGACCTATCAGTCGATGCGCGGTGGACTGGACAACGAAGACGCCCCGGGCGTCTACGACGCGCTGCCGTTCCTGATCGCTAACACCAAGCAGATCATGGGCTTTGGCGAAACAGCTGATGAGCCCTACGTCAGCATGGAAGGCAAACGCGTGGTCGTGCTCGGCGGTGGCGACACCGCGATGGACTGCGTGCGGACCTCCATTCGTCAGAATGCGGCGCACGTGATCTGTGCCTATCGTCGTGACGAAGAGAACATGCCCGGTTCAAAACGCGAAGTGAAAAACGCGCGTGAAGAAGGCGTTGAGTTCCAGTTCAACGTCCAGCCGCTGGGCGTGGAAGTGAATGCCAATGGCAAAGTGTGCGGCGTGAAGATGGCGCGCACCGAGATGGGCCAGCCGGACGCGAAAGGCCGCCGTCGCGCGGAGATCGTCGCTGGTTCTGAACACGTGGTGCCGGCTGATGCGGTGGTAATGGCCTTTGGCTTCCGTCCGCACAGCATGGAGTGGCTGGCGAAGCACAGCGTCGAGCTGGACTCTCAGGGCCGCATCATCGCGCCGGAAGGCAGCGACAACGCGTTCCAGACCAGCAACCCGAAAATCTTCGCCGGTGGCGATATCGTTCGCGGTTCCGACCTGGTGGTCACCGCGATTGCCGAAGGCCGTAAAGCGGCGGACGGGATCCTCAACTACCTTGAAGTCTGATTAGACTCTGAGCCTCAGCGCATAAAAGCCCGATGGTTAACGCCATCGGGCTTTTTTATTGCTCATTCGCCGGACAAACCGCCGCTTTCAGCGCCGTATTATACCAGCCGCAGATATGCTCTAAGCGGGTGATCGCCGAGCCGACGGTCACCGCCCACGCGCCGCAGCGCATCGCTTCAGCCGCCTGCGCAGGCGTATTGTAGCGCCCCTCTGCGACCACTCGGCAGCCCGCGGCGCTCAGGCTTTTCACCAGCGCCAGGTCCGGTTCGTCCGGTGTCTCCTCTGCGGTATAGCCGGAGAGAGTAGTGCCAACCATATCGAAGCCCAACTGCCAGCATTCCAGGGCATCGTCGAGAGAGGAACAATCTGCCATCGCGTTTTTCCCCTGGCGGTGAATTGCCGCCAACAACGATGCGACAGAGGCCGGACGCTGGCGCCGCGTGCCGTCAACCGCAATGATATCGGCCCCCGCCTGCGCCAGGGCATTCACATCCTCAAGCCACGGCGTAATACGCACCGGGCTATCATGCAGATCGCGCTTAATCAGCGCGATAACAGGCACCGTCACTAACGGACGAACGGCCTGCAGGTTGGCCAAACCTTCTATGCGCAGCGCCACCGCCCCCGCCTGTTCCGCCGCCAGCGCCATCGCCGCGACGATGGCGGGGTTATCCAGCGGGCTGCCCGGCACCGGCTGACAGGAGACAATTAACCCACCGTAATGGCGAATACGCCGATCCAGTTGTGCAAGTAAAGACATGACTGCTCCCTGAAAGATAAGTGTGGCAATAACAGTACCAGCCGCAGGGGCGCGTCGTGTGTGGCGGGGTTAACAAAGCAGGCAGGAAAAAAAACAGGCCCCGGAGGGCCTGTCAGGCGTTACTTCACAACGCGGAGCGCCGGGCGACCACCGCGCGGCGGCGGCGTGTCGTCAGGATCGTCGTCGTGATTATCCGGCTTATCGCCATCGATCACCGACATCACCGTTTCGCTTTCACTCTCAGGCGCGACGTCATCATCGTTGAGGCTGCTGACATCTTCGTCATAGGCCGCTTCCGGTTCAAACATCGTGCCGGCGCCGTTCTCACGGGCATAGATGGCGAGTACCGCAGCCAGCGGAACAGACACGTTACGCGGCACGCCGCCAAAGCGCGCGTTAAAACGCACCTCGTCATTCGCCAGCTCCAGATTGCCGACCGCACGTGGGGCAATATTGAGAACGATTTGTCCGTCGCGCGCGTACTCCATCGGTACGAGCACGCCCGGCAGAGTGACATCCACCACCAGGTGCGGCGTCAGCTGGTTATCCAGCAGCCACTCATAAAACGCCCGTAACAGATACGGGCGACGCGGCGTCAGCTGTGATACATCCATTATTTAGCCCCGACCGAGGCGCATTTCACGCTCGGCTTCAGTTAAAGAAGCGAGGAAGGAATCACGCTCAAATACGCGAGTCATGTAGCCTTTGAGCTCTTTCGCGCCTGCGCCAACCAGTTCCACACCGAGAACCGGCAAACGCCACAGCAGCGGCGCCAGGTAGCAATCCACCAGGCTGAACTCGTCGCTCAGGAAGTAAGGTTTCTGGGTGAAGACCGGCGCGATGGCCAGCAGTTCTTCACGCAGCTGCTTACGCGCAGCATCAGCTTGCGCTGCGGTACCGCTCTGGATGGTGTTCATCAGCGAATACCAGTCCTTCTCGATACGTTGCATATACAGGCGGCTTTCTCCACGCGCCACCGGATAAACCGGCATTAACGGCGGATGCGGGAAACGCTCATCCAGATACTCCATAATGATGCGAGATTCCCACAGAGTGAGCTCACGATCCACCAGCGTCGGTACGCTTTGATTCGGGTTGAGGTCAATCAGATCCTGAGGTGGGTTGTCCTTCTCCACGTGCTCTATCTCAAAACTGACACCCTTCTCAGCCAGCACAATGCGGACCTGATGGCTATAGATGTCAGTAGGACCAGAAAACAGCGTCATTACCGAACGTTTGTTGGCAGCGACAGCCATGAAAACCTCCAGGTATATTCAGAATTTTGTACTGCTGCCAGTCACTCATGACCGGCCAGATGTAAAAACCCCAGTAGCGCGATGTCACCTTCGTTCACGAATAAAACAAAAAATGAACAATCACCAGCATTTGGGCAGAAAATTGGATGATAGTTTACCAGATTTTGAAGACGTTGTGGTGAGGGGATTCTGGAAATGCTGAAAAAGTGGCGAAAACCGGCGGCATGATTGTGGATAACAGCCGTTTTATCCATAAAAAAACCCGCCGGAGCGGGTTTTTTCGCAAATTGTTCTGCGTGAGCAGAAGACAATTAACGTTTGGAGAACTGCGGACGACGACGTGCTTTACGCAGACCGACTTTCTTACGTTCAACCTGACGAGCGTCACGAGTAACGAAGCCTGCTTTACGCAGTTCGCCACGCAGGGACTCATCGTACTCCATCAGAGCGCGGGTGATACCGTGACGGATCGCACCAGCCTGACCAGAGATACCACCACCTTTAACAGTGATGTACAGATCCAGTTTCTCAACCATGTCGACCAGTTCCAGCGGCTGACGAACTACCATGCGGGCAGTTTCGCGACCGAAGTACTGTTCCAGAGAACGCTGGTTGATAACGATTTTACCGTTGCCCGGTTTGATGAATACGCGAGCTGCGGAACTTTTGCGGCGACCAGTGCCGTAGTATTGATTTTCAGCCATTGCCTATAATCCCGATTAGATGTCAAGAACTTGCGGTTGCTGTGCCGCGTGGTTGTGCTCGTTACCCGCGTAAACTTTCAGTTTACGGTACATAGCACGACCCAGCGGGCCTTTTGGCAGCATGCCTTTAACCGCGATTTCAATCACACGCTCAGGACGGCGGGCAATCATCTCTTCAAAGGTCGCTTCTTTGATACCACCGATGTGGCCGGTGTGGTGGTAGTACATTTTGTCTTCGCGCTTGTTGCCGGTTACAGCAACTTTTTCTGCGTTCAGAACGATGATGTAATCACCGGTATCAACGTGCGGAGTGTATTCCGCTTTATGCTTACCGCGCAGGCGACGAGCCAGTTCAGTAGCCAGACGGCCCAGAGTTTTACCGGTCGCGTCAACAACATACCAGTCGCGTTTTACGGTTTCTGGTTTAGCTGTAAAAGTTTTCATTAAAAGCTTACCCAAATAATAAGTTACACGTTGGTGAACACCCAAACGTTTAGTCAGTTGAGGTTCACACGACATTGTCCAGCAAACCTACCCCTTCGAATAGCCTATGCCGGCGCATAGAAAGTTTCGGGAAAAAAACCTTCTCGTAACGTGGGGTCGCAAGATTATAGAGAAGTCGGGGTCAAAGATCGACCCCTTTATGAGATTTTTCAGGCAGGCCCCGGGGTGGCCTTCCGGCTCTCAATCCGTCGGGAAAAAGCGCCCTGTCAGGGCATATGCGGACGCTTGAGATACTCTTCGCTCTGCATCTCCTGCAGACGCGACAGACAGCGCTGGAACTCAAACTTCAGCCGCTCTCCCTGATAAATGTCGTACAGCGGCACCGCGGCGCTGACCACCAGCTTCACGTGGCGCTCATAGAACTCATCCACCAGGGCGATAAAGCGCCGCGCTTCGCTCTCCAGCTGCGCGGTCATCACCGGCACGTCGAGCAGCATCACGGTGTGGAACAGACGGGAGAGGGCAATATAGTCATGCTGGCTACGGGCATCCACACACAGCGTGGCGAACGACGCCGCCAGCGTCTGGTTTTCGACGCCAAGCGTGGGCAGCTCGCGGTGATTGATCTCCAGCGTCGGCCCGGCAGCAGCGCGCGGCGCCCCGGCCAGCGCCAGCCACAGTTTATCCATCTGTTCGCGGGTTTCGCTGTTCAGTGGCGACAGCCACAGGTGCGCCTGCGTCAGCGTACGCAGACGATAATCGATGCCGGCATCGACGTTCATAATATCGCAATGCTGCTTGATGGCGTCGATCGCCGGCAGAAAACGGGCCCGTTGCAGGCCATTGCGATAGAGCTCATCCGGCGGAATATTGGAAGTGGCGACCAGGGTGATGCCGCGGGCAAACAGGGCTTTCATCAACCCGCCTAACAGCATGGCATCGGTAATATCAGAGACGAAAAACTCGTCAAAACAGAGCACATCCGTTTCCGCCTTGAAACGGTCGGCGACAATCTCCAGCGGGTCGCTATGTCCCTGCAGGGTGGTCAGCTCTTCGTGCACGCGCAGCATGAAGCGATGGAAATGCAGGCGCTGCTTACGCTCGCCCGGCAGACTCTGGTAAAACAGGTCCATCAGCCAGGTTTTCCCCCGCCCCACGCCGCCCCACATATACAGGCCGCGGACAGGTGCCGCCTCGACAACCGGTTCGCGCTTGCCCAGCAGTTTGCCGAATTTCGCGCGCAAACCGCCGCCTGACGCGACGGGCGCGGGCTGAGTCTGCAGTTCCTGGTAAATGGTATCAAGGCGGCTCACCGCTTCTTGCTGGACGTCGTCGGGTTGATGGCTGCCCTCTTTCAGGGCTAAAAGGTAACGCGATGTTGGAGACAGGCTTTGCATGATCTAATTGTTATTCCTTGAAAACCGTAATGCCGAAGCTCACGATTGACGAAAAAAAGGCCGTTCTACACTACGCGATGATACGCCAGGATTCCACTTCTGTGGAATTAGCGGTTATAGTGGCACTATCGGGCGCAGGCGGAGAGCCTAAGAGCCACCCTACGGAACCACAAAACAACGGGAGATGTTCATGACCTGGGAATACGCGCTAATTGGGTTAGTCGTCGGTATCATTATTGGTGCCGTCGCCATGCGTTTCGGCAACCGCAAACTGCGCCAGCAGCAGGCGCTGCAGTTCGAACTGGAAAAGAATAAAGCCGAGCTTGAAGAATACCGTGAAGAGCTGGTCAGCCACTTCGCGCGCAGCGCCGAGTTGCTGGATAACATGGCGCATGACTATCGTCAGCTGTATCAGCATATGGCGAAAAGCTCTAACAACCTGCTGCCGGACTCTATGGCAGACGCCAACCCGTTCCGCAACCGTCTGGAAGAGTCTGAAGCCAGCAACGATCAGGCGCCGGTCCAGATGCCGCGCGACTACTCTGAAGGCGCATCCGGTTTACTGCGCGGTGGCGCAAAACGCGATTAACTGATCGCGTCTGATAAAATATCTCCGGGCGCGCCCACCGCGCCCGCTCCTTCCCCCACTTCCCGGCTACAATTTAAACCAGTACCCACATTGTTACCTGTGCAAAAATTCAATAACATCAGGTTATTCAGGACGTTTTTCCATACACCTCAGGTTACGAGAGCCAGCATCTAATGAAGAAACAGACTTTGCTGTTGAGTGCGTTAGCGTTAAGCATTGGGTTATCGTTGTCGGCCCTGCCTCCGGCAGCAGCATCCTTACCGACTCAGGTGCCCGGCCAGGGCGCGTTACCGAGCCTGGCGCCGATGCTGGAAAAGGTCCTGCCAGCGGTGGTCAGCGTGCAGGTGGAAGGCACCGCCTCGCCGACGCTCAATATGCCGGAAGAGCTGAAGAAATATTTTGGTGATAACGCCCCGCAGGAGCAGGCGCAGCCGTTTGAAGGGCTCGGCTCCGGCGTCATCATCGACGCAGCGAAAGGCTACGTGCTAACCAATAATCACGTCATCAATCAGGCGCAGAAGATCAGCGTCCAGCTGAACGATGGCCGTGAATTTGATGCCAAACTGGTCGGCAGCGATGAACAGAGCGATATCGCTCTGCTGCAGCTGATCAAGCCGGCGAACCTGACGCAAATCGCCATTGCTGACTCCGATAAACTCCGCGTCGGCGACTTCGCCGTCGCCGTCGGCAACCCGTTCGGCCTTGGCCAGACCGCCACCTCCGGCATTATCTCTGCCCTTGGCCGCAGCGGCCTGAACCTGGAAGGGCTGGAGAATTTCATCCAGACCGATGCCTCGATTAACCGCGGTAACTCCGGCGGCGCGCTGTTGAACCTCAACGGCGAGCTTATCGGGATCAACACCGCGATCCTGGCGCCGGGCGGCGGTAGCATCGGCATCGGCTTCGCCATTCCAAGCAACATGGCGAAAACCCTCGCCGACCAGCTCATTCAGTTTGGCGAAATCAAGCGCGGCCTGCTGGGCATTAAAGGCATGGAAATGAGCGCCGATATCGCTAAGGCGATGAATCTCGACGTTCAGCGCGGCGCCTTCGTCAGTGAAGTGTTACCAAACTCCGGTTCCGCCAAAGCAGGGATCAAATCCGGCGACGTCATTGTCAGTCTGAACGGCAAGCCGCTGAACAGTTTTGCCGAACTGCGCTCGCGCATCGCCACCACCGAACCGGGGACCAAGGTCAAACTGGGCCTGCTGCGCGACGGAAAACCGGTCGATGTCGAAGTGACGCTGGATAAGAGCACCTCCTCCACCGCCAGCGCCGAGCTGATTATCCCTGCCCTGCAGGGAGCCTCGTTCAGCGATGGTCAGATGAAGGACGGTACCAAAGGCGTGGTGATCGATAATGTCGATAAAGGCAGCGCCGCCGCCCAGGTCGGCCTGCATAAGGATGACATTATCATTGGCCTTAACCGGGAACGTATTCATTCGATTGCCGAACTGCGCAAAGTGCTTGAAGGCAAACCGCCGGTCATCGCCCTGAATGTGATCCGCGGCAACGAAAGCATCTATCTGCTGCTACGCTGATTGTCTTCCCGGACATCGCCGCCATGTGCGATGTCCGGACAACTCATGCTATGCTGCGTCTGACCATTCATTAACGATATTTGCATCATGCCTGGAAAGTTATTACGTTCGATACTCATCGGTTTGATTGTCGGGGGACTGCTGCTGGCCCTGATGCCATCGCTGCGCCAGTGGCAGCTGACGCCGACCACCCAAAACGATACGGCAGACGACTCCCCTGTGAGCTATAACGCCGCCGTACGCCGCGCGGCGCCCGCCGTGGTGAACGTCTATAACCGCGCCCTGAACAGCACCAGCCATAATCAGCTGACGCTTGGCTCCGGGGTGATCATGGATCAGCGCGGCTATATCCTGACCAACAAGCATGTTATCAATGATGCCGATCAGATCATTGTCGCACTGCAGGACGGCCGCGTCTTCGAAGCGCTGCTGGTCGGATCCGACACCCTGACTGACCTCGCCGTGCTGAAGATCAACGCCACCGGCGGGCTGCCGGTGATCCCGATCAACCCGAAACGCACGCCGCATATTGGCGATGTCGTCCTGGCGATTGGCAACCCCTATAACCTGGGGCAGACCATCACTCAGGGGATCATCAGCGCCACAGGGCGCATTGGCCTCAACCCGACCGGCCGCCAGAACTTCCTGCAAACTGACGCCTCGATTAACCACGGTAACTCGGGTGGGGCGCTGGTGAACTCCCTCGGCGAGCTGATGGGGATTAACACCCTCTCCTTTGACAAAAGCAATGACGGCGAAACGCCGGAAGGCATTGGCTTTGCGATCCCGTTCCAGTTAGCGACCAAAATTATGGATAAGCTGATCCGGGATGGCCGGGTGATCCGCGGCTATATCGGCATTAGCGGCCGGGAGATCGCCCCGCTGCACGCGCAGGGCGGCGGGATCGATCAGATCCAGGGGATCGTGGTTAACGATGTGGCGCCTGATGGCCCCGCAGCACAAGCCGGGATCCGCGCCAACGACGTGATCATCTCCGTGAATGACAAACCTGCGGTTTCTGCACTGGAGACGATGGATCAGGTGGCCGAGATCCGCCCGGGATCGGAAATTCCGGTAGTCATCATGCGTGATGATAAGAAAATTACGCTCCATATCGCCGTTCAGGAATACCCGGCCACCAACTAAACGGCTCCCCGTTTGGGGAGCCACGTTAATCGCTAAATACCGGACCGGCCGGGAATCTGACCAGAAACCCGGTCACCGCCAGCAGCGATCTCAGCCCGGGCCAGACTATCTGTCGCTCACGAAGCTCATCATCCAGCGTCAGTAGCGCAAATTCCCCCTTCTCACCCAGCACGCCACCCTGCCAGAGCAGGCGCTGCGCCTGCTGCCGCGCCCAGGGCGACTCACTCTTCCAGGCCAGCAAATGCAGCAGCGCCTGCTGCAGACAGACGCTGTGGGAATGGTTATCCCGCCGCAGCCGCCGGTAGACGGGCAGGGACACGCTGCGCACGGTATAAAATCCACTGCCCGCCTCTTCATCGCCTTCAGGGATTGCGCGGGCGAACTGCCCCGCCACGTCGCACAGCCGGTTGTGCGTCAGCGGAAGTTGCCGGGCGCTGAGCGCCCCGGCCGCCATGCACAGCAGACCGCTGCGCTGCAGCGAGGGCGTCGCAGAGCGCACGACCGCCGCCGGTAAGGCGATCACCGCCCGTGTCGCCTCGTCAGCGTTATGGTCAGCGCCGGCCTCATAACAGCTGGCCAGCAGCGCTTCACCAGGCGTGGCGTTCAGCGGGGGCGAAAGCAGGTTCAGCGCCGGCTGCAGTTGTGCAAGTTCATCGCCTGACGCCAGCATGGCGTCAACCACCGCCTCCCGTGTTGATGTCCGGTTTTCCGGACAGCATGCTATGGCTTCATTCATCACCGTCTCCTTATGAGAAATCTCCGCGGCCGGTATGCCAGCCGCGGGAACAGGCTGGCCTACATCGCCAGCACGTACTTGAGCATCACCCCGGCGGCGATCGCCGAGCCGATCACCCCGGCCACGTTCGGGCCCATGGCGTGCATCAGCAGGAAGTTCTGCCCGTCCGCTTCCAGACCCACTTTGTTCGACACCCGCGCCGCCATCGGCACCGCCGACACCCCCGCCGAGCCGATCAGCGGGTTGATTTTGTGCCGGCTGAACACGTTCATCAGCTTCGCCATCAGCACCCCGGCCGCGGTGCCCACGCAGAAGGCGATCACCCCCAGCACCAGGATCCCCAGCGTCTGCGGCTGCAGGAACTTGTCCGCCACCAGCTTGGCCCCCACCGACAGCCCGAGGAAGATGGTCACGATGTTGATCAGCGCGTTCTGCACCGTATCGCTCAGCCGCTCCACCACACCGCTCTCGCGCATCAGGTTGCCGAAGCAGAACATCCCCAGCAGCGGCGCGGCGTCCGGCAGCAGGAGCGCCACCAGCAGCAACAGCACCGCCGGGAACAGGATCTTCTCCCGCTTACTCACCGTGCGCAGCTGCACCATGCGGATCTTCCGCTCCCTGTCGCTGGTCAGCGCCTTCATGATCGGCGGCTGGATCAGCGGCACCAGCGCCATGTAGGAGTAGGCGGCCACCGCGATGGCCCCCAGCAGCTCCGGCGCCAGCTTGCCCGACAGGTAAATCGCCGTCGGGCCGTCGGCGCCGCCGATGATGCCGATGGCCGCCGCCTGCGGCAGGGTGAAGCTGATGATGCCGAAGTAGTTCAGCGTCAGCGCCCCGAGCACGGTGGCGAAGATCCCGAACTGCGCCGCCGCCCCCAGCAGCAGGGTGCGCGGGTTGGCCAGCAGCGGGCCGAAATCGGTCATTGCCCCAACGCCCATAAAAATCACCAGCGGCGCAATGCCCGAGCCAATCGCCACCTTATAGAAGATGGCCAGCACCCCGGCGGAGTAGCCCATGTCCACCGCGAGGCTCTCCATCTGCCCCTGCACCGACGGCAGGGCCAGCGCCAGCGCCTCCTTAATGGCGTGGACGTCCGGCGCGCAGTGGAGCTTCGCGGCAATCACCGCCAGCTGCGCCGGGTCGTGGTGGGCCAGCAGGCTCTCCAGGGCGGTGAGCGCCAGCCCGGCCTCCGGGATGTTCGACAGCAGGCCGCCGAAGCCAATCGGCAGCAGCAGTAACGGCTCGAACTTCTTCGCAATCGCCAGCCACAGCAGCAGCAGGCTGACCAGCAGCATCACCGCCTGGCCGGCCCCCAGGTGCATCAGCCCCATGCCCTGAATCAGGGCGTTCAGACTTTCCATTTCCGCTCCTCGTCCTTACGCCAGCTGCAGCAGAGTGTCGCCGACCGCCACCGCGTCGCCGGCTTTCACCGCGATACCGCGCACGGTCCCGGCCTGCGCGGCGCGGATTTCGGTCTCCATCTTCATGGCTTCCAGAATCAGCAGCACCTCGCCTTCGGCCACCGTCTGGCCTTCCGCGGCCAGCACCTTCCAGATAGTGCCCGCCAGCGGGGCGGTCACCGGGGTGCCGGCGCCGGCCGGAGCCGGGGCGGCAGCAGGCGCAGCGGCCACCGGCGCGGCGCTGAGCTGGCTGACGTCGCCGCCGTCGCTGACTTTGACCACAAAGGCTTTGCCTTCCACTTCCACGGTGTAGACGCCGGAGGCGGCTGGTTTCTCAGCCTTCGCGGCAGGTCTGGCTTCTTCCACCTGCGGTACCGGCTCAAAGGCTGCCGGGTTGTGGCGGTTTTCGAGGAACTTGAGGCCGGGCTGCGGGAACAGGGCCACGGTGAGCACGTCGTCGATGGCGTTTTCGGCAAGCGTGATGCCCTTCTCCTGCGCCTGGCGTCTGACGTCGGCTTCCAGCTGCGCCAGCTCCGGCTTCAGCAGGTCGGCCGGGCGGCAGGTGATGGCTTCAGCGCCGTCGAGCACCCGCGCCTGCAGGGCGGCGTTCACCGGCGCCGGGGTGTGGCCGTACTCGCCCTTCAGGATACCGGCGGTCTCCTTCGCGATGGTTTTGTAGCGCTCGCCGGTCAGGACGTTGAGCACCGCCTGGGTGCCGACAATCTGCGAGGTCGGGGTGACCAGCGGGATGAAGCCGAGGTCCTCGCGCACGCGGGGGATTTCCGCCAGCACCTCATCCAGACGGTGGGCGGCGTTCTGCTGCTTCAGCTGACTTTCGAGGTTGGTGAGCATCCCGCCCGGGACCTGGGCGACGAGGATACGGCTGTCGGTGCCCTTCAGCTGGCCTTCGAAGGCGTGGTACTTCTTACGCACCTCGCGGAAGTAGGCCGCGATGCTCTCCAGCTTGTGGATATCCAGCCCGGTGTCATATTGCGTGCCGGCGAGGGTGGCGACCAGCGCCTCGGTGGCCGGGTGGCCGTAGGTGGCGCTCATGGACGAAATCGCCGTATCCACGCCGTCGACCCCGGCTTCAATGGCCTTCAGCAGGGCCATCTCCGCCATCCCGGTGGTGGCATGGCAGTGCAGGTGCAGGGTGACGTCGTAGCGTTTTTTGATTTCGCTGACCAGCTCAAAGGCGGCATGCGGCGTCAGAATGCCGGACATGTCCTTGATGGCGACGGAGTCAACGCCGGTCTCCAGCAGCTGTTCGGTGAGGTCGAGCCAGGTCTGCAGGGTGTGCGCCGGGCTGGTGGTGTACGAAAGCGTACCCTGGGCGTGGGCGCCGTGGCGGCGGACCGCCTGCAGGGCGGCCTGCATGTTGCGCGGGTCGTTCATGGCGTCGAAGACGCGGAAGACGTCCATGCCGTTTTTGACGGCGCGCTCCACGAAGCGCTCCACCACGTCATCGGCGTAGTGGCGGTAGCCGAGCAGGTTCTGGCCGCGGAGCAGCATCTGCAGCGGGGTCTTCGGCATCGCCTTTTTCAGCTCGCGCAGGCGGACCCACGGGTCCTCGCCGAGGAAGCGGATGCAGGCGTCAAAGGTGGCGCCGCCCCAGCACTCAAGGGAGCGGTAGCCGACGTCATCCAGCTGAGCGGCGACGGGGAGCATATCGTCGAGACGCAGACGGGTGGCGAACAGGGACTGGTGGGCGTCGCGCAGGACGACATCGGTAATGGCAACGGTCATAAATTCCTCCGTGAATTAAGGGTGAAGACGGCGATGGTGGTGAATGGCGGCGACAATCGCCGGCTTTAAGCGGGCGAAGTCGTCGGCGGGCGCGACGGCGGCCGGGGCCGGTTTGGGGGCGGCAGGCGGCTCGGGAAACAGGCGGTTGACGGCGAGGGACATTCCCCGGATGGCGAAAATGAGCAGCAACAGGAACACCAGCACAAAGCCCATGCCGAGAAACATCAGGGTGAAGCCTTCGCCTAACAGGACGGCATTGTCAGTCATAAAATAGCCTTTGGGAGGGGCGCAATAATGGCTAACAGCAGACCGCGTTAGCCGAGTGGATTTCCCCGGACCGCCTGGTCAGAAGCCTCTGTTTAGCAGTCAGCTGCCGCTGCCATTACTGCGCTATATATTCAATCGGGGTTATTTAATGAAGCTCACATGTTTGCAGATTTCATCGGCGACCATGTCTTTGCGCTGATTAAAGATCACTTTATTCTGCTCAAACAGGTTATTGCCGTGGGTATCGATTGAGACAATTAACGGCCCGAACTCTTTCACACGACATACCCATAAGGTTTCCGGCATCCCTAAATCACGCCACTGCGCATCTTCGATTTCTTCCACGCAGACCGCGGCGACGACCGCGCAGCCGGCCGGGAACACGCAGTGCAAGGCTTTATGCTCGGCGCAACCCTCTTCGGTTCCCTTCCCCATACCGCCTTTACCAACGATTAATTTCACGCCAGTCCTGGCAATAAACTCTTTTTCAAATTTCTCCATGCGCATACTGGTGGTCGGCCCAACGGAGACCATTTCAAATTTATCTTCCGAACCTTTAATCGGTCGCACAATCGGCCCGGCATGCAATATCGCGCCACCGGCAACATTGACCGGTAATTCACGCCCGCCCTCAATTAAGCGACGATGAGCCACATCGCGACAGGTCACAATATGGCCGTTGAGATAAATGATATCGCCCGCTTTAATATCAGCTAAATCTTCATCTTTAATGGGCGTAGTGAGTATTTTTTTAGCCATCAGAATGCCACTCCTGTGTGAGACGTAATGGTGTAGTTCAGGTCTTTATCGAAAACGATATGTCCTTTGCGGTGCGACCAGCAGCCGACGTTGACCGCCACGCCAATGGTGGAAGGATGGCGTGCGGTATTTTCGATATTGACGCCCATCACGGAGGTATTGCCGGACATCCCCTGCGGGCCCAGACCGATTTTGTTGATGCCGTCTTCGAGCATTTTTTCCAGCGATGCCGCCCGTTCGTTATCATTGTGCGAGCCAATCGGGCGCATCAGCGCTTTCTTCGACAGCAGCGCCGCGGTTTCCACCGACGTTGCCACCCCAACGCCAACCAGCAATGGCGGACAGGCGTTCAGGCCATAGCTGGTCATCACATCCAGCACAAAGCGGGTCACCCCTTCATAGCCAGCGCCAGGCATTAACACCATCGCTTTACCCGGCAGCGAGCAGCCGCCGCCAGCCATATAGGTGTAGATGCTGCACTGATCGGAATTGGGAACGATCTCCCAGAAGACCGTCGGCGTACCTTTACCGACGTTTTTACCGGTGTTGTATTCATCAAAGGTCTCGACGCTGTTATGACGCAGCGGGGAGTCGACGGTGGCTTTGATCACCGATTCGCGCAGCAGCGCTTCCAGTTCGCCGATCAGCGGAAAGTTGGCGCCGCACTCCACCAGAAACTGGATCACGCCGGTATCCTGGCAGGAGGGACGATCCAGCTCTTTCGCCAGACGCTGGTTTTCAATCATGGTGGTAAAGATGACGTCCGCCAGCTGGCTGGTCTCTTTCTTATGCAACTCTTTTAGTTTTGCCGTGACGTCATCAGGCAATACTTTGCCGGTATATCCCACAAATCTGGCCATGATGTCGGTCATGCGGGATATCTGTTCGCTTTTGCTCATAAAGGCTCCTTAGTCAGAACAGCGTCCGTAAGTTACGGATGAAAAGGGAAAAGGATTGGCAGCAGGATCAGGCTGACAATGGTGGAAACGATAATCAGAGGGATGCCGGATTTGGCGTAATCGACGAACTTATAGCCCCCGGCCGACAGCACCATCATATTGGCGGGCATCCCGATCGGCGTCGCATAGGCGCAGGAGCTGCCAATCACCGTCGCCATCAGCACCGCACGCGGATCGGCGCCCATACCGGCGGCAATCGACAGGCTCACCGGCACCAACAGCGCGACGGTGGCGGTATTGGACATAAAGTTGGTCATCACCACGGAGAGGGCAAAGACCACCACCAGCAGCATGAACGGCGAGGAGTTGTTGCCCAGCAGACCGATAACCTGGTCAGCCACCAGCTTGCCCGCCCCGGTCATTTCCAGCGCCTTTGCCAGCGCCAGGGTGCCGCCGAAAATAAAAATAGTCTGTGAATCAATAGCTTTGTAAGCTTGCTTTTCCGTCAGCACCCCGGTAACCACCAGCACCAGGGCACCGATACAGCCGGCCACCGCCAGGCTAATGCCGGTCTGTTTTTCGAAAATCATGCCGAGGATCGTGGCGATCAACACCACCAGGGACAGGATCTGCTTCCAGCGTGGAACGTGGCTGTAATCCCGCTGTTCGCCGACGCTGCCCACTTCCCCGCTGTTTGGATTATTGGGCAAAAACTTATAGCCGATGGTCAGGAAATAGAGGATGCCGCAGACCAGCATCGGTAGACCCACTTTCGCATACTCAAAGAAACCGAAGCCGCTGCCGATGTTCTGTAAGGCCGATTGCGCGATCAGGTTGCCCGGGGCGCCAATCAGCGACAGGTTGCCGCCCAACGCGGCAGCAAACACCAGCGGCATCAGCAGACGCGAGCGGGAAAACCCCGATTTGGCGGCCACGCCAATGACGACCGGGATCAGCACCGCCGCCGTACCGGTGTTGGAAAGAAAGCCCGACATCACGCCGACCACCACCATGATGGTGAAAATCAGCTGTTTTTCGGTTTTGGCGAAGTGAGTGATCACCCCGCCGACTTTATTGGCCATCCCGGTTTCAAATAACGCCCCGCCGACGACGAACATGGCGACAAAAAGAATGACATTGCTGTCGATAAAACCGGCAAAGGCCTGCTTCAGATCCAATACGCCAGTGACCACTAACGCCACACAAACCACCATGGAAGTCACTGCCAGCGGCACTTTCTCCCAGACGAACATGACGATAGCGAACACCAGCAAACATAGGGTGATGGTAATCGGTTCCATACTTATAATTCTTCCTATCAATGATATATGATATTGTATCCAATATTGACGAGGGAGAAATTATTCCCATGCAAAAAGTAAGTCAATGCGTTTTTGTGGAATGATCGCGCAATGAGATCTACATCAAGATCCTGCGCAGATCGTCACGTTGAGGAATTAATAACGTTGATAAATATAACAAACGCCAGCTATTCGCTGGCGATCGATCCGGTCAGGGAGCAGGATCGGGCAGGTAACGCGTGAGCATATTCTCCATCGAGCGGATGATATGCTCATGCATTCGCTGACGGGCCAGCGCTTCGTTATGCTGCTCAAGCGCTTGTAAGATCGCTTTATGTTCACGGAGGGAAATGACGGCGTACTCTTCTTCGGTCACCTTGTGCCCCATCGACAGTCCGTTCCACATGTTGCAGAGCAGCATCTTCATTTTTTCATTTCCCGCCGCGTTCCAGATCTCCATGTGGAAGGCCTGGTTCAGGTCGGAATATTCAGCAGAATTATTGTCTGCCAGCGCCTTCTCTGCGGCATAGTGAACCTGAGCGATGCGTGAAATATCGGTCCCTGGACGAGAAGCTTTCGCCACCGCTTCACTTTCCAGTACAGCGCGAATTTCGTAATGCTCGCGGATAGTCTGCTCATTAATCCCCAGCACCACCGCACCTTTATTCGGCCGCACTTGAATCAGACCATCGGCGGCTAAAATCTGAAACGCTTCACGTACCGGCATGCTGGAAACGCCAACCATTTTGGCAATCCCTTCAAGGGTAATTTCCTTCCCTTCCACTAAATCCCGCGAAAGGATCGCTTTACGCAAAACCGCCGCCACCTGCTCCTTCGCGGAAAGAAGCTTAATTTTCCCTAATTTAGGCTTCTGCACTTTCCCAATCCTTCATATGTTGACGCATTATCTCCGCAAGCATAAGGAAATAACGCTGTGTTGCCTGAGCAATTTTTTCGCCTTCGCCATGGCCAATGGCGCTCGCCAGTTCGTTCAGGATCTGCGCCGACTCCTGGCCATCCTCTTTCAGGTACAGAATGACATAGGAAATATAACCGTCCAAAAATTGCTGATACGCCTTTGCCAGATAGCGGTTATCAAGATAGGAAATCAGCAACTGATGAAACGCCAGTTCACCGGCATTATCGCCAGCACGCGCCAGCTCCTGCGCGCGCGCGCGAAGTAATTCCCCCTGATTTGCCGGCACGAGGGCAAACAGTTCAGCAGCCATCACCGCGATAACGCGAAAAATATGGCTCACATCCTCGACGGCCAGCGTGGAGACCTGCATATGTCGGTTAGGCAAGCGCACCAGAAATCCTTCCTGTTCAAGGGACTGTAGCGCTTCCCTAACCGGCATACGTGAAAGTCCCAATTGTTCCGCGATGTTCTCCTGAGTCAGTTCCTCCCCGGGTTTCATGGCGCCGGAGAGGATCTGATAACGAATCATCTGCGCGATTTGGTCCCGGGTCTGTTTTCTTTCGATCTTTTTCACGCTGTCCTCATGGCTGGTGGCTTAAAACGCGGGGGATTTTAGCAGATTTGCCCGACCGCTGGCGCATGGAGGCGAAAAGTGAGGCAATAAAAAGCCGGAACAACGGTTCCGGCTTTTTTGCACGTGCGAGGTTACTTGTTGACGAAGTCTTCGCCGAGCGCGATATCTTTCTTCAGGGTGTCCAGCATGCCTTCCAGCGCCTGCTGCTCAAAGGCGCTGAGTTTGCCGATAGACTGTCGCTCTTCCACGCCGTTTTTTCCCAGCAGCAGCGGCTGGGAGAAGAAACGCGCATAGTGGCCGTCGCCTTCCACGTAGGCGCACTCCACCACACCTTTCTCTCCCTGCATCGCGCGAACCAGAGAGAGACCAAAGCGCGCAGCCGCCTGACCCATCGACAACGTCGCCGACCCACCGCCCGCTTTCGCTTCCACGACTTCGGTACCGGCATTTTGAATGCGTTTAGTCAGATCGGCCACTTCCTGATCGCTGAAGCTGACGCCCGGGATCTGCGACAATAATGGCAGAATGGTGACGCCGGAGTGACCACCAATGACCGGGACTTCCACCTCGGTTGCCGATTTACCTTTCAGCTCAGCGACAAAGGTATTGGAGCGGATAATGTCCAGCGTGGTGACGCCGAACAGCTTGTTTTTATCGTACACGCCGGCTTTTTTCAGCACTTCGGCGGCGATAGCCACGGTGGTATTCACCGGGTTGGTGATAACACCGATGCAGGCCTGTGGGCAGGTTTTGGCAATCTGCTGCACCAGGTTCTTAACGATGCCGGCATTCACATTAAACAGGTCGGAACGATCCATGCCGGGCTTACGCGCTACGCCCGCGGAGATCAGCACCACATCAGCGCCTTCCAGCGCCGGGGTAGCATCTTCACCGGAAAATCCTTTAATTTTTACATCTGTGGGGATATGACTTAGATCTACCGCCACGCCCGGCGTAACCGGAGCGATGTCGTACAACGAGAGCTCTGAACCTGAAGGCAGTTGGGTCTTAAGTAGTAGGGCAAGCGCCTGGCCGATACCACCGGCGGCGCCAAGGACTGCAACTTTCATCCTAAACTCCTTATTATGGTTAATTTAGTCTTTCGTTATTCCGTCGCCTGGACCTTAATTCACAAGATGAACAATTACAATGATTATGGCTGAAGAATGCATTATTGTGCGTAGCAATAGAACAGCGGCGCACTTTATGCTTCCTGACTGACCATCCAGCAAAGCGAAGTACCGGATCGACTGTTGGTTACAATACACCCAGCCAGTTGCGCAAAACAACACCAACTCAATAACATTTCATTTACTTTTACATGGCTTTAAGCGTTGTGATGTGAACATGTTCCTTATATGGTTTTTTTGCTAAAATATGCCCCCTTCATAACATTATTGACCTATCCCGTTGCGGATTATTTGCATAAAAATTCACGATTATGCATAATGATGTTGTTTTTACCACCATAATCTGGGTGACTTATGCGAAGTTCGGCAAAACAAGAAGAACTGGTTAAAGCGTTTAAAGCGCTGCTTAAAGAAGAAAAATTCAGCTCGCAGGGTGAGATCGTCCAGGCGCTGCAGGAAGAAGGCTTCGAGAATATCAACCAATCGAAGGTCTCCCGCATGCTCACCAAATTTGGCGCGGTTCGTACCCGTAACGCCAAAATGGAAATGGTCTATTGCCTGCCTGCTGAGCTTGGCGTGCCGACCACCTCCAGCCCGCTGAAAAATCTGGTGCTGGATATCGACTATAACGATGCCGTCGTGGTGATTCACACCAGCCCCGGCGCGGCGCAGCTGATTGCCCGTCTTCTCGACTCGCTGGGCAAGGCGGAAGGTATTCTCGGCAGCATCGCCGGGGATGACACCATCTTCACCACCCCTGCGCGCGGCTTTACGGTGAAAGATCTGCACGACGCCATCCTGGTCCTGTTCGAACAGGAACTCTGAGTATTCCCCTCTGGCAATCGTCAGAGGGCGACTCCCCTTTCTTTCTCTCTCACGCCCCTCAATCCAACAATTATTTAACATTTTGTGTGATTTAACGCGTCTATACGTTCTTTTACTTAAGGGAAACGCCTAAAACGCACAAAAGATCAAATTCGCATACCTTTATGATTTTATTAGAAATAAATCTTATCACTGCGGATAAGTTGTCATTTTTAATTCTTATAGGTTATAAAAAGCGCAATTCATTGTAACTATTAACGCGCAAAACAATTAGCATGGTATTAATATTTTTGGTGATTAGTGTATACTTGGTTTTGTGATGAGGGTCACGAAACAAAGACCCTCAACAAAAAGATTCGACGAGGTGAACATCATGAAAATCAAAACCACTGTAGCAGCACTCAGCATCCTGTCCGTCGTGTCGTTTGGCGCTTTTGCCGCTGACGTTATCAACAGCGAGCAAGCCCAGGGCCGCGAGGCCATCGGCACAGTTTCCGTCGGCGCGGTAGCCTCTTCCCCGATGGATATGCATGAAATGCTGAACAAGAAAGCGCAGGAAGAAGGGGCTTCTTCTTATCGCATTATCGAAGCCCGCACTGGCGACCACTGGCATGCCACCGCTGAGCTTTATAAATAAGTTGTAGTTCGTCAACGACTAACCCGACACAGATTCTCTACCGCGGCCTGGGCGCATACATCCCCCGCCGCGGCAAAACAAAGACTGGAGTAAAGATTATGAAACGCGCAATGATCATCGCATCCCTTGGCCTGGCTTCCGTTCTCTCTTTCGGCGCAAGCGCGGCCGTTCAGCAAGTTAACGCTGAACAAGCACAAAACCTGCAGTCCATGGGCACCATCTCCGTATCCCAGGTAGGTAGTGCGCCAATGGACATGCGTCAGGAGCTGGCCGCTAAAGCCGAGAAAGAAGGCGCCAGCAGCTACCGTATTATTGAAGCACGTACCGGCGATAGCTGGCACGCCACCGCTGAGCTGTACAAATAAACCCTCGTCGTCTTATTTCGACGACTTGCCCCCGCCTGCCGGGGGCTTTTTTTTGGTTCATCGCCAGACCCGTCCGAACAATGCGTTCCGCTTCCATAACGGAACAGCGATTTACAGATTGGCGTCCTTATCTTTCGTCCCGTTGGCAGTGTGAACCGGCGCGCCGAGCGTCGCTTTAAACCAGTTGACCACGCGATCGATAACCGGCTTCTGATACCAGCTATCGTCGCCATGTTCAGCGCCTTCGACCAGTACATAGTCTGCCTTATTACCTTCCGCTTTTAATGCCTTATATAACTGCGCGCTTTGGACAGGTGAAACCAGGGTGTCAGCGCTGCCATGCATAATCAACATTGGCGGTTCGTTACGAGAGATATGCCCCATCGGGCTGGCATTGAGCGCTTTTTGCCGGTCACTGCCGATAGCCGCGCCAGGCCAGTCGCGAAAAGCGCTGCCATGGACCAGGAGCGCCTCCGTCACGGCCGGCGAGGCGTGCACGTGCTGAACCTCTGGTGAGAAGCCTTCACCAATATTCAATAGATTAGAGATGCCATATAGCGTCGCTGCGGCCTGGACATCGGAAGACTGGTCGAGAAAATCGCCCTGCTCCCAGGCTTTCTCGCCGTGCGTCAGCGCCATCATCTGCGCCATATAGCCGCCAGCAGAATCGCCCAACACGCCGATACGTTTAGGATCAATGCCATATTCCGCCGCGTGGGCGCGCAAGTAGCGGATAGCCGCTTTACCATCGACAACCGGCGCCGGAAACGTGTCTGGTACCGTGCGGTATTCCGCCGCTGCGACGACAAATCCGGCTTCCGCCAGCGCCATGCGCATTTCGATAAATTTATCCCATGCCGCGCTGGTAAAGCCGCCACCAGGGAAGTAGACAATGGCGGGCTTTAGATCGTGATTGCGCGGCACCAGCAAAGACATATGCATCTGACGCACAGAGACCGCGTTTTTAACCTGGCCATAAACCACGCCATTGAATGTGTCGATACGGCCACGAGTCTGGTCCACGTGAATAACCTGCGCACCATCAGCATAACCAGGGAGTTCCGCAGCGTAGGCTGTCGCAGACATGGTGCCCAGCATCAGGCCGCTGGTGAATAACAAAGGAAGGGTTTTCATGGTATTCAGTCCTGGAGAATACCTGCCAATAGCAGGTCAAATACAAAATGCGATCGCGTTTCAGGCAGTGTATCCCCGAAAAATCACCATGAATAATGCGCTTTTTGTATTAAATTCATCTACTTTTTTGATGAAAACAGCCATTTATCGCTCAACACTGGTCACGAACGACAGCACAATGTTAGTGGCCGGCAGGATACAGATGACGTCATCCTGAAAATCAAAGCCGTGTTTCTCGGTTTAAAAGATGAACGTTTAGCCATGCCGGGCGTTAAAGCGCAACTCCCCCTCCAGCTCCTCTTCTGCTTCATCAAATAATAAAATCAGCGCGCCGAAGCGCCGACGCTGCTTGTCGTTTAAATGAATAAACTCAATATCCAGCGGCAATGGCAGCAGCCCACCAGTCACCGCGTCCCACAGTGAATCGAGGTTGTTGACCTTATCCTGAGCCAGCTCAAAGGTTCGGGAAAACTCCCGGTAGAAATCCTGTTGTTCGGCGATTTCGTCAAAATCAAACGTATAGGTGGTCATGGCAGCCCCTCCCGCTTCTCTTCCTGTCGCCGTTAAGTATAGCGATAAAAAAACCGACGCCTGGGCGTCGGTTTAGGGGTTAACTGCTGGTCAGCACATGCTGGTACTTGTGCAACATCTCAACCAGCCGCCGCACGGGCTCGGTCACCTGGGGCGAAGCCTCCCAGACCCGCAACTTCTCCTGATAGACATCAAGCTCAGCCAGCAGCTGGGTAAAGTAGCGCCGACGCTTATCATCACTCCCGGCAGAGATCACATGATCTGCGGTACGTCGCAGCTGTCGATGGAAGGCCGACAGATCGTCGTTCACCGGCACGGGCGCATCACGCAGGCGCTGATGGGCAATAATCAACGTCAATGCCAGACGGAAGCGGGCGACATCGCCGGGGAACTTATTGAGCAATAAAAACAACTGCTGATAGAGCGCGGGCAGATGGTTCTCTTTACGACGCGCCGAGTTCGTTGTCAGCGAAGAGACCGCCGCAGAGACAAACTGATTCAACAGCACCCGACCGGTTCTGGCCCGAGAATTATCCCTGACAATGAGAATGACCATCAGGGCAAGGAAACAGCCGACGATCTGCCCCAGCGCACTGTCGAGGAACTGACTGAACTGAAACTGCATCGGGTTATCCAGCACCAGAATGTTAATGGTGCTCGCCAGCGCTCCCAGCGATCCGAGACGCCTTTTCTGCACTTCGATACCGATAAAGAACGCCATCGCCGCCAGGCTGATGCAAAGCAGCAGCATGCTCTGCTGCGTCGCCGGCATGATCACCAGGAAGTACAGGGTACCCAGCGGTAACGCCGCCAGGGTGCCATAAAGGAAGTCCATCGCCACCATTCGGGGGTTAGGCAGGCGCATCGCCAGCGCGGTAACGACGGCAATCATCACCATCGCGCCGCTGCCTGAGGTCCAGCCTGTCCACAACCAGAACAGCGTCCCGAGGATACAGGAGACGGAGGTACGCCAGAAGTTCACCATCGCATGGTGGCGCTCAGCAGATTCCACTTTGACCACCGCTTCGCCGCGCAGCACACTATCTTCAATGCGACTGATTTTGGTGTTACCCACCACGCCACGCTTAAGCAATAAGTAGCGCGTAGCGGCACCCACCCAGCTGTAGATGGTGACGGGCGTATTATGCTCGCCTTTCCAGGTCAGAAAACGGCGCATACGCTTCAGCTGCTGGTGGACGTCCTGCACTGTCTCCACCGGCTCGGCGAACAGCTCACGGTAGTCATCCGTCACCATTTCCGGGCGCGAGTTCTGAATCAGGTAGGTCTCGCAAGCCTGGGTGATAAGCGTTAATGAAAGGGTATTGATCGCCTTCAGGCGCTGATTCGCCTTCGCCCAGCGAGAGGATTCCATGATCAGATTACTGCGCATACCTTCCAGCGCCGTAGTGCGACGGACCAGCGCGCCCCAGGCCTGATCCACTTCCTCTTTTTCGCCGTGGGCGACGCATAACTGCATCAGCTTATATTGCGCAATCAGCAGGTTATCCAGCTCAAGGTCGATCTCTTTTTTAATCGAACGTGGAGAGAACAGCAGGTCGGCGACGATAGCGCTGACAATACCGATGACAATTTCACTGCAGCGTTCGACCGCAAACTGCGGCGCCAGCATCGGATTGGTATGGATGGTGATAATGATAATCAGCGCAGTGTACCCGGCCAGTCCCCAGGCATAGGAGTTCTCGACCTTAACCAGCGACGAAATCCAGGTACAAAACCCGGCCCACAGGCAGCAAACCAGCATCATCAGCAGAGGCGCACGGATCATCAGGATGATGATAATCAGCGCCGCAATACAGCCAATAAAGGTCCCGGCAATTCGCAACATCCCACGATAGCGGATCGCGCCCGAGTAAGGTTCGCCGCCGGCAGCAAAGGCCGGCCCGGCGGCGACGATCGCTGCCGTCAGTACTGCCCAGCGCGGTGTTTCGAGCTGAAAATGGAAACCGACGAACAGCGCCAGCACCACCGCGCATGCAAGCTTAATGGCAAAGCGGAGATGCCGGGGAGCAATGGTATATGTCCCCATAGCGATTAACCGAATTCGCGCAGGCGCATAGCCAGTTTCTGGAAGAAGTTGGCCCGGCTGGTATCGCGGTCTTCTTTACCGGTGATCACCACCGTCGCCGTGGTGCCCGATGGCCACAGATTGCCCTGCTGCTGGTCGAGGCGAATACGCACCGGCACACGCTGCGCCAGACGCACCCACTCAAGGTTGGAGTCGACCGAGGCCATCCCTTTCGAGTCGCTGCTGCTGCTGGCGTTGGTCACCCCTGCAGCGATACTGTCCACTGTCCCTTTAATGGTTTTGCTGCTGCCAAGCGGGGTAATCTCCGCACGGTAGCCAGGGCGGACGCCTTCCAGCTTGGTCTCTTCCAGATAGGCCATGACGTAAAACGTATTCTCTTTCACCAGCGCCACCGCCGTGGAGCCACGGGTAATAAACTCCCCGGTATAGACGTTAAGGTTGGTCACCCAGCCATCCGCGGGGGCGCGAATTTCTGTGCGCTCGAGGTCCAGCCTGGCCAGATCGCGGCTGGCTACCGCTTTCGCCAACTGATGCTCAACGGTTTGCAGCACGTTGTTCGCCTGGTCTATTTCTTCCCGCGACATCGCCTGTATGCCCAGCTTATTACGCCGACCCGCTTCAACGCGCTTCTCCTGCGCTAAGGTCTGGTAGTAGGCGACATCGGCTTCCGCCTCCGCCAGCGCTTTTTGGTAACGAGGTTGGTCAATAACGAACAATACCTGGTCTTTCTTAACCAGTTGGTTATCCTTGACGTTTACCTGGGAAATCAGCCCGGAGACGTCAGGGGCAATCGCCACAATGTCAGCACTAAAGCGCGCATCCCGCGTCCACGGCGAAGCGGTGTAATAGACCCAGGCGCGGAAAATCGCCACGAAAGCCAAAATGACCAGTATCACGGTAATAGCGGTACGGAGGATATTTCTTGTTAGTGTTTTCACATCAACCTCAAACGAACAAGCGCGATATCAAATAAAAAAGGCAGCAATATAGCGCCGTATTAAACAGTGCAGGGTGCCAGACAAAATCGTAAATGCCGGTCGGAACCAGCAGTCGATGCACCAGCCAAAAGATGGCCAGCGACAAAAGCAACTCGAAGAAGATCGGCGGAAACGATAAGCCGAAAATCACGATGACAGGAAACAGACTCATGATGACCTTGAATAAGAAGCGTACAGGTAGTGAGCAGATGCGTTTATTATGTAGCTAACAATATATTAACGTAACGATTGCCGCATTATCTACAATGTGTGATCTAAATCACTTTTAAGCCAGAGTGAATAATGGAACGATTAAAACGCATGTCCGTTTTCGCCAAAGTGGTCGAATTAGGTTCATTCACCGCGGCGGCCCGCCAGCTTCAGATGAGCGTTTCTTCGATCAGTCAGACCGTAGCCAAACTGGAAGATGAGCTGCAGGTAAAGCTGCTCAACCGCAGCACCCGCAGCCTTGGCTTAACTGAAGCAGGTAAAATCTATTACCAGGGCTGCCGTAGGATGCTGTTTGAAGCGCAGGATGTCCATGAGCAATTATACGCATTTAATAACACCCCCATCGGGACGCTGCGCATCGGTTGCTCTTCAACTATGGCACAAAATGTTCTGGCGCGCATAACGGCGGAAATGCTGAAAGAATACCCCGGACTCTCCGTCAATCTGGTCACCGGCATACCAGCCCCTGACCTGATCGCCGACGGCCTTGACGTGGTGATCCGCGTGGGGGCCCTGCAGGATTCCAGCCTTTTTTCCCGCCGCCTGGGCTCAATGCCGATGGTATTATGCGCCGCCAAAAGCTATCTGGCGCAGGCAGGCAATCCGGAGAAACCGGCCGACCTCGCCAGCCATTCATGGCTCGAATATAGCGTACGTCCGGATAACGAATTTGAAATTATCGCCCCGGAAGGGATCTCAACCCGCCTGATCCCGCAGGGGCGCTTTGTGACCAACGATCCCATGACGCTGATACGCTGGCTGACAGCCGGGGTGGGTATCGCTTATGTACCATTGATGTGGGCGATCGAAGAGATCAACCGCGGCGAGCTTGAGATCCTGTTGCCCAGCTACCAGTCCGATCCGCGGCCGGTCTACGCGCTGTATACGGAAAAGGATAAACTGCCGCTGAAAGTGCAGGTCTGTATCAACTATCTGACAGAGTATTTTGTCGACGTGGCGAAGATCTATCAGGGCATGCACGGGCGCGGGATCGCCCGGTGAAGCGGTTCCCGGCAGCGCCGGGAACCTGGTCAGGATCAGGCGGTACCGCCGACGGTAAGATTATCGACCTTCAGGGTCGGCTGGCCGACGCCCACCGGCACGCTCTGGCCCTCTTTGCCGCAAACGCCAACGCCGTTATCCAGCCGCAGGTCATTCCCTACCATCGAAATCTGCTGCATGGTTTCAATCCCGGAGCCGATCAGCGTGGCCCCTTTCACCGCCTTCGTGACCTTCCCTTTTTCGATCAGATAGGCTTCGGAGGTAGAGAAGACAAACTTACCGGAGGTGATATCCACCTGCCCGCCGCCAAAGTTAGGCGCGAAGATACCGTAGTCGACCGACTCGATAATCTCCTGCGGCGTCGACTGGCCCGCCAGCATATAGGTATTGGTCATACGCGGCATCGGCAGATGAGCATACGACTCGCGACGGCCGTTACCGGTCGGCGCGACGCCCATCAGACGCGCATTGAGCTTATCCTGCATATAGCCTTTCAGGATGCCGTTTTCGATCAGCACGTTGTATTGCCCCGGCGTGCCTTCGTCATCGATGGCAACCGACCCGCGACGATCGACGATGGTGCCGTCATCCACCACGGTGCACAGCTCAGAGGCAACTAATTCCCCCATATGGCCGCTAAAGACCGAGGTGCCGCGACGGTTGAAATCACCTTCCAGCCCATGGCCGACCGCTTCGTGCAGCAGGACGCCAGGCCAGCCGGCGCCGAGCACCACCGGCAGCATCCCCGCCGGGGCGGCGACTGCCGAAAGGTTCACCAGCGCCATGCGCACGGCTTCTTTCGCCCAGGCATCAGCCCGCACGTCGCCCTCCTGGGAGGCGAGGAAATAGTCATAGCCAAAGCGTCCACCGCCGCCGCTGCTGCCGCGCTCACGCTTGCCATCCTCTTCCACCAGCACGCTGACCGAAAGGCGCACCAGCGGGCGAACGTCCGCGGCGAGGGTGCCGTCGGTGGCGGCCACCAGAATCAGCTCATAAACGCCGCTCAGGCTGGCCGAAACTTCCTGCACGCGCTTGTCCGCCGCCCGGGCGACTTTGTCCACCCGGCGCAGAATATCCAGCTTCTCTTCCCGACTCATGCTCTGCAGCGGGTCGATGCTGGTGTACAAAGGGCTGTACTCAACGGCTCCCAGGGTCTGCACTTTGCCATTACCGGTATCACGCACAATCGTCCGCGCCGCCTGGGCGCTCTGCTCCAGCGCCAGCTTGCTAATCTGGTCCGCATAGGCAAAGCCCGTTTTTTCGCCGCTGACGGCGCGCACGCCTACGCCCTGGTCAATGTTGTACGACCCATCTTTAATGATGCTGTCTTCCAGAACCCAGGATTCGTGATAGCTCGACTGAAAATAGAGATCGCCGTAATCGAGGCGGCGCTCGGTCAGTTGACCAAGAATGGCAAACAGATCCTGATGATTCAGGCCATTTGCCGACAGTAATTGTTCACTTACCAGGTTCAGACTCATCGTTATGCTACTCGTTTGTTGCCGCCTGACAGGCGGAAATACAGAAGGCGATCTATTGAGATTGCGGCAATTCCCGGCAATCGTCAAATCATTGCTTTTTGTTGCTACGCGCCTGGCGCAGCACCTCATTGATCTGCGGCTGGTCAATCGGACCAGTAATGCGATAGCGCAGAATCGAGACTTTGTTCCACAGCGGGCCCAGCACCTTGCTGGCGGCAAACACCGCCGCGCCGACGATAGGGTTGACGGCAAAAGCCGCCGCCACGCCGACGGTCGCAGAGATCTCCGGCGCCACCACCGCCTGCAGATCCAGCCGGCGACGCACCAAATCGACCGAACCTTTCATGGCAATATCCGCTTCCAGGCCATCCACCAGCGTATCGTCGGTATGCAGCACGCCATCCTTGATCCATGCCGTACTGTTAATCGAGTCGAAGTAAAAGCCCTCGCTGAAGGTATCGCTAAAGTCGAAGCGCAGCTTACGCAGCAGGGCATCAACGCTCAGCAAACGCAGCAGCTGGCCAGCGTGTCCAGTACTCAGGTCGGTAAACTGTCCCTTGCCGAGGTGGCTTTTAATGATCCCATTGAGCGATGCGACATCGGGCGACCAGGGCGGCGCGCGCCAGTGCAGATCATAGTCGATGTCAAACGGCGAATCCTTCACCGGCGTGGAAACGCCGAAGAAACTGGCAAACTCATCCGTTTTATTGCCATGCAGTTTGCCTTTCAGCGACGTGCGTACACCGGTCGGCGCGCTGACCCAGACGCCATCGGTCGTCAGTCGGCCAAACCCGGTATCCACCAGACCATTGGAGAGCGTTAAGGTATCGCCCTTAATCGCCACATCGCCGTCAATACGGCCATATTTTTGCCCCCACAACCAGCATTCCGCACAGCGCAGCTGCAGATCGGGCCAGCCGTGGAAATCCAGCCGCGTCTCTGCCTGCGGGGCTGCGTTCTTCTCACCGGTCTGGCCATTGGCGCTGGTCGGGTTGAAATAGAGATAACGCACATTCGCCAGCCAGGGCGCATTGTCGCGCATCGTGAGGGTAGCGTTGATTTCACGCCCCTGCGCCTCGACCTGCGAGCCGCCGGCGACCGGCTGCGACATCAGACTGACGTTGTTCCACTGTTGACCGGCAAGCGCCAGCGACGGCGTACGCAGCACAATGCGCTGGGGAAAGAGTATGGTGCTGCTGACTTCATTCGCCGCCCCGTTTTGAAAGAGCGCCAGCCATTGAGCGCCATCCATCGGTGGCAAATTGAGTTCAACCCCAGGCTGGTCAGGCAGCGGAGAGAGCCCCTTGCTGTCCGAAGTAAGGATTGCCCGATCCAACGTCAGCTTATGGTTCAGCAACCAGCGGCTGTTGATATGATTCTTCGCGCCGACGGAGCCGGTCAGGTCGAAGCTGCTCAAACCGCCGGCGACGTTAATTTTGATCGGCATCGGCTCTCCAGCGGGCTTATTGACCGGCGAAGGTAAGTGACTGCTCACATTCTTGAGGTCGCCGTTGATATCAACCTTATAGCTGGCGTTGCCATGGTACGGCAGTTCGATAGCGACCTTGCCCTCCCACGGCACGCTGCCGCTCAGCGACTCGTTGACGGCTTTTGGCAGCAACCCGGTATGCGATGGCTGCCAGTTGGCGTTCATCCCGACGTCCACCAGAAACGCTTTTTCGCCCTCCCGGGTGGAAAAATTGAGATTCAGCGGCTGATGAAACCAGGTCGCGCTCAACGTTTCGCTATTGAGATCGCCATTCACGAAGCTGAAATTCCCGCTCAGGTTTTGCAGAGTGGTGTCTAACGGCTTGATAAACAGACTGTTATTCTGCAGACGCACATCGCCTTTCGCGGTGGTCATTTCGCCATCTAAAGGGATGTTAAGATGTAAGCGAGCGCTCACATCCCCGTCCAGTTGCAGGGAATCCAGCGCCGCTCCCAGGGTCTCTTTCAGCGGCGTATTGTTGAAATAAGGTCCCACCTCTTTGCCCGGGCCTTTGATATCGGCATCAATCAACAGCTTTTCAGCGGTATAGTCCGGGATCGCGGCATCGAGATTGCTGGCGGTGACATTGCCGAGCATCGCTTTATCCGCCCGCATCCACAACCCGTTATTGATGAAGTTGAGGTCGATGTTCAGCCCGGTCAGCGCCGGCCAGTCCGGCTGGAAGGCAAAAGTGGCGTTCTTCAGCGGGACATAAACCTGGAACTGCCCTTCATTGTGCGGGTAAGGGAAAAGATGCGGATTGCCGCCATACACCAGCGTCGCATCGCGAGCCTGTCCGGCTTTAATCGCGCCGCTGAGATAGTCCACCAGCGCCTTGCCCATCAGGTTTTCCGGGAAGTAACGCCATGCCTGGCCACCATCATTGGTGCTGATGCCCGCCAGAATGCCCAGCCAGGGATCATCTCCCTGCGGTTGCAGATAGCGGAAGCCGCCGCGGGCGCGGACACCCGTCGCCTGCACGTCAATATCGCGGCCATCAAGCATAAACCCTTTGTCGTTTTTCACCCAGCTGAGGGTGGCTTCGCCAGCGGCGATCTCCAGCGGGGCGCGGAAAACACCGGTATAAGGCATCAGCGCCTGCGTCATGCGGGCGCGCAGTTCCCCGTGCTCAACGCTGCCATTCAGACTGCCGGAAAAGTGTTCCGCTCCCGGCAGGAGTTTCCACTGCTTCCATGCCAGATCGCTCCACTGCGCCTGAAAGCGCGTTTTCTCCGTCGCCTGCAGGGGAATATCGAGCGCCAGCAGGTTGATTTTGCCGCTGGGCTGCGTGGTGCGCCAGAGCTCGCCCAGGGAAGGCGCCAGCTTATCGGCGAAGGGCTGTAATCCGCTGAGGCCGCTGAGGGTTAAGTTGCTGGCACGAATGCGTAATTCATCGCTACGCTGATGGTCGTCGCCACCGACGTCCTGCGCCGGGATCCAGGCCATCGCCAGCGCGCCGCTTGGCCAGGGTTTATCGTCGATAGCGATCCGCGTATCGGGAATGTAGAAGCCCCAGCTCTGCTTGTCGTGGGAGAGATGCGCCGTCAGGTTATCCACTGACAGGTGATGAACTTCGTCATCCCCCTGCCAGCTGGCGCCCCCTTTTTTCAGCCATACGTCACCGCTTGCCACATCGCCTTTTTCAATGGTCATCCAACCTTCAAGGCTGAAGCGGGCGCTCTTCAGAGCGATATTGTCCTGCATCCAGCGGCCGAGCCACGGTTTGACGTCAATATCGTCAGCCTGTAGCCAGACTCGCCCTTTATTCAGCAGGCCATCCTCATCGCGGAGATCCATCCGCACCTGCATCACGCCATGCTGGCCGGTGAGACTGGAGAGGCTAAGCTGCCCCTCGGCGCGGTGACGGTTCCTGCCGTTAAGCCAGGTCAGCTGCGGGACTGCCAGCTCCGCCCGCTGACCGGAAATGGTCAGGAAGCTCAGATGGCTGTCGCGCAGGGTAAAGTGGTCGAACTGACGTAAAAAGAGATCGCTGATGCGGTCGGTTTTCAGGCTTTCGCCGCCGTCATTGGTCTGAATAGGGGTGTTGGTATGAACCTGCAGCTGCCAGAAGGTAAGATCGCGGAACTGCCAGCGCATATGCAGCAAACTCTGCCAGACGTCCAGCGCCAGGGTCACGCGCTTCACCGCCATTTTGCCGCCGTCTTTCAGCCCGACCTGAATATCACGGACATCTAACGTCGGACCAAAATTTTGCCAGCTGGCGGTGATCTGCGAGGCATCCACCGGCGTGCCAGTAAGCGTGGAGATCTTCTCCAGCAGCTGCGGACGCCAGGCGTCGAGCTGCGGCAACACGAGACGCAAGCCACTCACCAGCAGCGCGACGATAACAATCAATGTTGCCACGGTGAGCAATAAAATCCCGGGCAGTCGCCTCACGCCTCTCTCCTTGTCAGCCGCACAATGACGCGGTGTCTTACATCATAACCACATCGAACTGCTCTTGATTATAGAGCGGCTCAATTTGTACCTTGACCTGCTTACCGACAAAGATTTCCACTTCCGCCAGCGCGTGCGACTCTTCCCCTTTCAGGGTTTCCGCCACCGCAGGGGAAGCATAGACCAGGAAGCGATCGGAATCATAAGCATGATGCACGCGGACGATCTCACGCATAATCTCATAGCATACCGTTTCAACCGACTTTACCGTTCCGCGTCCGTGGCAGGTCGGGCACTCGTTGCACAGCACATGCTCCACGCTTTCACGCGTCCGCTTGCGGGTCATCTCCACCAGCCCCAGTTGAGAGAAACCGTTGATGCTGGTTTTCACCCGATCTTTACTCAGCGCCTGCTCTAAGGAGTGCAGTACCCGTCGCCGATGGTCTTCATTGTTCATGTCAATGAAATCAATGATGATAATGCCGCCGAGGTTACGCAAACGTAGCTGGCGGGCTATCGCCTGGGTGGCTTCGATATTGGTATTGAAGATAGTATCGTCAAGATTCCGGTGCCCGACAAACGCCCCGGTATTGATATCAATGGTAGTCATCGCCTCGGTCTGGTCGATGATCAGGTAGCCCCCGGACTTCAGCTCAACCTTACGCTCCAGCGCGCGCTGAATTTCGTTCTCCACATCAAAGAGATCGAAAATCGGCTGGCGGCCGCTGTAGTGTTCCAGCTTGCTGGTCATTTCCGGGATATATTCAGCTGTGAACTCAAGTAACGCCTCGTAGGTCAGGCGAGAGTCGACGCGAATACGGTCGAGATGCGCATCGGCAAAATCACGCAGCACGCGCTGAGCCAGGGCCAGCTCGCCGTACAGCTGATAACGGGTCTGATTGCGCTTTTTGCGCTCCATCACCTTGGTCCAGACGCGCTTCAGATAGGCGGCATCGGCGGCCATTTCCTGCTCGTGAACCCCTTCCGCAGCGGTGCGAATGATAAATCCGCCCTGCTCGTCGCAGTAATCTGCGACAACCTTCTTCAACCGCTCACGCTCGGCTTCGCTTTCAATGCGTTGGGATACTCCCACATGGGAGGCGCCTGGCATAAACACCAGATAACGGGAAGGCAGGGTGATATCCGTGGTCAGACGCGCGCCTTTGGTGCCCAGCGGATCTTTGACCACCTGGACCATCAGGTCCTGGCCCTGGCGCACCAGCTCCGAAATATCGCGTACGGTAAACTGCTTTTGCTCCTCACCAGCGACACATTCGGTATGCGGCATGATATCGGAGGCGTGGAGGAACGCCGCCTTATCGAGACCAATATCTACAAAAGCCGCCTGCATTCCCGGCAGCACTCGGCTAACACGACCTTTGTAGATATTGCCTACTATTCCGCGTCGCGCTTCACGCTCAATATGGATTTCCTGCAGAATACCGCCATCGATATACGCGACGCGCGTTTCGGATGGCGTTACGTTAACTAATAATTCAGCCGTCATCTTTATCCCTTTTCTTTACGCAGTGAGTTAAAGTTACTGAGCAACTCATACGTTTCCACCAGCGGTAAGCCGACTACGGCGTGATAGCTGCCATTAATCTTCCTGACGAAGCAACCACCCAACCCTTGAATACCGTATGCACCTGCTTTATCTAAAGGCTCGCCGCTGGCCACATATTCGGCGATATCCTGCTCGCTAAGCAGCCGGAAGGTCACGTCCGTGACCACCAGACAGTCCAGCGTCTGCTGCGTATCTGCCAGCGCCACCGCCGTCATGACCTGATGCGTTTGGCCGGAAAGCAGACGCAGCATTGCTGCAGCGTGTTCAGCGTCGCGCGGTTTCTCCAGCACTTCGCCGTTAAGAATGACAATCGTATCCGCCCCCAGCACCGGCAAATCGCGCGATGCCATCGCCACCCCGGCCTGCGCTTTTTCGCGCGCCAGGCGGACAACATAGTGCTCGGAGCTCTCCTGCGGCTGGCGCTGTTCCTCAATACCGGGAACCAGACGCTCGAAAGTGAGACCAAGCTGAGTCAGCAGTTCCTGCCGACGCGGGGAACCTGAAGCAAGATACAGAGTTGTCATATCAACCTTATTGCACTGCAAATTGCTGACGCACTTTGCGCATCAGCAGGAAGAGCCATGGCCAGAGGACACCGTTTACTACACTACTCCAGAATACTTCCGGACGGAAAGAGACGTTGATCACTAAAAACTCTGCCCAGAAAACAATGATATCCACGGCCAGGGATAACAGCATGACCACCAGCGCTTGTTGCCACAGCGCCAGGTTACGGAACAGCTGATATTTCAGCGCGACCAGATAGGCGATAATGCTTAAGGACAGGGCGCGAACGCCCAGCGTCGAGCCGCTAATGAGATCAAGAATAGCCCCCATCACGAAGCCCGTCCCCACGTTCACCCGGTGCGGCAGGGCGAGGATCCAGTACAGCAGGATCAATAATACCCAGTTGGGCCGGAAAACGCTGATGTCCGCCGGCCAGGGCATAATTTGCAGCAATAGCGCGATAAGAAACGAGAGCCAGATAACCCAGCGTCCCTGGCTACGATAACTTGCCACTATTGCCCCCCTGCAGGCAGAGACGGCTGCGATGGCGTCAGCCCGGTGGCTGGCGCCGGCATCTGCGGCCCCATGGCATCCGGCGCAGGCAGCACCTGCGGCATCATCTGCATCAGGCGCTCGTTAGCCACGCGATGGACCTCTTCCGGGGTCATCGGGTTGGCGCCATTGCGATCGGCGCCCCACAGCAGCAGCAGATAGCGCAAGCGCTGCAGCCCGGCCGTCGGACGCGCCTGAATCACGGTGTAGGCGCGCTGAGTGTCCAGCTTCACCGAGGAGACCACCCCGACCGGATACCCTTCCGGGAAGCGGCCACCGAGACCAGAGGTCACCAGCACATCGCCGACGCGAATATCGGTATTCGCCGGCAGATGCTCAAGCTGGAGATCGTCAGTACAGCCGTTACCGGCGGCAATCACGCGAATGTCGTTACGCAGGACCTGGATCGGCAGCGCATGGGTGGCATCGCAGATCAGCAGCACCCGGCTGGTCATTTTCGCCACGGCCACGACCTGCCCCACTACGCCTTTATCGCTGATAACCGGCTGGCCTTCGTAAACACCGTTCACGCTGCCCTTATCAATAACCACCTGATCGCTGTAGGGGTCGTTGACCGTTGAGATGACCTGCGTCACCATTTTTTGTTCGTCCTGGCGCAGCGGCGAGCCAAGCAGTTCACGCAGACGCGCGTTCTCTTGCTTGTACTGGCCCAGCATCAGCAGATCGCTGTTTTTCAGCAACAGTTCCTGACGCAGCGCGCGGTTTTCCAGTTCGAGCTGATCGCGGGTCGCCAGCGTTTGCGATACGCTGTCGAGGAGTTCCCGGGGACCATTAGAGACAAAGTAGAAAGGGCTGACGGCTGTATCCATGTACGTTCTGATTTGACTGAACGTACCCAGGCGGCTGTCGGCGATAATGACGCCAAGCGCCACCAGCACCGCCAGAATAAGGCGAATCTGTAGCGAGGGGCCACGGCTAAAAATTGGCTTCATAGGCTATGCGTATTCTCGTGTCAGTAAAGACCAGGGGCAGCCGCTAAGCCACCCCAGACCTTCAGGCTGACTACTCTTCGCTAAACAGGTCGCCGCCGTGCATGTCGATCATTTCCAGCGCCTTGCCGCCGCCACGCGCTACGCAGGTCAGCGGATCTTCAGCAACCACGACTGGAATACCGGTTTCTTCCATTAACAGACGGTCCAGGTTGCGCAGCAGCGCACCACCGCCGGTAAGAACCATCCCGCGCTCGGAGATATCAGAAGCCAGTTCCGGCGGGCACTGTTCCAGAGCAACCATGACCGCACTCACGATGCCGGTCAGCGGCTCCTGCAGCGCTTCAAGAATTTCGTTGGAATTCAGGGTAAAGCCGCGTGGTACGCCTTCCGCCAGGTTACGGCCGCGAACTTCGATTTCACGCACTTCATCGCCCGGGTAAGCCGAACCGATTTCGTGTTTGATACGCTCAGCGGTCGCTTCACCGATCAGGGAGCCGTAGTTACGACGCACGTAATTAATCACGGCTTCGTCGAAACGGTCGCCGCCGATACGCACGGAAGAAGAGTAGACCACGCCGTTCAGGGAAATAACCGCGACTTCGGTAGTACCGCCGCCGATATCGACAACCATAGAACCGGTCGCTTCAGAAACCGGTAAGCCTGCGCCAATCGCTGCCGCCATCGGCTCTTCGATCAGGAAGACTTCACGAGCGCCAGCGCCCTGCGCGGATTCACGGATCGCACGACGCTCAACCTGGGTGGCGCCAACCGGTACGCACACCAGCACGCGCGGGCTCGGGCGCATAAAGCTGTTGCTGTGCACTTGTTTGATAAAGTGCTGCAGCATCTTTTCCGTCACGAAGAAGTCAGCGATGACGCCGTCCTTCATCGGGCGAATCGCCGCGATATTACCCGGGGTACGGCCGAGCATCTGCTTCGCTTCATGACCTACGGCGGCGACGCTTTTCGGCGATCCGGCACGATCCTGACGAATGGCCACCACGGAAGGCTCATTCAATACGATGCCTTGTCCTTTTACGTAAATAAGGGTATTCGCGGTACCCAGGTCAATGGACAGGTCATTGGAAAACATGCCACGAAATTTTTTTAACATACTAAGGGATAATCCTGAAAGCTGGGGCGGAAAACAAAATCCGCTTACTTTACCAACCACACGCAGCAGCGACAAGGCGCAAAAATCACCTGCTGCGGTGAAAATTAGTGCAGTTCATTTCCTTTGTTACAAATTTTTCCGACTCCGTTCATTGCTGAAATCTTCAGCAGCGCTCCACGCCTGAATTTGTAACCTGTCAAAGGAGGGTCACTGGCATTTACATTGCGATGATCCGGCGAGTAGACAAGCACACCCCCTTCACGATGGCGCGCGTTATTCTACGTGAAATCACGCTAAACGGCAGATCAAACCGAGTATCTTTGCGAATATTTTTTCACATTTGTGTCAAGTGGCTGTGAGGCCGCAAAAAATTCCCCCTGACCGCCTGTGACACCGCATTGGGACAGCACTAACCACTCGCTGCGGCTGCGTACGCCCGTCGCAAAAACTTGCATAGGCATGCCTTTGCAGGCTTCCACCAGACTTTGCACCAGCAGCTGGTTCTCACTGCGCTTTTCAATGTTGCGCGCCAGCCCAGGATGCAGTTTGATCAACTCCGCATCCAGCTGCTTGATCCAGCTGGTTCCCACCAGGGTTAGTCCCGCCTGAACGACCGCCACCCGAACGCCCAGGGCGTTAACCAACCGCATAACCGGCTGCAGACGGCCGATATATTGACAAACATCTGCCTCCGCAAGTTCAAAAATAATCCGCTGACGCTGCGATTTTTCACACTGCATTAAGGCATCGCGCAGCCAGCGCTGAAAACGGGGACGGATCAGCGACTCCACCGACAGCTGTAACGCCAGGTTTTCTTCAGGCCAGAAGCCTAAAAATGGCAGCAGGCGCGTCACCTGCAGGCGGTCATACTCCTCCGCCAGACCAAACTGCAGCACCATCGGCATGTACTCGGCGGCGATCACCTCTTCTTTACCGTCGTACATCCGCGACATCAGTTCACGGTGATGCACCCGGCCATCGCGGGTAACGGCAGGTTTTTGGTACAACCGCGGTCCCCCGCGGCTCAGCATCTGTTCGATCAGCGTCCGCCAGCGAACGTTGCCGCGACCTTTCTCAGGAAGGGTGTCATCGTAAACCGACCAACTATTGCTACCCTGCAGCACCGCGTTGCGCGTTGCCGCTTCCGCGTGCTCCATCACCTGCGCTGTCGATTGCCCGCTGCGGAAAGCACAGATCCCGATATGCATCATATCGTCGCGATCGAGAATGCGCGTCGGCGGCAGTGCGTCCATGGCCTTCAGCAACAGCCCGGCGATACTATCCGCCTCTTTTAACGTGCGGTGCGGCAGCAGCACGGCGAAGTCGCTACGGTGATAGCGCGCCAGTAGCGCGCCGGGATAACGCATAATAAAGGTAGAGAGCAGGTTGATAAGCGTGAAGTAATGCTCTTCGGCGGCCGCCCGTCCCCAGTTGTCCCGTAGCAGATCGAACTCCGGCAGACGGATCATCATGACGATGCCGTAGGCGCCCACTTTCTCCTGGTCTTCCAGCAGCGTGGCCAGCTGATTATCAAAGAACAGGCGGTTATTCAGGCCCGTTTTAGAATCCTGTGCCGCATAGGAGCGAATCAGCGTATCCATACGGCTGCGCTGATCGCTGGCGAATTGCAGCTCCGACAGCAGCATATCCAGCGCGCTGCTGGTGCTGGCTGGCCATTCATAGACCGATCCGCGCACCTGCGGCCCGCGCTCGCCGCTCAGGATGCGCGTGGAACGCAGCTCAAGCAGCTCCTGACCAGCCAGCTGGCGGCGGATCCAGCGGACGGCGAAGAAAATAATCACCACCATAAAGCCGATGGAGATCGACAGCGGGGCCGTGATCGACAGCGAGCGGAAATAGTTCACCATTGGGTCAACGTAGACCAGATGCAGAGTGATACCGGGGTGTTTAAGCGACGGGACCGTGATCTCACGGAATTGCTCATGGCTGCCAAGCGGGCGGTAGCTGTCGGTTCGGGAGTGGCTGTAGAGTGGTTTGCCGTTAAGCATGAAATCGATATGCACGATCTCGATCGGCGTCATCAGCTCATCCAGCTGCGGCTCAAGCTGATCAAAAGAGGTGGTGATGAGCCGGTTATCCAGCATGGTCGCCACCGCCTGAACCCGGTTTTCGACCTTGTTCTCAATGCCGTTATAAAAACTCAGCGAAGCGCCAATCAGCGTGACAAAGATGGTCAGGCTAGTTAGCAGCGTGATAAAGGCTGAGAACTTCGTCGTTAATCGCATCCCTGTGTTAACTCCGCGAGTGAATGACTGCCCGATGAACCATCAGGCTCCCGTGCTGGCGCGCGCCTTGCCGCTAGCATTAACCTTTTAAAGCGCGACGCATACTATCAAAGATGGCGAGTCTGGCAATGGAATGCGTATTATCGGCGAAAGTATGCCGATAGCGAGTATAGTCGGCAGAAAAAATTTGCCAATCATTGCCCGCCTGCGGCCTGCGCCAGAAGCGCTTTAATTTTAGACGCAGGATGGCAAACCCGCGCCAGCGACGCAAATTATTACCGGTTTACCGTCTGGCCAGCTTACCGCCCTCTTTTCCCTGCTAAAGATGCCGGGTCATGCGCGGTAAAGGAAACGTCTTGCGCCACTTTCCGATGATTCCTGGACGACCGCGCCTCTGCTTCGGCGGCGGCTCCTCATCCTAATCTGCAATTTTTCGTGACATATTCGCGATAAATCGTCGTCTCCGTCATGCTTAGGGAAACGCATGACGGAGGACACCATGAAAAGAAAAAAACTGACGGAAGCCGACGTCACGGCCGAATCCGTTTTTATGCTCAAGCGGCGCCAGGTGCTGAAAATGCTGGGTATCAGCGCGACGGCGCTTTCGCTTCCCGCCGCCGCGCAGGCCGATCTGCTGGACTGGTTTAAAGGAAATGACCGCCCGCCGGCCCCGGCGGGCAAGGCCCTGGACTTTGCTAAACCCGCCGAGTGGCAGGCTAATCTGACGCTCACCCCGGAAGATAAGGTCGCCGGTTACAATAACTTTTATGAATTCGGCCTCGATAAAGCCGACCCGGCGGCGAACGCAGGTAGCCTGCGCACCGATCCCTGGACACTGACCATCGGCGGTGAAGTGGCGAAGCCGCTGACCCTTGACCATGACGATCTGACCAAACGCTTTCCGCTGGAGGAGCGCATTTACCGTATGCGCTGCGTGGAAGCCTGGTCGATGGTCGTTCCCTGGGTCGGTTTCCCGCTGCATAAACTGTTGGCGCTGGTGGAACCCACCAGCAACGCGCGCTATGTCGCCTTCAAAACCCTTTACGCCCCGGATCAAATGCCCGGGCAGAAAGATCGTTTTATCGGCGGGGGACTTGCTTATCCTTACGTGGAAGGGTTGCGGCTTGACGAAGCCATGCACCCCTTGACGCTGCTTACCGTCGGCGTGTATGGCAAAGCGCTGCCGCCGCAGAACGGCGCGCCGATCCGCCTGACCGTGCCGTGGAAGTACGGTTTTAAAGGCATTAAATCCATCGTCAGCATTGAGCTGACGCGCGAGCAGCCGCCGACCACCTGGAATCTGGCGGCGCCGGACGAATACGGCTTCTTTGCCAACGTTAATCCCCATGTCGATCATCCCCGCTGGTCGCAGGCCAGCGAGCGGTTCATCGGCTCAGGCGGTGTGCTCGATGTGAAACGTCAGCCGACGTTGCTGTTTAACGGCTATGCCGACGAGGTGGCCTCACTGTATCGCGGTATGAACTTGCGGGAGAACTTCTAGTGCGTTTCACCGTCAAACAGATCGCGTGGTTGAAAGTCTTCCTCCACCTGGCGGGGTTTTTACCGCTGGTCTGGTTGTTCTGGGCCGGGTATCAGGGCTACTTTAGCGCCGATCCGGCCAAGGATATCCAGCACTTTACCGGCAGGATGGCGCTTAAATTTCTGCTGGCGACTCTGCTGGTCGCCCCGCTGGCGCGCTATGCGAAGCAGCCATTATTGATTCGCATTCGCCGCCTGTTAGGTTTATGGTGTTTTGCCTGGGCGACGCTGCACCTGACCAGCTACACCTTGCTGGAGCTGGGCATTAACAATCTGGCGCTGCTGGGCTCGGAGATTATCAATCGCCCCTATCTGACGTTAGGCATGATCTGCTGGGTGATCCTGCTGGCGCTGGCGGCGACTTCGACGCAGGCGATGCAGCGAAAACTGGGCCGTCGTTGGCAACTTTTGCACAATTTCGTCTATCTGGTGGCGATCCTCGCGCCGATTCACTACCTGTGGTCAGTGAAGATCGTCTCGCCGCAGCCCATCATTTATGCCCTGCTGGCGGTGGTGCTTTTGGCATGCCGTTATAAGAAGTTCCGCCAGTGGTGGCGCTGAATCCGGTAATGTGCAGTTTCCCGCAGATCTTTTATCAACCGCGACTCTTTTTACGATAGCGGTTGATAATCTTCCCTGATAAGACCAGTATTTAGCTGCCAATTGCTACGAAATCGTTATAATGTGCGACTTTGGTTTTCCTGACGGGGTTTTCTGACCCTGAAAAGGTGACAAGGGCGCATTGAAGGTATATGTTGTTTTTTACCCGAAGATGGCAGGAGATCGCCACACGATGGCTGACAAGTTTCACATTTTGCTTTTGAATGGTCCAAACATTAACATGCTCGGTACCCGCGAGCCTGATAAGTATGGCACCCTCTCGCTGGCTGAAATTGTTAACCGTTTGACATCTGAGGCGGCGGCGCTGAATGTGAGCCTGGATCACCTGCAGTCCAACGCGGAGTATGCGTTAATCGACCGAATTCATCAGGCTAAAGACAACGTGGACTATATCCTGATTAATCCGGCCGCGTTCGCGCATACCAGCGTAGCAATCCGTGACGCGTTGCTTGCCGTGAACATCCCGTTTATCGAGATTCACTTGAGCAACGTGCATGCACGCGAACCCTTCCGCCAGCACTCATACCTGTCAGATGTCGCCGCTGGCGTCATTTGCGGACTGGGGGCGGACGGCTATTCATACGCTTTACAGACGGCGGTAAAACGCCTGTCACAATCACACTAAACAAAGAGTACGGAACCCACTCATGGATATTCGTAAGATTAAAAAACTGATCGAGCTGGTTGAAGAATCAGGTATCTCCGAACTGGAAATTTCTGAAGGCGAAGAGTCTGTTCGCATCAGCCGCTCTGCACCGGTCGCAAGCTATCCGGTTATGCAGCAGGCTTATGCTGCGCCGATGATGCAGCCTCAGGCGCCTGCCGCCGCGGCTGCCGCACCAGCTGCTGCAGCTGAAGCGCCGGCAAAAGCGGAAATCAGTGGTCACATCGTACGTTCCCCGATGGTTGGTACTTTCTATCGTACGCCAAGCCCGGACGCGAAAGCGTTTGTGGAAGTTGGCCAGAAAGTTAACGTGGGCGACACCCTGTGCATCGTCGAAGCGATGAAAATGATGAACCAGATCGAAGCCGACAAAGCCGGCGTGGTGAAAGCCATTCTGATCGAAAGCGGCCAACCGGTAGAATTCGACGAGCCGCTGGTAGTTATCGAGTAACGAGGCGAACATGCTGGATAAAATTGTCATCGCTAACCGTGGCGAGATCGCATTGCGCATCCTGCGTGCCTGTAAAGAACTGGGCATCAAGACCGTCGCTGTGCACTCCACCGCGGATCGCGATCTAAAACACGTATTGTTAGCGGATGAGACGGTCTGTATTGGCCCGGCTCCGTCCGTAAAAAGCTATCTCAACATCCCGGCTATCATCAGTGCGGCGGAAATCACCGGCGCGATAGCGATTCACCCGGGTTATGGTTTCCTCTCCGAGAACGCCAACTTTGCCGAGCAGGTTGAGCGCTCCGGCTTTATCTTCATCGGTCCGAAAGCCGACACTATCCGCCTGATGGGCGACAAAGTGTCCGCAATCACCGCGATGAAGAAAGCCGGCGTCCCGACCGTTCCAGGTTCTGACGGCCCGCTGACCGACGATATGGACGCTAACCGCGCCCATGCCAAACGCATTGGTTATCCGGTGATCATCAAGGCCTCCGGCGGCGGCGGCGGTCGCGGTATGCGCGTTGTGCGTAGCGACGCCGAACTGGCGCAGTCTATCTCCATGACCAAAGCGGAAGCGAAAGCGGCTTTCAATAACGACATGGTCTACATGGAGAAATACCTGGAAAATCCTCGCCACATCGAGATCCAGGTACTGGCGGACGGTCAGGGTAACGCTATCTATCTGGCAGAGCGTGACTGCTCCATGCAGCGTCGCCACCAGAAAGTGGTCGAGGAAGCGCCGGCGCCGGGCATCACCCCGGAACTGCGTCGCTACATCGGCGAACGTTGCGCGAAAGCCTGTGTGGATATCGGCTACCGCGGAGCGGGCACCTTCGAGTTCTTGTTCGAAAACGGCGAGTTCTACTTCATTGAAATGAACACCCGTATTCAGGTAGAACACCCGGTTACCGAAATGATCACCGGCGTTGACCTGATCAAAGAGCAGCTGCGTATTGCAGCTGGCCAGCCGCTGTCCATCAAGCAGGATGAAGTGGTCGTCAGAGGCCATGCGGTGGAATGCCGTATCAACGCCGAAGACCCGAACACCTTCCTGCCGAGCCCGGGTAAAATTACCCGCTTCCACGCGCCGGGCGGTTTTGGCGTGCGCTGGGAGTCTCATATTTACGCCGGTTACACCGTACCGCCGTACTATGACTCCATGATCGGTAAACTGATCTGCTACGGCGAAAGCCGTGACGTGGCGATTGCCCGCATGAAGAATGCGCTGCAGGAGCTGATCATCGATGGCATCAAAACCAACGTCGATCTGCAGATGCGCATTATGAGCGACGAGAACTTCCAGCATGGTGGCACTAACATCCACTATCTGGAGAAAAAGCTCGGACTGCAGGAAAAATAATCCTGTATTTGCTGCAAAAGGCCGGTTAATCCGGCCTTTTTTCTTTTTCTCTCCCCTCGACTTTTCCATGCGGTACAATCCCCGCTTTCTTCATCCTCAAGGGACAAAAAATGGACAAACGCTTTGTTCAGGCCCATAAAGAAGCGCGCTGGGCGCTGTGGCTGACCCTTCTCTATCTTGCCGCCTGGCTGGCGGCGGCTTATCTGCCGGGCGTCAGTATCGGTTTTACCGGCCTGCCGCACTGGTTTGAAATGGCCTGCCTGCTGGTGCCGCTGCTGTTTATACTGCTGTGCTGGGCGATGGTGCGCTTTATCTTCCGTGATATCTCTCTGGAGGATAACGATGCAGCTTGAGATTATCGTGGTGCTGATCGCTTATCTGTTTGTGGTCTTCGGACTGTCGATTTACGCGATGCGTAAACGCAGCACCGGGAACTTCCTTAGCGAGTATTTCCTCGGCAGTCGATCGATGGGGGGGTTTGTATTAGCCATGACCCTCACCGCCACCTATATTAGCGCCAGCTCGTTTATAGGCGGCCCCGGCGCCGCCTATAAATATGGGCTGGGTTGGGTACTGCTGGCGATGATCCAGGTACCGACGATCTGGCTCTCTCTCGGGATCCTCGGCAAGAAGTTCGCGATCCTGGCGCGACGCTACAATGCTATTACCCTTAACGATATGCTGCAGGCGCGCTACCAAAGCCGCGCGGTGGTATGGATTGCCAGCGTCAGCCTGCTGGTGGCCTTTGTCGGGGCCATCGCGGTGCAGTTTATTGGCGGCGCGCGCCTGCTGGAAACCGCTGCCGGGATCAAGTACGAAACCGGTCTGCTGATCTTTGGGATCACCATCGCGCTGTATACCGCTTTCGGCGGCTTCCGCGCCAGCGTACTCAACGATACGATGCAGGGAATGGTGATGTTGATCGGGACGATCGTCCTGCTGGTTGGTGTCGTCCATGCTGCCGGCGGCCTGCATCAGGCGGTGGACACACTGCAGCGGATCGACCCACAGCTGGTGTCGCCGCACGGTGCGGATGATATCCTGTCCCCCACCTTTATGACCTCGTTCTGGGTGCTGGTTTGCTTCGGCGTTATCGGCCTGCCGCATACCGCCGTACGCTGTATCTCCTATAAAGACAGCAAAGCCGTGCACCGCGGGATTGTCATTGGCACGATCGTCGTGGCGATTCTGATGTTCGGCATGCATCTCGCCGGCGCCCTTGGCCGCGCCGTCCTGCCGGGCCTCACCGTGCCCGATCTGGTGATCCCCACGTTGATGGTCCAGGTGCTGCCGCCGTGGGCTGCAGGACTGTTCTTAGCCGCGCCGATGGCCGCGATTATGTCGAACGTGAACGCCCATTTACTGCAGGCATCGGCTACGATCATTAAAGATCTGTGGCTCAGCGCGCAGCCAACAAAAAAACGCAATGAGCAGAAGCTCAAGCGGATCTCAACGATCGCCACCTTAGTGCTGGGTATATTAATGATGCTGGCCGCCTGGCGGCCGCCGGAAATGATTATCTGGCTCAATCTGCTGGCCTTCGGCGGCCTGGAAGCGGTGTTTTTATGGCCGTTGGTGCTGGGCCTTTACTGGGAGCGAGCAAACGCTGCCGGGGCGCTCAGCGCGATGTTGGTGGGCGGCGTGCTGTATGCCGTGCTCGCGACGTTTCATATTCAGTTCCTGGGCTTCCATCCTATCGTGCCCTCGCTACTGCTAAGTTTGTTGGCTTTTGTCGTCGGGAACCGTTTCGGCCAACCCGTCCCGCCAGCCCCTGTGATGACTACTGATAAATAAAGAGTTTTGCTATGCCATGGATCCAACTGAAACTAAATACTACCGGCGCGAACGCAGAAGATCTTAGCGATGCGCTGATGGAGGCCGGATCGGTCTCCATCACCTTCCAGGATACGCACGATACGCCGGTATTTGAGCCGTTGCCCGGGGAAACCCGGCTGTGGGGCGATACCGACGTGATCGGCCTGTTCGATGCCGAAACCGATATGAAAGCGGTCGTTGCCCAACTGGAGCAGCATCCGCTGCTCGGCGCCGGCTTTGCGCATAAAATTGAACAGCTGGAAGATAAAGACTGGGAGCGCGAGTGGATGGATAACTTCCACCCGATGCGTTTCGGTGAGCGCCTGTGGATTTGTCCGAGCTGGCGCGATGTCCCCGATGAGAACGCGGTCAACGTGATGCTTGATCCGGGACTGGCTTTTGGTACCGGCACTCATCCCACTACCGCCATGTGTCTGCAGTGGCTCGACGGTCTCGACCTGCAGGGCAAAACCGTTATCGATTTTGGCTGCGGTTCCGGCATCCTGGCGATCGCCGCCCTGAAACTGGGTGCCGCTAAAGCGATCGGGATTGATATCGACCCACAGGCCATCCAGGCCAGCCGTGATAACGCCCAGCGTAACGGCGTCTCCGAGCGTCTTGAACTGTATCTGCCGCAGGATCAGCCAGAAGCCATGAAAGCCGATGTCGTGGTCGCAAACATCCTCGCGGGCCCGTTACGTGAGCTGGCCCCATTAATCAGCGTCCTGCCGGTTACAGGCGGCCTGCTGGGCCTTTCCGGCATTCTGGCAAGCCAGGCGGAAAGCGTCTGCGAAGCCTACGCCCCGCTCTTCACCCTCGACCCGGTGGTGGAGAAAGAGGAGTGGTGCCGGATCACCGGCCGGAAAAACTAAGCACAATGCGGCCTGCGGGCCGCATTTTTGTTTCCAGTAGCCACCAAATAATGCCTGGAAATGAGAGGCAGATCGCACTACAGAGTACTTTTTTGGCTACAAAAACAGCGTTTTATGCCGTCAGGCAGCGAGTTTATCTAAGAAAAATCGAGAAGTTTTACGATTTTATAAATGGACACAAATTACCCATCATCAATTAAAGTAATGATTAATATAAGTATTTATTCATCGCTTTTACGCTAGTCCCGGATTCATTGATCTGCAACAGAGGATTGCTCAAAGTTTGGCCTTTCATCTCGTGCAAAAAATGCGTAATATACGCCGCCTTGCAGTCACAGTATGGTCATTTCTTAACTCATGCGCATCGGACACCACCAGCTCAGAAATCGCCTGATCGCAGCGCCCATGGCTGGCATTACTGACAGACCATTCCGGACGCTGTGCTATGAGATGGGAGCGGGTTTAACCGTTTCCGAGATGATGTCCTCTAATCCACAGGTGTGGGAGAGCGACAAGTCCCGTTTACGGATGGTGCATATTGATGAGCCCGGTATTCGTACCGTGCAAATCGCCGGTAGCGTACCGGAAGAGATGGCTGCAGCCGCGCGGATTAACGTGGAAAGTGGCGCCCAGATTATAGATATCAATATGGGATGCCCGGCGAAAAAGGTGAATCGCAAGCTTGCAGGTTCAGCCCTCTTGCAGTACCCCGAGCAGGTGAAGTCAATCCTGACGGCGGTCGTCAACGCGGTGGACGTTCCTGTGACTCTCAAGATTCGCACCGGTTGGGAACCGGAACACCGTAACTGCGTAGAGATTGCCCAACTGGCCGAAGAGTGTGGCATTCAGGCTCTGACTATTCACGGACGCACCCGCGCCTGCTTGTTTAACGGAGACGCTGAGTACGACAGTATTCGGGCAGTTAAGCAGAAAGTTTCCATTCCGATTATCGCGAATGGTGACATTACTGACCCGCTTAAAGCCAGAGCTGTGCTCGACTATACAGGGGCTGATGCCCTGATGATAGGCCGTGCAGCTCAGGGAAGACCCTGGATCTTTCGGGAAATCCAGCATTATCTGGACACTGGAGAGCTGCTGCCCCCGCTGCCACTGGCAGAGGTTAAGCGCTTGCTTTGTGCGCACGTTCGGGAATTGCATGACTTTTACGGTCAGGCAAAAGGGTACCGAATCGCGCGTAAACACGTCTCCTGGTATCTTCAGGAACATGCTCCAGATGACCAGTTTCGGCGCACATTCAACGCCATTGAGGATGCCAGCGAACAGCTGGAGGCGTTGGAGGCATACTTCGAAAATTTTGCGTAATAGAAATAAAGAGCTGACAGAACTATGTTCGAACAACGCGTAAATTCTGACGTACTGACCGTTTCTACCGTTAACTCTCAGGATCAGGTAACTCAAAAACCCCTGCGTGACTCGGTTAAACAGGCACTGAAGAACTATTTTGCTCAACTGAACGGTCAGGATGTGAATGACCTGTATGAGCTGGTACTGGCTGAAGTTGAACAGCCCCTGTTGGACATGGTGATGCAATACACCCGTGGTAACCAGACCCGCGCAGCCCTGATGATGGGCATCAACCGCGGTACACTGCGTAAAAAACTGAAAAAATACGGCATGAACTGATACTAGTCAGTTGCTTGCTTGATATAAAAGGCGCTCTTCGGCATGGGGAAGCGCCTTTTTTATTATCTGCGCCGACAGAACACATTACTGATTCACTACCCGCAGTACAGGCTCCTGCGATAAACGAGCAACACAGACCACCGCCATAATATTATCCACCAGCGCAGGTGCCTGCTGATACAGATCGAAGCGTTGCGGTTCAAGCAGCCAGTTTTTAATCAAGCCGGAAAAGGCGCTATGTAAAACAATTAATATCACGTCGATATTTGTTTCGGCTGGCAATATATTGTTACGCACACAGCGCTGCAGAATGCCGCCAATAACGGAATAGTTAAATCCAATGCGTTGGCGAATTTCGCTCTCCGATAACATATCGCTGGCAAACTCACAGCGTTGATAAAGGATTTGCATCAGGGCACGCTGGCGAGGATTCTCAGCAATATAGCGCAGGCCGGCAATAAATCGCTGGCGCAAATCTTTTAAGGGCTCCTGCTCATTCCTTGTCGCCAGGTTTTGCTGAATCAAATCCCTGAGCGGTGGCTGCTGCTGCCACATCTCATTAAACAACTCGGTCTTACTGGCAAAATGCCAGTATACGGCACCGCGAGTCACCCCCGCCGCATCAGCGATATCCGTCAGGGTCGTATTGGTCACCCCCCGCAGGGCGAACTGCTGGATCGCGGACTCAATCAGGAGCTGCCGCGTGCGCAGCGCCTCCTCTTTGGTTTTTCTCGCCATATAAGATCTCAGTTCCCGATTAACAGGCAATATAGATTTTTCTGAAGATCCCTTAATCTAACATTCGGTGCACAATATTATTTAGCAAAAATGCAGACAAGCTAATTCTGATGTAGAAAACCAACGAATCACCTTAATGAATATTAATAGCCAACTCATTCATTAAAACAATGTCTGTTTATTATGTTTTACAATTAAGATAAATAGTAAAAACAGATCGGCCATTTTTTTGTTTTTGCGTGCCTTGCTGATTGCTTAAAAATAAGTAACTCTTACATCCAATGGCGTTTATTTGTAGGATGGCAAACTGCTTTTTGATTCCCTCTTTCTTTCACAGATTCGCCGCCGAATTTGGCACGTAATCTATAAGGAACCGCAATGACAACTCACGCCAGAGTGACACTTTTATCCGGTTTAATTATCTCTGCCTTGTTGCTTACCGGCTGCGATAATTCGGGCAACCCGCAACCCCATGCACAGGCGCCGCAGGTGACGGTCCATGTCGTGAACAGTGCGCCGTTGTCGGTCACCACCGAACTGCCAGGCCGCACCTCTGCTTTTCGCGTGGCGGAAGTCCGCCCCCAGGTGAGCGGTATCATCCTGAAGCGTAACTTTGTTGAAGGAAGTGATGTCGAAGCAGGTCAGTCGCTCTATCAGATCGATCCGGCAACCTATCAGGCCGCCTGGAACAGCGCGAAAGGCGATGAGGCCAAGGCCGAAGCCGCAGCCGCCATCGCCCATTTGACGGTGAAACGCTACGTTCCACTGCTGGGTACCAAATATATCAGCCAGCAGGAATACGATCAGGCGGTGGCCACTGCACGCCAGGCCGACGCCGACGTCATCGCCACCAAAGCCGCCGTAGACACCGCCCGTATCAACCTGGCCTACACCAAAGTGACCTCCCCCATAAGCGGGCGCATCGGCAAATCGAGCGTCACCGAGGGCGCGCTGGTCACCAACGGTCAGTCGGATGCCCTGGCCACCGTCCAGCAGCTCGACCCCATCTATGTCGACGTGACGGAGTCCAGCAATGACTTTATGCGCCTTAAGCAGGAAAGCCTGCAGCGCGGCGGTGATACAAAAAGCGTTGAGCTGGTGATGGAGAACGGCCAGGCCTATCCGCTTAAAGGGTCGCTGCAGTTCTCTGACGTCACTGTCGATGAAAGCACGGGCTCTATCACGCTACGCGCTATCTTCCCTAACCCGCAGCATGCCCTGCTGCCGGGGATGTTCGTCCGTGCTCGCATAGACGAAGGTGTCGATCCGCAGGCCATCCTGGTGCCGCAGCAGGGAGTGACCCGCACGCCGCGGGGCGATGCCTCCGTGATGTTGGTGAATGACAAAAACCAGGTTGAAACCCGGGAAGTGGTCGCGACTCAGGCCGTTGGCGATAAATGGCTCATCACCAGCGGACTGAAGCCGGGCGATAAAGTGATTGTCAGCGGCTTACAGAAAGTCCGTCCAGGCGTCACCGTCAAAGCGGAAGCGGAGCGTGCGGCACCGGCCGCACAATAAGGATACTCAGCCATGTCTAAGTTTTTTATCCATCGACCGGTCTTCGCCTGGGTGCTGGCCATCATTATGATGATTGCCGGCGGCCTGGCCATCCTGCAGCTACCGATAGCGCAGTATCCGACGATTGCGCCCCCTGCGGTGGCGATCTCCGCCACCTACCCGGGTGCGGATGCCCAAACCGTGCAGGATACGGTCACTCAGGTTATCGAACAGAATATGAACGGTATCGACAACCTGATGTATATGTCGTCGACCAGCGACTCCGCTGGCTCGGTAACCATTACGCTCACCTTTAAGTCCGGCACCGATCCGGATATCGCCCAGGTGCAGGTGCAAAACAAACTGCAGTTGGCTACGCCGCTGCTGCCTCAGGAAGTACAACAGCAAGGGATTAGCGTCGAAAAATCCAGCAGCAGCTTCCTGCTGGTTGCCGGCTTTATCTCTGATAACCCGGCCACCACCCAGGACGATATCTCTGACTATGTCGCCTCCAACGTGAAAGACCCTATCAGCCGCCTCAACGGCGTGGGCGATGTGCAGCTGTTCGGCGCGCAGTACGCCATGCGCGTCTGGCTGGACGGCAATTTGCTGAATAAATACAACCTCACGCCGGTCGACGTCATCAATGCGCTGCAGGTCCAGAACGATCAGATCGCCGCCGGCCAGCTCGGCGGTACGCCAGCGCTGAAAGGCCAGCAGCTGAACGCGTCGATCATCGCTCAGACCCGGCTTAAAGATCCGCAGGAGTTTGGCAAGGTTACACTCCGGGTCAATGCCGATGGTTCGGTCGTCCATCTGAAAGACGTCGCCCGCATTGAGCTGGGGGGAGAAAACTACAACGTCGTCGCGAGAATTAACGGTAAACCCGCCTCTGGTCTGGGTATTAAGCTTGCGACCGGCGCCAACGCGCTGGATACTGCCACCGCGATTAAAGCGAAGCTGGCCGAGCTACAGCCCTACTTCCCTCAGGGGATGAAGGTTGTCTATCCGTACGATACGACCCCTTTCGTCAAAATCTCCATCCACGAAGTGGTTAAAACGCTCTTTGAGGCAATTATCCTCGTCTTTCTTGTCATGTATCTGTTTCTGCAGAACATGCGCGCAACGCTCATTCCGACGATTGCCGTTCCTGTCGTGCTGTTGGGTACCTTTGCGGTACTGTCGATGTTTGGCTACTCCATCAACACCCTGACGATGTTTGGCATGGTGCTGGCGATAGGCCTGTTGGTCGATGACGCCATCGTGGTGGTGGAAAACGTCGAACGTGTAATGGTTGAGGAGAAGCTCTCGCCAAAAGAAGCGACAGAAAAGTCGATGTCGCAGATCCAGGGGGCGCTGGTGGGTATCGCCATGGTGCTCTCTGCGGTATTCGTCCCGATGGCCTTTTTCGGCGGCTCGACTGGCGCGATTTATCGTCAGTTTTCGATCACTATCGTCTCCGCCATGGCGCTCTCCGTGCTGGTTGCGCTGGTACTGACGCCGGCGCTCTGCGCCACGTTGTTGAAGCCAGCCTCAGCCGAACACCATGAGAAAAAAGGATTTTTCGGCTGGTTTAACGCCCGCTTTGACCAGAGCGTCAATCACTATACCAACAGCGTTAGCGGCATTCTGCGTGGAACAGGCCGTTATCTGGTGATCTACCTGGTGATAGTCGTGGGGATGGCCGTGTTGTTCATGCGTTTGCCCACGTCCTTTCTGCCCGACGAGGATCAAGGCGTCTTCCTGACCATGATCCAGCTGCCTTCCGGCGCGACCCAGGAGCGCACGCAGAAGGTGCTGGATACCGTAACCGACTACTATCTGCATAACGAGAAGGCCAATGTTGAAAGCGTCTTTACCGTTAACGGCTTCAGCTTCAGCGGCCAGGGGCAAAACTCCGGCATGGCGTTTGTCAGCCTGAAACCCTGGGAAGCGCGTAGCGGTGATGAAAACAACGTGGAGTCGATTATTAAACGGGCCACCGTGGCCTTCAGCCAGATAAAAGACGCCATGGTTTTCCCGTTCAACATGCCGGCAATTATTGAGCTGGGTACCGCCACCGGCTTCGACTTTGAGCTGATCGACCAGGGTGGGCTTGGCCATACCGCCCTGACCCAGGCGCGAAACCAACTGCTCGGCATGGTGAAACAGCATCCGGATCAGCTGGTCCGGGTACGGCCCAATGGGCTGGAATATACGCCGCAGTTCAAACTGGATGTCGATCAGGAAAAAGCGCAGGCGCTGGGCGTATCCCTCTCCGATATCAATGAAACGATATCCGCGGCGCTAGGGGGGTACTACGTCAATGACTTTATCGACCGCGGCCGCGTGAAAAAAGTGTACGTCCAGGCTGATGCCCATTTCCGTATGCTGCCGAGCGACATTAACAACATGTACGTTCGTAGCGCCAACGGCGAAATGGTTCCGTTCTCCGCCTTTGTCACTTCACGCTGGATCTATGGCTCGCCGCGTCTGGAGCGCTACAACGGCTTGCCGTCCATGGAGATCCTCGGTGAAGCCTCGCCAGGCAAAAGTACCGGGGAAGCTATGGCGCTGATGGAACAACTGGCCAGTAAACTGCCGAGCGGCATCGGTTACGACTGGACCGGGATGTCTTACCAGGAACGGCTCTCCGGCAACCAGGCGCCTGCACTCTATGCCATCTCATTGATTGTCGTCTTCCTGTGCCTGGCGGCGCTCTATGAGAGCTGGTCGATTCCGTTCTCAGTGATGCTGGTTGTGCCATTAGGGGTTATCGGCGCATTATTAGCAGCTTCGCTTAGAGGGTTGAATAATGACGTTTATTTCCAAGTTGGCCTGTTAACGACTATTGGTTTATCTGCGAAGAACGCTATTCTTATTGTCGAGTTCGCTAAAGATCTTATGGATAAAGAAGGGAAAGGCATTATTGAGGCGACCCTGGAAGCATCTCGTATGCGTCTACGCCCTATATTAATGACTTCACTAGCCTTTATTCTAGGGGTCATGCCGCTGGTGATTAGCCATGGTGCCGGTAGCGGGGCTCAGAATGCAGTGGGCACCGGCGTGATGGGCGGGATGCTTACCGCGACACTGCTGGCGATCTTCTTTGTTCCGGTGTTCTTCGTGGTCGTTAGGCGTCGCTTTACCCGCCACGTAGAATAATCGACTACCATTATCAAGGCGCCAACCGGCGCCTTTTTTATTTCTATCAGAACAACAAGTTAGTAGAAATATTAATTCCCATCCCCACCTGACGCATTGAAAATATCCCTTTCTACATATTTTCTTCATTATTTCTCATTTCTCTTCACGATATTTACTCTGCTCATAATTTGAGATTATTTCCCCTTCCGGGCCTGGGTCATTGCGGTGGTAAAATAAGCTATTCCGTTATGTGTTGACATCGTTGACTGCAAACGGTTATTTAGAGGTAATACCATGAAAAAATTAATATTAGTGACATTGTTAGCAACGTTGCTTGCTGGCTGTGCCCATGATTCCCCGTGCGTGCCGGTCTATGACTCGCAGGGCCGACTGGTGCATACCAATACCTGTGTAAAAGGCACAACTCAGGATAACTGGGAAACCGCTGGTGCGATCGCCGGTGGGGCCGCAGCGGTTGCCGGTCTCACGTTAGGAATCGTGGCGCTTACGCGTTAGTGATACCTCTCCACAAACGCTACAGCCGGGATGCGTTCCCTTTGGCTTAGCCGCCAGAAAGACAAAAGGCCCAGTCTCACGACTGGGCCTTTCATTTATATTGATATGGTCATTTTCCCGGGGGCGGCGCGATGCGCCTTTCCCGGGCTACGGGTCTGTAGCCCCGGTAAGCGCAGCGCCACCGGGGGAGCTGGCGGCGCGTCTGGCCGCAAAAAACAAAAAAGCCCGGTCTTCCGCTGAGCCTTTCGTTTTATTTGATGCCTGGGAATGATGGCGGGCGTCCTGCCCGCTACCCTCCGGCCGTTGCTGCGCAACGTTCAAATCCGCTCCCGGCGGATTTGTCCTGCTCCGGAGAGCGCTCATCGGCAAACAACAGATATAACAAAAACAAAAGGCCCAGTCTTTCGACTGGGCCTTTTGTTTTATTTGATGCCTGGCGATTCCCTACTCTCACATGGGGAGACCCCACACTACCATCGGCGCTACGACGTTTCACTTCTGAGTTCGGCATGGGGTCAGGTGGGACCGCCGCGCTATTGTCGCCAGGCAAATTCTTTACAACGTGCCGAACTTTAACCTAAAAAGTGGTGCTGATACCCAGAGTCGAACTGGGGACCTCACCCTTACCAAGGGTGCGCTCTACCAACTGAGCCATATCAGCACGCTAAATTTGATGCCTGGCAGTTCCCTACTCTCACATGGGGAGACCCCACACTACCATCGGCGCTACGGCGTTTCACTTCTGAGTTCGGCATGGGGTCAGGTGGGACCACCGCGCTATCGCCGCCAGGCAAATTCTGTTTTCAACACGTCTCACGGACGCATCGAGTAATCTGTATCAGAGCTGAAAATCTTCTCTCAAATCGCCAAAACA